>NZ_RPRY01000126.1 GCF_003949795.1 Streptomyces sp. WAC06614
CCCGCGCCGAGCCCGACCCCGACTCCGAGCCCGGCTCCGAGCCCGGCTCGCGAGCCGTACGCCGGCCCCGACCGGGGTTCCGGCGGGCCGCCCGTCGCGGACCCGGTCCGTGGCCCGGCGGGGGTTCCGCAGGCCCCGCCTCCGCCACCGCTCCCGGCGCCGGCACCCACCGCACCGGCACCCACGCCCTGGCCGGCCCCGGACCCCGAGCCACGGCCCGATCCGGTGCGGGAGGGCGGCGGCGCGCCCGGCGTGCTGCGCTGGGGCGCGGTGCTCGCGCTGGGGGTGTGCGGCCTGCTTCACCTGCCCCCGGAGCCGGTCGCGCTCACCTCGGGCGACCCGGCAGCGCTGCTGGCGTCGGTGGTGACCGTGGCCTGCCTGCTGGTCGCCGGCTGGCTGGCCGTCCGCGGCGGTGCGTCGCCGGCCGGCTGGCTCGCGGCCGGCGCGGTCGGCGGCGGGACGCTGGTGCTGCACCTGCTGGCGGCCCTCGGGGCGGTGGACCCGCCGCCGCTGGCGTTCGGCGCGGCCTTCGCCTGGGTCGCCGCGGCGCTCGTCCTGGTCCCGGCACTGACCGTGCTGCTGCGGCGCACGGCGGTCTGACCCGGGGCGCGGCGCACACAAAGAAATACCCCGGCCGCATTGACGGCCGGGGTATTTCCCTGCGTATATTGATTGTTTCACGCACTGGAATGCGAACAGGCATGCCGAAGCGCGTGGGAAGCTTATGGAGACACCATATCGCGTCAGGAGTGGAATTGTCAACCGAGGAATTCCGGAGCGAGCAGAAATTCGTCACGTCGCTCTACGCTCGCCTCGACGACCTGCGTGACCAGGCCGAACGGGCGGTGAAGCGGGCCCTGCGCGAGGTCGGCAACAGCGCCCAGGCGCGCCTGGAACGCGACGTGGTGGTGGCCGAGCAGTCCGGTCTGCTTTCCGCACTGGATTCCGGGGAGAACGGCCTCTGCTTCGGCCGCCTGGAGTTCTCCGACGGCCGGGACCACCACATCGGCCGGATCGGGATCCGTGAGGACGACGCCGACCTCACCCCGCTGGTCCTGGACTGGCGGGCCGAGGTCGCCCGCCCGTTCTACCTGGCCACCGGGCACCACCCGATGGGCCTGCGCCGCCGCCGGCACATCACCACCCGCGGCCGGGAGGTCACCGCGCTGCACGACGAGATCCTCGACCTCACCGACCCGGAGCGCACGGGGTACGAGGGCGCCGACGCGGACGCGGTGCTGCTCGCGGCCCTGGACGCCGCCCGCACCGGCCGGATGCACGACATCGTGGAGACCATCCAGGCGGAGCAGGACCGGATCATCCGCTCCTCGCACCGCGGGGTGCTGGTCGTGGAGGGCGGGCCGGGCACCGGCAAGACGGCCGTCGCCCTGCACCGGGCGGCGTACCTGCTGTACGCCCACCGGGAGCTGCTCGCGCGGCGCGGCGTGCTGATCGTCGGCCCGAACCCGGCCTTCCTCGGCTACATCGGGGAGGTCCTCCCCGCCCTCGGCGAGACCGGGGTGCTGCTGTCCTCCCCCGGCGAACTGTTCCCGGGGGTGCACGCCACCGGCACCGACCGCCCGGGCGCCGCCGAGGTCAAGGGCCGCGCCGCCATGGCCGAGGTGCTCGCCCGGGTGGTCGCGGACCGGCAGACGCTGCCGGAGGAGGTGCCGGCCGGCAGCGGGGAGGACGCGGACGTGGTGCCGGAGCCCGCGCTGGAGATCGAGCACGACGACTACGGGGTCCTGCTGCTGGACCGCACGATGGCGCACGAAGCCCGGGACCGCGCCCGGTCCACCGGGCTGCCGCACAACGTGGCGCGCCCGTACTTCGCCTTCCGGATCATCGACGCGCTGACCGAGCAGCTCGCGGACCGGCTCGGCGCGGACCCGTACGGCGGCCCGAACCTGCTGGGCCCCGACGACATCGCCCAGCTCGGCAAGGAGATCGCCACCAGTGGCCCGGTGCACGCCGCGATCGACACGCTGTGGCCCTACCTGACCCCGCAGCAGCTCATCGGCGACTTCCTGGCGGAGCCCACGCACCTGTCCGGGAAGGACGCGGAACTGGTCCGGCGGGCCCCCGGCGGTGCCTGGACCCCGGCGGACGTCCCCCTGCTGGACGAGGCGGCCGAGCTGCTCGGCGTCGACGACACGGCCGAGCGGGCCCGGCGGGCGCGCGAGCGGCTGGAGCGGGTGGCGTACGCGCAGGGGGTGCTGGACCTGTCGGCGGGCTCGGAGAGCTACGAGTTCGAGGACCAGGAGAACGAGTACCTGGCCGCGCACGACATCATCGACGCCGAACGGATGGCCGAGCGGCACGAGGAGGCCGACCACCGCAGTACGGCCGAGCGGGCCGCGGCCGACCGCCGGTGGGCCTTCGGGCACGTCATCGTCGACGAGGCCCAGGAACTGTCGGCGATGGCGTGGCGGCTGCTGATGCGGCGCTGCCCGACCCGCTCGATGACCCTGGTCGGGGACCCGGCGCAGACCGGCGACGAGGCGGGCTGCGGCTCCTGGCGGAGCATCCTGGAGCCGTACGTCGGGGACCGCTGGGAGCTGGTCCGGCTCGGGGTCAACTACCGTACGCCCGCCGAGATCATGGCGGTGGCGGCGGAGGTGCTGCGGGCCCGGCAGCCCGGTTTCGAGCCGCCCCGGTCGGTGCGGTCCACGGGCGTACGGCCCTGGGTGCGGGCTGCCGAGGACCTCGCGGGCACGGTGGGCGAGGAGGTGCTGCGGCACCTGCCGGCCGAGGGCCGGCTGGCGGTGATCGCGCCGCGGGCGCTGCACACGGAGCTGGCGCCGGCGCTGCCGGGCGTCCGGGCGGGCGAGGAGCCGGACCTGACGCGGACCGTGGTGCTGCTGGACCCGCGGCAGGCCAAGGGGCTGGAGTTCGACACGGTCGTGGTCGTGGAGCCGGCCGATCTGGAGCCGAGCGACCTGTACGTGGCGCTGACCCGGGCCACCCAGGCGCTGGGCGTGGTGCACTCGGCCGACCGGGCGCTGCCGGCGGGCCTGGAGCGGGCGGCGGCCGTCGGCGGGCCGGCCCCGCGGTAGGCGTGCCGTACCCCCGCCTCACCAACTGCACGTCGTTTTCGGTCACTTGTCTGCTTCTCTCCTCGTTCGTGAGGAGTAGATCGAGCCCGTCTCGGTGATGATTCGCAAAGCCGTTCCTTCCCCCAGGGTGGGGATGTCCTGACATCAGCGAAAGGAACGGCTTTCGTGCGCATGCGACGATTCGCGCCGCTGCTCGCCGCGGGCGTCTTCGCGACCGTGGTCCCGGCCCTGGCACCGGCCGGGGCCTCGGCCGCCGAGACGATCACCGCCCCCTCCTCGGACATCCTCACGCAGAAGCCCGACTGGCAGCGCTGCGACCCCGAACTGAGCGCCGCCTACGAGTGCGCGACCGTCAAGGTCCCGCTCGACCACCGCAAGCCCAAGGGCGCCACCCTGGACGTGGCGATCTCCCGGATCAAGGCCACCGATCCGGCCAAGCGGCACGGGGTGCTGCTGGCCAACCCGGGCGGCCCCGGGGGTCCCGGGCTCGACATGCCCCTCCTGATGGACGAGCACCTGCCGAAGGAGGTCCGCGAGCAGTACGACCTCATCGGCTTCGACCCGCGCGGCGTGGGCCGCAGCAGCCCGATCAGCTGCGGGCTCACCGAGGCCGAGCAGAACTGGCTGCGTCCCTACAAGGCCGAGACCTTCGCCGCCGACGTGGCGTGGGCGCGCGGGGTCGCGGACAAGTGCCGGGCGGCGGCCAAGGACGTCCTGCCGTACATCACCACCCGCAACACCGCCCGGGACATGGACGTGATCCGCGCGGTCCTGGGCGAGCGCAAGATCTCCTACCTGGGCTACTCGTACGGCACGTACCTGGGCGCGGTGTTCACGGAGATGTTCCCGCAGCGCAGTGACCGGATCGTGCTGGACAGCGGGGTCGATCCGGAGCGGGCCTGGCGCGGCATGATCCAGATATGGGCGGAGGGCGCGGAACCGGCCTTCCGGCGGTGGACGCAGTGGACGGCGCAGCGCGCGGCCGAGTACGGGCTGGGCGACACGCCGGAGGCGGTCTCGCGCACCTTCTGGGACCTGGTGGCGCGGGCGGACCGGGAGCCGATCCTGATCGACGGGCAGAAGCTGACCGGCGACGACATCCGCACCGCACGGCCGTACTTCTTCTACCCGCGGCAGGCGGCGGAGCTCGTCAAGGCGCTCAAGGCGGCCGCCGAGGGCCGGCCGCCGGCCGGCGCGCTGCCGGAGCAGTTCCTGCGGGGCCGGCTCCAGGGCCGGGCCGGGCAGCCGGCCGCGGACAACAGCACGGCGGTGTTCCTGGCCGTGGTGTGCGGGGACACCGACGCCTGGCCGCGGGACCCCGAGCAGTACCGGCGCGACGCGGTCCGGGACAAGGAGCGGTACCCGCTGTTCGGGGACTTCGCCTCGAACGTGATGCCGTGCGCGTTCTGGGACCGGCCGGTGGAGAAGGTCACGGCGGTCAACAACCGCACGCCGGTGATGACCGTGCAGAACGAGTGGGACTCCCAGACCCCGCTGGCCAGCGGTCAGGGCCTGCACCGCGCGCTGAAGGGGTCCCGGATGGTGTACGCGGCCGGTGGTGAGGGCCACGGCGTGTACCTGTTCGACCAGGCGTCGTGCGCGAACGCCCCGGTCTCGGCGTACCTGGCCACGGGCCGGCTGCCGTACCAGGACATCACGTGCACCACACCGCCCGCCGAGGGTCAGCGGCTGACCCGGCCGGGTCCGGTGCCGCCGTTCCCGGTGGCCCCGGACCGGTTCTGACCTCCGGCGACCGGAGGGCACAGGGGGCCCCGCACCGTCCTGTACGGTGCGGGGCCCCGCCGCTCAGACGGTGAACGGCTTCTGGTCGAGGAACACGGGCGAGGGGGCGCCGGTGGTGTAGAAGTTCGGGCTCTGGATGGCCGGCATGGTCTTCTGGATGTCGCGGTGGAAGTCGCGGTAGCCGCCCTGGAAGCCGCCGTTGTCCCAGACCGCGAGAAGTTTCTCGGTGAACAGTCCGTTGACCGCGCCGTCGGAGGCGACCTGGTTGTCCTGGCAGGCGCCGATCAGCAGGGCGTCGGGGGCCTGGCCGTTGTTCTTCTTCAGCTGGCGCTGGAGGTCCGCGTAGAGCTCGCGGTCCCGGTCGAGGAGCTGCTGCTGCTTGTCGCTGGGGATCACCCGGGCCGCGGCCTCGACCTGCTGGGGGGCGCTGGAGCCGAACTGGGTCTCCAGGGCCTGGGGGCTGAGGAGTTCCTGGACGGACTCGATGCTGGTGCCGCTGTGGCAGCAGTCGAGCAGGGCGACGATGCGCACGCCCTTGGCGAAGGCCTGGAACTCCTTGTACAGCTCGTCGTCGAGGAACTGCCGGTCGAAGAAGACGAGGGTCTCGTCCTTGCGGTCGGTCTCGACGTCCGCGTCGCCGGTGAGGTCGGGCATCTGGCCGCCGTGGCCCGAGTAGGTGAAGAGCAGGATGTCACCGCTGACGAGTTGGCGGGCGGCCTCGCGCAACTGGGCGGTGATGTTCTGCACGGTCCCGTCCCGGGTGAGGATCAGGGTGTCGGAGAACCCGTTGGCGCGGGCGATCGCGGCCATGTCGCGGGCGTCGTTCTCGCAGGCCACGAGCTGGCCGTTCCAGCCGTCGTACCGGGCGGGGTCGACGCTGTTGAGGCCGATGTGCAGGGACAGACCGGTGGGCATGGGGGCTCCTTGTCGGGCGGGCGCACGAAGGGACGACTGCATGGGTTCCGTGGCCGCCACGGTCTGAACCAGGGGGGCGGGTACGCCGCCCGATCGGGTCTGCCGACACGGGTCGAGGGGGTGGCCGCTGTTCGGGTGGCCCGGTGCACCGCACCGTGAAGGATGCGCTCCGCGCGGTACTTCCATCATATGAACGCAATTGAGTCGCCGCCGGATCTGGCGGCGCGTGCCGGTGCGCTCGACGACCGTACCGGCTACGACGAGGCCTTCCTCGGCCCGGTGGTCCCCCTGCCCCTGCCCACCTCGCCCGCCGTCGAGACGGTGGTCCTGCACTACACGCACTTCACGGTCGTGCACCGTCCCGACCGCAGGCTGGCCGCGGCCACCGCCGTGTGCATCGACGGCGCGAAGCTGCTGCCGGACGTGCCCCGGGAGGACAACTGGGAGTTCGACCCCCGGCTCCCGGAGTCCCAGCAGGCCGGCAACGACATCTACCGCAACAACACCCTGGACCGCGGCCACCTGGTCCGCCGGCTCGACCCGGTCTGGGGGGCCACGGCCGAGGCGAACCGCGCCAACAACGACACCTTCCACTACACCAACGCCGCCCCCCAGCAGGACATCTTCAACCAGGGCAAGCAGCTCTGGCAGGGCCTGGAGAACTTCCTGCTCGACCACGCGGCCGAGTTCGACCGCAAGCTCACCGTCATGACCGGCCCCGTCCTGCACGAGTCCGACCCGCCCTACCGCGGCATCCAGGTCCCGCTGCGCTTCTGGAAGGTGGCGGCCTTCATCCAGGGCGGCCGGCTGGCCTCCACCGCGTACATCCTGGACCAGAGCCCCGACCTCAGCCGCGACTACGAGCGGGCCATGGCCGGCGCCCGGCCGGGCGACCCGCCGCCGCTGGGGGCGTTCCGCACCTTCCAGGTGCCCGTCTCCGACATCGTCGACCTCACCGCCCTGCAACTGGGACCGCTGCCGGCCGCCGACCTGATGCCGGTCACCCGGGCACCGGCCGAGCGCTGGAAGCGGCTGGAGTCGCACGACGACATCGTCCTCGGGAAGTGACACCGAGGACCGGCCGACGACGGTGATCAGCCGCCTTGCAGGGGTACGGAGCGGGTGAAACCATGACAGATATCAGGCTGTCCGTCCTCCCGCGCCGCAGCGGCGGCAGTGCAGGTGCGCAGGTGCGCTATGTCGCTCACCGATACCGAATGGGACCTCGTCACCGAGTGGACACGGGACCACTTCTTCACCACCACGGAGCCCGCACCCCGGCTCCGGCAGTTCGGGTTCCCCGCCGAGTTCGTCGGACGGCTGCCGCTCGGTCCCCGGGCCGGTGAGAACGCCGTAGCCCTGGTGGAGGCCGTCCGGGGCGAGGGCGTCGAGCTCCAGCAACTGCTGCTGCAGACCCTGTCCGAGCTCGGCTCCCTCGCCTCCCTCCCGGCCGCGGAGATGGTCCTGAAGTTCAAGGGTGAACTGGACGAGGCCGCGCGGCTGCACCGGTCGCCGGAGGACCATTTCCTCACCACCGTGCTGAAGAACGGCGCCGAGGTCTTCCTCGACCGGGCCGATCTGCGCCGCAGCATCCGGGAATTCATCGACGACCCCGACAAGACCGTGCTGGTGGTCGACGGGGAACCCGACAGCGGGCGCTCGTACACCTACAGCTTCATCCGCCATCTGGGCGTGCACTGCGGGTTCCGCCCGGTCCGGGTCACCCTGGACCGCACCTCGACCGCCGAACAGGTGGTCCAGCGGCTGGCCGAGTTCGTGGCCGATCCGCACGCCGCCGCACCCGCCGCCCCACCGTTGAACCCGACACGGTTGAACGATCCACTTCCGTCGATCGACGACGCCGTGCACCGCATCGTCAGCCAGGCGACCGCCGCGACCGAACAGTTCTGGCTGGTCCTGGACGAGTGCGACAAGCTCGACGTCACCTCGGACGTCTGGGACTGCATCGGCAAGCTCGCCCTCGCCGTCTACGAGCACGCCCCCGTACGGCGCCGGGCCGCGCCCCGGCTGGTGCTGCTCGGCTACTCCTCCACGATGCGGCAGCTGCCGTACGAGATCCGCAAGAACGAGGTGCGCGACACCGCGCGGATCGCGGAGCCCGAGGACCTCCAGCGGTTCCTGCGGCAGTTCTTCACGGACACCCCGGCCCCCGGCGCCGACGCCCCGCCCGCCCAGGAACGCGTCGAGGCCCTGGTCGGCGCCGTGCTGCCGGCCCTGCTGGAGGCGGCCCGGGCCCCCGGCACGGACAGCTACATGCGCAAGGTGTGCACGGCCGTCGAGGAGACCGTGCGGCTGTACCGCTCGCTGGCCCCCGGCGAGGACCTCGCCGCCCGGCTGGGCGAGCGGCTGCGCCGCGACGCGGCCGCGCCGGGCCCGCCGCCCGTGCCCGACCTGCGCGCGGCCTACCGGGCCGCCGCCTGCCTGCTCACCCGGTTCGAGCCCGCCACCCTGCGGCTGCCCGGGGAGGCGGAGCCCACCGGCCGGGCCGACCTCCAACTCGTCGGGGACTGCCGGACCGTGGGCACCCGGGCCACCCTCACCTGGGTGCTCAAGCCCGCCGTCCGCGACACGGCGCTGCGCTCCCTCGCCGGCCCGGAGCAGGCCCGGCTCGGCCTGCTGGCCAACCTCGACCAGGTCCCGCCGGGCCCCGGCCCCGAGCGGACCGCCCTGGCCTACCTCGAAGGCTCCGGCCCCCGCCTGCCCGGCCTGGACGCCGAGGAGCTCACCCACACCCTCCAGGCCGTCCTGTGGCTGGACCGGATCCCCGGCATCACCGGGATCCCGGACCCCGGCGAGGTCCAGCGGCTGCTGGAGCGGGCCCGGCTGGCACAGCCGCTGGAGCGCCTGGTGCGGGAGCCCTTCCAGGGCCGCGCCGCCGAGCTGGCCGCCCTGCGCACGTACCTCGGGCTGCCGCCGGACACCGGCCCCGGGCGGGCGCACCGCGCCCCGACCGTCCCGGAGGGGTTCTTCCCGCGGGCCTGGGGCGGGCTGGTGCCGCCGGTGCTGGTCCAGGGGCCGGGCGGGATCGGCAAGAGCACGCTGCTGGCGAAGTTCCTGCTGGACGCCGTGGCGGAGGTCCCCGACGGTTTCCCGTTCACCTACATCGACTTCGAACGGCCCAGCCTCTCGGTGCACGAACCGGCCACCCTGATCGCCGAGATGGCCCGCCAGCTCGGCATCCAGTTCCCCGCGCACCGCGAGGAGTTCGACGCGTTGGCCCAGGAGTGCGAGGAGGCCGCCGGCACGCACCGCGCCGAGCAGGGCACCGTCGACGAGCTGTACGAGCTGACCACCACCCGGGCGACCCTCGCCCGGCAGACCTCCTCCGGGGTGCACGCCCTGGCCGCCGCCCGGGAGGCCGACCTGGCCCGGCGGCTGGGCGCGCTCGTGGTCCGGGCCGGCCCGGCGGCGCCCGGCGCCGCGCAGCCGCCGCTGGTCGTCGTCATCGACTCCTTCGAGGAGGCCCAGTACACCGGCTCGCCCGTGCTGGGCCGGATGTGGGCCGTGTGGGCGGCGTTCCAGGAGACCCACCCCCGGATGCGCAGCATCGTCTGCGGACGGCTGGTCGACCACCCGGGGCGGCCGGTGCAGCCGCTGCTCATCGAGCTCGGCGAGCTCGACCGGGAGGCCGCGGTCGCCCTGCTGATGTCCTGCGGGGTGACCGACGCCCCGCTGGCCGGGGAACTCGCCGACCGGGTCGGCGGCCACCCGCTCAGCCTCAAGCTCGCCGCCCGCGCGGCCGCGCAGGAGGACGGCGGGACCGGGGCGCTGGGCGAGCTGGTCGCGAGCCTGCCGGCCAGACGGCACTTCCTGCGCCAGGTCGACCGGATGCTGATCCAGGGCATCCTCTCCGAACGCATCCTCGCCCGCATCACCGATCCGGGCGTACGCGCCCTGGCCCGGGCCGGGCTCGCGCTGCGCACCATCACCCCCGAGCTGGTCCGCGAGGTGCTGGCCGGGCCCTGCGGCCTGGACGTGCCCACGGCCGAGGAGGCCGACCGGCTGTTCGGCGGGCTGGCCCGGCTGGACCTGGTGGAACCGGCCGGGCCCGGGGCCGTACGGCACCGCGCCGACCTGCGCGCCATCATGCTGCGGCTCGCCGAGCGGGACCGGACCGACCTGGTGCGGGCGGTCGGGGAGCGGGCGGTGGCGTACTACGGGGCCCGCGACGGGCTGGAGGACCGGGCCGAGGAGGTCTACCACCGGCTGCGGCTGAACGAGAGCCCGCGCACGGTGGAGGAGCGCTGGCTGCCCGGGATCGAACGGTTCCTCGAAGGGGCCGAGGCGGACATGGCCGGCCGCGCCGCCGCCTATCTCTCCGGGCACCTGGGCGGCCACACCCCGGCCGAGGTGCTGGCCGAGGCCGACCTGGAGGACTGGGAGCGGATCACCGCCCGCGAGGTGGAGGACCTGCTCGCCCAGGGCTTCCTGGACGAGGCGGCCGACCGGCTGTCCGCCCGCCGCCCGTGGACCGCCGGCAGTCCCCTGCACCCGCTGTGGGTGGAGACCCTGGACCGGCAGGGCCGGCGCGCCGAGGCCCGGGCCGCGGCGGACGAGGCGGCGGACCGGGCCGACCGGGCCGGGTTCCCCGAGCTCCAACTGGAGCTGCTGCTGCAGTCGGCGCGGCTGGCCGAGGAGGACGGGGACCTGGCCGAGGCCGACCGCGACCTCGCCGACGCCGAGCAGCTCGCCGGCGGCCTCGGCCGTGACTTCGAGGCGATGGGGGCGCTGCTGGCCCGCGCGCGGCTGGGCGGGGCCGGCGGACGGCGGGACCCGGAGGTCGCGGGGCGGCTCGCCGCGCGACTGCGGGAGCTGCCCGACGAGGAACTGTCCCGGCAGCCGGCGCTGGTGCGCGCGGCCGCCGCCGAGGTCTCCCAGGACCATCCGCGGCTGCTGGCCCACACCCTGGACGTCGTGGGCCTGCCCGAGGCGGAGGACGGGGTGCTGGACGCCCTCGCCCGGGCGATCGGCCACGCCGTCTCCGGCCGCCCGGAGCTGCGCGACTCGCTGCGCAAGCTGCTGGACCGGGCCGCCGGCCCACCGCAGGAGACGCCCCCGCAGCCGGCCGGCGGGGCCCGCGATGCGTCCCTGGGCCCGGGCGCCGCTACGCCCCCGCAACCGGCCGGTGGTGCGCCCGCCGGGACGGCGGGGGTGCTGCGCGAGGCGCGCCGGCGCGGCACGCTCGACCGGCTGGCGCGCCGGCTGCTCAACCTCGGTGACCCGAGCGGCGAACTGGCCTCGGGCGTGGCGGCGGCGATGAACGCCGGCGCCCCGGCCGCCGCCGTCACCCCGTCCCCGGCGCCCCGCCCCGAGGGCGCCCGTCCCTACGGAGGGAACGGCCACCGTGCGGCCTGATCGACCATGAGCGACCCGTACCTCTCGCACGAAGAGATCCAGAAGCTGACCGCGACGGCGCTGGAGCAGGGCCTCGCGAACCCCATGATGCGCAACCTGCTGTTCGCGGGGATCCTGCCCAGGTACTACGGCGCCCTGCCGATGCTGCCCGCCCCCGGCCCGCAGGTGCAGTCCGACCTCAACGAGATGAACCGGGTCGAGCGGCTGATCGACGGCAGCGTCCCGCTGGCCCTCTGGCTGCGCAACGCCGCCGACCAGGTCACCGACGCCGCCGCCCGCGACGCGTTCCTCGGCGCCCTGGACCGGGTCGCCCGGGACGCGTCCGGGGAGCCGGACGTGGCACCCCGGGTGCCGGCCGGCGAGACCAAGGAGGAGATCGTCTTCCGGGACGACACGGTCCCCTTCGCCTTCCTCGGCGACGGCGCCCTCGCCGGGGCCTCGGTCGGCCGGATCAAGGTGCTGCCCTACCAGGGCGGCGCGCTGCTCCAGCCGCTGGCCCTGCCGCACAACGGCACCGGCTGGCTGATCGCCCCCGGCCTGCTGGTGACCAACCACCACGTGGTGTACGCCCGCAAGCGCACGGCCGGCGCACGCGAGGTGGTCGCCGAGGCGGACCTCAGGCTCCAGGCGACCGGCTCCCGGACCCGGTTCGACTACCTCACCGAGGACGACCCGGACGCCCAGGAGGTGCCCGGCGCCGACCTGCTGGCCTGGGACGAAGAGCTCGACTACGCCATGCTGCGGCTGGCCGACGGGGCCCCGCCGCGGACGTACCTGCGGGTCGCGACCGAGCCGCTCACCGTCACCAAGGACCTGCCGATGGCGGTCAACATCATCCAGCACCCGGGGGGTGAGCCCAAGCGGATCGCCCTGCGCAACAACCTGGTGTTCGAGGCCGACGAGCACGACGTGCGCTACTTCACCGACACCCGCGGCGGTTCCTCCGGCTCGCCCGTGATGACGGACGACTGGACGGTGGTGGCGCTGCACCGGGGCACGCGCCGGGTCTCGGACGTCAGCTTCCAGGGCAAGAGCACGGCTTTCGTCAACGTGGGCACGCAACTGAGCGCCGTTCTCGGGCACGTACGGGATCACTTCCCGGCGGTGCACGCCGAGATCACGGCCGCCCAGGCGGCCCTCGACCGGCAACGGCAGACCCAGGAGGTGTGAGATGAGCGGTGGTTCACCGGTGGCGACGCGGCCCGAGCAGGTCTTCCGCGAGGACCTGGCGGAGGTCGCGGCACGCGTGCGCAAGGGGCTGGAGGAGGAGATCACCGAGTCCGAGCAGGAACTGCCGCCGCAGGAGGCGACGGCGGACCGGATCGGGCGGGCCGCCCAGGAGGAACGGGCGCGGGTGCTGGAGGCGGGGGCGCGCGGGCTGGAGAAGCTCGCGGCGGGCCGCGACGACGACCTCGACGAGGACGAGTCGTTCGGTGTGGAGGCGATCGTCCTGCTCGAAGGCCGGCCGGCGATCCTGGTCCAGCGCCAGGACTTCCCCTCCCAGGCCGGTGACTGGGCGGTCCTGGACGGGCAGCGGGCCGGCATCCGCGAGTCCCTGGCCCGGGTGGGCCGGGTGGAGGTGACCGGGCACGCCGACCTGGACTGGCTGGGCACCGGCTTCCTGGTCGCGCCGGACGTGGTGATGACCAACCGGCACGTCGCCGCCGAGTTCGGCCGGGCCGACGGCGCGGGCGGCTTCGTGTTCCGCGAGGGCATGACCGCGCGGGTGGACACGGCGGAGGAGTTCGACGCCCCGGAGACCGACGCGCTGGAGTTCGCCGTCACCGGGATCGTCGGGATCCACCAGAACGTGGACATGGCCCTGCTGCGGGTGGCCCCCACCTCCGGCGGCGGCGGGTCGCTGCCGGCCCCGCTGCGGGTGTCCGGCACGGAGCCGGCGGACCTCTTCGGGCGGCCCGTGTACGTGGTGGGCTATCCGGCGCGGGACGGCCGGCGCAACGAGCCGGAGGCCATGAGCCGCATCTTCATGGACATCTACAACGTCAAGCGGCTCCAGCCGGGCACCGTCACCGGGATCCGGCCGGACGGCTCGATGGGCCACGACTGCTCGACGCTGGGCGGCAACAGCGGGTCGCCCGTCCTCGACCTGGCCGAACACCAGGTGATCGGCCTGCACTTCGGCGGAAGGTTCCGGTCCGGCAACTTCGCCGTCCCGCTCTTCCGGATGACGGACGACCCGCTGCTGAAGCGGGCGCAGGTCAACTTCGTCTGATCCGCGGAGAGAGAAGAGGGCCGCCGCTCAGCCGCCGATGTCGCGGGTGCGGAAGTCCTCCAGGGTCTCGCGGCGCACCAGCAGCCGGGACCGTCCCCCGTCGACGGCGACCACCGGCGGGCGGCCGACCATGTTGTAGCCGGAGGCCATGGACAGGTGGTACGCGCCCGCGACCGGGACGGCGAGCAGATCGCCGGGGCGGACGTCGCCGGGCAGGTCCACGTCGGCGGCGAGCACGTCCCCGGCCTCGCAGTGCCGGCCCACGACGGTGGTCCGGCAGGGCTCGGCCGCGCTCGCGCGTCCGACCAGCCGGGGCGCGTAGCGGACCCCGTACAGCGCCGGGCGCGGATTGTCGCTCATCCCGCCGTCGACGGCCACGAAGGTCGTGCCGGCCGTGCGTTTGACGGCCAGCACCCGGTAGAGCGCCACTCCGGCCGGTCCGACGACGGCCCGGCCGGGCTCGACCAGCAGCCGGGGCACGGGCAGTCCGGCGGCGGAGCAGCTCGCGCGGAGTTCGGTGCGCAGTCGGCGGGCCAGGGCGGTGGGGTCGAGGGCGGGTTCGCCCGGGCGGTAGGCCACGCCGTGGCCGCCGCCCATGTCCAGCTCGGTGAGGACCACGCCGTGGCCGTCGCGGATCCGGGCCATCAGGCCGACCATCCGGCGCAGCGCGGCGACGTACGGCTTGACCTCGGTGATCTGGGAGCCGATGTGGCAGTGCAGGCCGGTCAGGCGCAGCTGGGGCTGGCCGAGTATCCGGGCGATGGCGTGCTCGGCGTAGCCGTCGGTGAGGGAGAGCCCGAACTTCTGGTCGTCGGTGCCGGTGCGGATCTTCTCGTGGCCGCCGGCCGGGACGCCGGGGACGACCCGGACCATCACGTCCTGGCGGCCGTCGGGTCCGACGGCGGCGGCCAGCCGGGCGATCTCCGACGGGCTGTCGATGACGATGCGGCCGACGCCGAGCCGCAGGGCGGTGTCGATGTCGCGGGGGGACTTGGCGTTGCCGTGCAGCAGGATGCGCTCGGGCGGGAAGCCGGCGGTGACGGCGAGTTCGAGCTCGCCGGCCGAGCAGACGTCCAGGCCCAGGCCCTCCTCGTCGATCCAGCGGGCCACGGCCCGGGACAGGAAGGCCTTGGCGGCGTAGAAGACCTCGCCCTCGGGGAAGGCGTCGCGGTAGGTCCGGCCGGGGTCCGTTCTTCAGGCTCGGCGTCGTCGTCGGCGTACTGGAACAGGCACATGAGAGGTCCTCCCTGAGGAACCACGAGCGGTTGCTGAGACCGAAGCTATGCCCGCACCGGTGCGTTCCGCGCCCCGCCCTGACGGGACCTTGACGCCTGGGGGCCGTCTCGATACGCGTCACTGACGGGGTCACCGCCGCCGGCCCCGTTCACCCGTTCGTGGGAACCCCCTGGGGCGGGCGGCCGGTGAGGGGCCGGGCGTACTCCGTACGCTCGGCGAAGCGGGTGTAGCCGGCCCGCTCGAAGGCCCTGGCCATCGCGACGTTGGCCGCGTCGCAGTCACCGACGATCCGGGTCGCGCCGTGCGCGGCCAGGACGCGGGTGCCGCGGGCCACGACCGAGGCGGCGTAGCCCTTGCCGCGGTGGGCGGGGACGACACCGACGAAGCCGATGACGGCGGCGCCGGGGTTCTCGGCGGGCAGGCTGATCACGGCCGGGGTGCCGTCGGTGTCGTAGCCGAGTTCCCACCAGTGCGGCTCGTGGTGCAGCCCGGAGGTGTCGTCGAAGAGCAATCGGGCGGCGGCGCGCGGGCCGTGCTCGGCCGTCATGGCCGCGAGACGGGCGTCGGCGGTGTCGCCGAGCAGCTCGGCGAGGACCTCGACGAACGGCTCGGGGCCGAGGTCGGCGAGCGGACGGAACGTCAGCCGGGCGTCGTCCGGCGGCAGTTCGGCGCCGGGCGGGAGGTGGCGCTGGAAGCGGCGGCCGTCGCGGATCACGGCGAAGCCGGACCGGCGCAGGAGTTCACCGCGCCGGGCCGGGTCCCGCTGGAACTGCGGGGCCTGCGCGGGCGCGTCCACGACGTGCTCCAGCTCGGTCGCGCCGAGGTCGCGCGCCAGCGCGGCCGCGGCGTCCAGCAGGGCGTCCGCGACGCCGGGGGCGTTCTCGGGGGCCTCGAACAGGACGACGGCGTACGGGACCGGGTCGCCCGGGACGGTCCACAGTACGACGCTGCCGGCCGGCCGGCCGTCGTCGCCCTCGGCGACCAGGCACCACTCGGGGCGGGTGCAGCCGCGTTCCAGGAGCTGGGTCAGGTACGCGCGGGTGGCGGCGTTGCGTTCGGGGTCGCCGGGATGCTCGACCAGGGCGGGGAGTTCGTCGGGGCGGGCGGTGCGCACGATGGCCATGTCGGTCCTCGGGAGGGGTGGCGGGGACGGCCGCCGGCTTCCGGCCGGCGCCGGGCCGGATCACTTCCGGCCTTCGCGACGTTAGCCGTCCCCGTCCTCCCGACTCCAGGTGTTTTCACCGGGCCCGCCGCTGCCGGGCCCCGCACGACGGCCGCACCCGCCGCTGCCGGGCTCCGCGTCCCCGGCCCTACCGGCCCTACCGGCCCTGCCGGCCGGGCCGGGGGCGCCGGCGCTTCAGGCGGATATTCCGGACAGGCCGTTCGGCGGTCCCTGCACCACGCCCCCGAAGGCGTCCATGCACGGGGCGCAGTAGTGCTCCGTCTCGGGCTCCTCCCCGCCGGGGACGGCCGGCTCCGCGGGCAGCAGGAAGCCGCACAGCGCACTGGCGCCGGCGTCCTTGGCCAGCACGTGCCACACCAGCCGACGGCGGCCGTCGGTGGACTCGGCGCGCATCTCGTACATGGGCGTACCGCCTCTCCGCGTTCGACAGGGGCCGAGGTAACCCCCGCCCGCTGTCCATGAGAGGGCCAAGTGGCGGATGGGGCCAACGGGGGTGGGCCAACGGGTGGAACCTGGCCGGGACCAGGTTTGAACGGGCGCGTCGTGTCATGGCCGGAATGCGCCGTTACCGGCGGGACGCCTGGCATGATCCCTCACTACGTTACCTGCCGGTAGCAACACCCCTCCATTTCAAAGGTCATACGTGTACGTGCGCACGCTCGCCAGACGCCTCCTCCTGCCCGGTCTCACGGCCCTGGCGCTCACCGCCACCGGCTGCGCCTCGACGGCACCCACCGGCGCGGCCCCCGCGAACACCACCGCCGCCCCCTCCCCCGGCGACGGCACCGAACGGCTCGACGTGGCCGCCGCGCCCCAGGGTGGGGACGGACCGACACCGCTGGCCCGGGTCGGGGCCGGCAAGGGCGGGGCCGAACCGTCCGCGCTGAAGGTCGCCTCCTACGACCGCGCGACGGGACGGGCCGTCATATCCAAGGCCCCGCACGGGGCCGGCACCACCACGCCCTCGCCGGGCACCGGCGGCACCAAGGCGCCGCAGCAGGGCGGCTCCGGGTCGGGCCGGGCCCCGGGCTCGGGCACCTCGGCCCCGGGCACCGGCGGCGCCGACAAGGCCGTGGCCGTCGGCGACGTGATCGCCAGCGCGCCGGCGCCGGGCGCTCCGGACGGACTGCTGGCCAAGGTCACCGAGGTCCTCGGTACGACCGACAAGGGCACCGAGGTCAAGACCGCCTCGACCACGCTGTCCTCCGTCCTCAAGGACGACAAGGCCGACGGCAAGGTCCCCGTCGACCCCTCCGCCGTCACGGTCGTGCCGCTGATGAAGGGCGTCAGCTTCTCCTGGGCCAAGAGCCAGGGCCTGCGGTTCGGCCCCGAGGGCGCCAAGCTCCCCCTGGGCAACCTGCGGCTCGACGTGGACGCCCCGGTCGAGACCGCCCCGGGCACGCCGGTCTCGGCCGGCGCCTCGGTCTCCGGTTTCGTCCAGCTCGCTCCCACGCTGGAGTTCGCCTACGACGGCTCGGGCGGGGGTGGCCCGCGCTCGGCGTTCCTCGGCATGAGCGGGGACTGGTCCTCGCAGTGGAGCCTGAAGGGGCACGCCGCCGCGAGCACCGGCTCGCCCCGGCGGATCCCGTTCGCCAAGCTGCACACCGCCCCGGTGATCCAGGTCGGCCCGGTCCCGGTCGTCGTCACCCTCGACCTGACCCTGTACGTCCAGGTCGAGGCCGACGGGCACGTCACCCTGGAGGTCCGCCAGGACGTCCAGGGCGACTTCCGGGTGGGCGGCAGCTACGCCACCGGCAAGGGCTGGAGCCCGGTCAGCGCCTCCACGGTCCGGAGCACGCCGGTGAAGGCCGAGGTCACCGCCGCCGGGCGGGTCAAGAGCGCGATCGGCGCCGAGGCCTCGGTCGGCCTGTACGGAACCGTCGGCGTCTCGGCCGACTTCGCCCCGTACCTGCGGGGTGAGGCCGATGCCAAGGCGTCCGCCTCGACCGACGGCAAGACGTCCGTGAGCGGGGCCTGGGCCCTGTACGGGGGCTTCGACCTGAGCGGCAACCTCCAGCTCCAGCTGTCGCTGTTCGGCACGCCCGTCTTCGAACGCCGGATCCCGCTGGGCTCGCTGAACCGCGAGTGGCCGCTGGCGGGCGCCAAGGCAGCCGGCTAGCCGGCGCAACGGGCACCGGTACGGAACGGGGCCGGGGCGGACACCGTGCGGTGTGCGCCCCGGCCCCGACGCGTTCCCGGCGGCTGGGCCACCCGGCTCAGGCCTTGCGGGGGCGGGCCTTCTCCAGGCCGGGGCGCAGCCGGTCGAGCAGGGCGTACAGGGTGGCGCTCTCCTCGGGGTCGAGAGCGTCGAGCGCGCCGTGCGTGGCCTGCATCTCCTCGCGCACCTGGCGGATGATCTCGCGGCCCGCGTCCGTGGCGACCACGTTCTTCACCCGGCGGTCGGCGGGATCGGGCTCGCGGCGGACCAGGCCGCGGGACTCCAGGCGGTCCACGATCCCGGTGACGTTGGACGCGTCGCAGACCAGCAGGGTGGCCAGCCCGCGCATCGGCAGCGGGCCGTTGAGCTGGGCGAGGACCTTGGCCTGGGTGGAGGTCAGGCCGCGCTCGGCCGCGGCGGCGGCGAAATCGCGCCACTGGGCCGTGCCGATCTTGGCGAGCAGCTCCAGCAGCTCCAGCTTGGTGGGGGTCTCACGGGCGGTGGTGCTCATGCTGCGAGGCTACCGACTTTACTTGACATTATCAATTGTTTACTTGACCACCTCAAGCATCTTTCCTTACCTTCGAGGAAGTACTTGATGTCATCAAACATCTGCTACCTGAAGCACTGAGCCCCGAAGGTCCTCCCCCTCATGACCACCGCCCCCGCCACCGCCACCCCGGCCGACGCCGCCGCGCCCGGGACCAGGAACGAGACGGTCATCGTCCTCGCCCTGAGCCTCGCCGCCATGGTCGTCTCGATGATGCAGACCCTGCCGGTCCCCATCCTGGGTCTCATCCGTGCCGATCTCGGCACCTCCGCCGCCGACGTGAGCTGGGTGACCACCGCGACCCTGCTCTCCGCCGCCGTGTTCACCCCGCTGCTCGGCCGCTTCGGCGACCAGCACGGCAAGAAGCCCACGCTGGTGGCCGTCCTCGGCGTGATGGTGGCGGGCTCCGTGATCGCCGCCGTGGCGAGCTCGCTGCCCCTGCTGATCCTCGGCCGGGTCCTCCAGGGCGCCGCCACCGCGATCTTCCCCCTCGCCCTGTCCGTGCTGCGCGAGGAGGTCCGCCCGCAGAAGCTGCCCGGCGCGATGGCCCTGGTCAGCGGCACCCTGGCGTTCGGCAGCGGCCTCGCACTGGTCGCCACCGGCCTGCTCACCTCGGGCTCCGACGCCGACTACCGCAGCGCCTTCTGGATGGCGACCGGCTTCGCCGCCCTGGCCCTGCTCGCCGTCGTCCTGCTGGTGCCCGCGACCCGGCACAAGACCGGCGGCCGGACCGACTTCCTCGGCGCGCTGACCCTCGGCATCACCCTGCTGCTGCTCCTGCTGCCCATCTCGCAGGGCCACGAGTGGGGCTGGACCGACGCCCGTACGCTCGGCAGCTTCGCCGGCGCCGCCGTGATGACCGTCGTCTGGGTCCTCACCGAGCTCAAGGTCGCCGAACCGCTCGTCGACATGCGGATGTTCGTCCACCGCCCGGTGCTCATGGCGAACCTCGCCGGCATCCTGGTCGGCTTCGGCATGTTCGCCAACTTCCTCGGCGTCTCGTACCTCGTCCAGATGCCCGAGGCCCTCACCGGCTACGGCTTCGGCGCGTCCATCCTGCGCGCCTCGGTGGAGTTCCTGCTGCCCGGCGCGATCGTCTCGCTGCTCGCCTCGCCCGTCGGCGGCCAGCTCGTCCGGCACCGCGGCCCGCGCCTGGCCCTGGTCCTGGCCGCGGCCCTCGGCGCCGTCGGCTTCGGCTGGCTCGCCCTCGACCACGGGCACACCGCGTCGGTGATCGGCGCCGGCGTGATCGTCGGCGCGGCCGTGAGCTTCGGCTACGCCGCCATGCCGGCCGTGATCATGTCCAGCGTCCCGCCCCACCAGAGCGGCATCGCCAACGGCATCAACTCGATCTCCCGCTCCACCGGCAGCGCGATCGGCAGCGCCATCGTCACCACGATCCTGGCGTCGAAGACGATCGAGCACCTGCCTCCGGGCGTCCCGGCCCTGCCCGCCGAGTCCGGCTTCACGCTGACCTTCTGGATCGGCGCCGCCGCCTTCGCCCTGGTCGCGCTCATCGCCTGGCCGGGCCTGCGCACGCACCGCCACACCCTCGCCACGGCGGCCCCGGCGGCCACGGCGGCCGCCGTGGCGAGGGTGTGGCGGTGCGTGCGCCGGCCCGGCCAGGCGATGAGCGCGACCAGGGCGAAGGCGGCGGCGCCGATCCAGAAGGTCAGCGTG
>NZ_RPRY01000127.1 GCF_003949795.1 Streptomyces sp. WAC06614
TCGCGCCCGAGCCGGTCGTCGAGACGGAGCCCGAGGAGGAGCCCGAGGCCGAGGCCGCCGACCTGGAGGACGAGGAGACCGACGAGTCGGGCGACCGTCCGGCCCGCCGCCGTCACCGGGGCGGCCGGAGCCTCGGCGGCGGGCGCCTCGGTCACCGGCGCCTCTGCGGCGGCGGTACCGCCGGGCGGGCCCGCAGGGCGGGACGCCGCACGGCGGCGGCGACGCGGCGGCAGGTTGTCGCTGGGGGTGGAATCAACGTTCAGGGGCATGCGGGGTTCTCCCGTCACGCTCCCGGGCGCCGCGGCTGACATCCGGTCCGGCACGGCTCCGCGTGGGGAACGCGGAGCCGGCCTCCGGGGCGCATGCGCCTCACGGGAGCTGTAGTCCGAGCCCGCCGGTTCCGTACGTGATGTCGTACGGCCTGGCGGAAGTCTTCAGGTCTGTGCGCGGCCCGACCCAGGTGGCTCCCGAGTGCCAGGGCAGCACGACGACGACAGCCCTACGCGGGACCTTCCGGCGCCTTCGCGTCGGCCGTCACGGCGGCCGTGGGTGGAGCGGCCGTGTCAGCGTCGCGGTCGGGCGCGAGCGGGTCGGTCACCGTGCCGGACTCCTCGTCGAAGAGCCCCTGCGCCAGCCTGGTCACCGCTGCGGGGACCGGCGGCGCCAGGTCGGCCACAGCTCGGAGACCGGACAGGACGTCGTCGGGTCGCACGGCAGGTGTCACGTGCCGAACAACCAGGCGCAGTATCGCACAGGCATTGTCCAGCGGCCTATCAGCCGCCGCCGGAAGTGCCTCCAGGCTGACGACGGCGCCGCGGGTGTCGAACGTGCGCAGGCCGTTCTTGGTGCGCCGGGCGACCTCCACGGTCTCCGCGGCGAGGAACGCCGTGACGGCGCGCTCGGCCTCGGCGAGCTCGACGCCCTCCAGGCGCAGCTCCCAGATCGAGGCGGTCAGACGGTCGGCGAGACCGGACGTGCGGGCCTCGACGGCGTCGACGATGTCGAGGCCGGCCGGCAGCGACTCGTCGAGCAGCTCACCGAGCTGCCGCGGGTCGCGGTGGGCGGTGAGGGCGATCTCCAGGTACTCGGCCTCGCTGCCGGTGCCGGTCGGGGCGGCGTTGGCGTAGCTGACCTTGGGGTGGGGGGTGAAGCCGGCCGAGTACGCCATCGGCACCTCGGCGCGGCGCAGGGCGCGCTCGAAGGCGCGCTGGAAGTCACGGTGGCTGGTGAACCGGAGGCGGCCGCGCTTGGTGTAGCGCAGGCGGATGCGCTGCACCGCCGGTGCCGGCGGCGGGCCTTCGGGCTGTCGCTTGCCCAGGGGTTTTCTCCTTGTGCGGGGCGCGAGCGCTCAGGCTCCGCCCTGTGACGTCTTTCGCAGCGGGGGCGGCATCGGGGCCGCGCCGACAGCTGTCGTACTACCCAGAGTACGCGCCCGTGACCTCGGCGGTTCCCCACGGTTGCGGTCGGCGGCCGGCTCCGCCTGACCGAAGAGCGCGACCCGGACCTCCCGCGCGGCGGCGCGCACCGCCCGCCAGGCGTCGCGCAGCACATGGCCGACCGGGGTCAGGACATACCGGTAGAGCCGTACGGCGGCCCAGCCGACCAGCACCCGGCCCAGGACCCGCAGGATCCGCCCGGCGGTGCGCCAGACCCGGGCGAGCAGGTGGCCGAGCGGGGTGAGCACGTGCCGGTAGAGGGGCGCGAGGAGGGAGGTGACGAGGATCCGGCCGAGCCACAGCAGGGCGTACCCGAGCGGGGTGAGCACCCACCGGCGGAGGAAGCGCCCCACCGGCACGAGCAGATACGCGAGGACGAAACGGCCGACGGGCGCGAGCAGATACCGCCACAGCACCTGGCAGGGCCGTACCACGAAGATCCGCAGCAGCCATCCGAGGACCCACCCGACGGCCCGGAGGACCGGTTCCAGCACGTACGTGACCAGCGGCGCGAGCAGATACCGCCCGACCGCGCGGCAGATCCGGGCGAAGACTTCCCACACGGCCCGCACGGGCAGCACGACGACGAGGGCGATCCCCTTGGCCACCCCACCGAGGCAGCCCGCGGCGGGCGCCGGCGGCTGCGAGCTGTGCATGTTCATGCCCACCATGACACCTGGTCCGGGGTCCCGGTTCCCCACCGCCCCGGCCCGTGCGAAAGCCCCCCTCGCAAGGGGGGCTTCCGTGTCGTCCGCTACTTCACCACGCTCAGCGGCAGCAGCTTCTTGCCCGTCGGGCCGATCTGGATGTGGGTGTCCATCTGCGGGCACACGCCGCAGTCGAAGCACGGGGTCCAGCGGCAGTCCTCGACCTCGGTCTCGTCCAGGGCGTCCTGCCAGTCCTCCCAGAGCCAGTCCTTGTCCAGACCGGAGTCCAGGTGGTCCCAGGGCAGGACCTCCTCGTACGTGCGCTCGCGCGTGGTGTACCAGGCGACGTCCACGCCGTACTCGGGCAGGGTCTTCTCGGCCGCCTGCATCCAGCGGTCGTAGGAGAAGTGCTCGCGCCAGCCGTCGAAGCGGCCGCCGCTCTCGTAGACCGCGCGGATGACGTCGCCGACGCGGCGGTCGCCGCGGGAGAGGAGGCCCTCGACGATGCCCGGCTTGCCGTCGTGGTAGCGGAAGCCGATGGAACGGCCGTACTTCTTGTCTCCGCGGATCTTGTCCCGGAGCTTCTCCAGGCGGGCGTCGGTCTCCTCCGCCGAGAGCTGCGGGGCCCACTGGAACGGGGTGTGCGGCTTGGGCACGAAGCCGCCGATCGACACCGTGCAGCGGATGTCGTTCTGGCCCGAGACCTCGCGGCCCTTGGCGATCACGTTGATCGCCATGTCGGCGATCTGGAGCACGTCCTCGTCGGTCTCCGTCGGCAGGCCGCACATGAAGTACAGCTTCACCTGGCGCCAGCCGTTGCCGTAGGCGGTGGCGACCGTACGGATCAGGTCCTCCTCCGAGACCATCTTGTTGATGACCTTGCGCATGCGCTCGGAGCCGCCCTCGGGGGCGAACGTCAGACCGGAACGGCGGCCGTTACGGGTCAGCTCGTTGGCCAGGTCGACGTTGAAGGCGTCCACCCGGGTGGACGGCAGCGACAGGCCGACCTTGTCCTCCTCGTAGCGGTCCGCCAGGCCCTTGGCGATGTCCGCGATCTCGGAGTGGTCCGCGGAGGAGAGGGAGAGGAGGCCGACCTCCTCGAAGCCCGTGGCCTTGAGCCCCTTGTCCACCATCTCGCCGATGCCGGTGATGCTTCGCTCCCGCACGGGGCGCGTGATCATGCCGGCCTGGCAGAAACGGCAGCCTCGGGTGCAGCCGCGGAAGATCTCCACCGACATCCGCTCGTGGACGGTCTCGGCGAGCGGGACCAGCGGCTGCTTGGGGTAGGGCCACTCGTCCAGGTCCATGACGGTGTGCTTGGACACCCGCCACGGCACGCCGGAGCGGTTGGGGACCACGCGGCCGATGCGGCCGTCCGCCAGGTACTCGACGTCGTAGAAGCGCGGGATGTAGACCCCGCCCGTCCTCGCGAGCCGGAACAGGACCTCGTCGCGCCCGCCCGGGCGGCCCTCGGCCTTCCAGGCGCGGATGATCTCGGTCATGTCGAGGACGGCCTGCTCGCCGTCGCCGATGATCGCCGCATCGATGAAGTCCGCGATCGGCTCCGGGTTGAACGCGGCGTGGCCGCCCGCGAGCACGATGGGGTGGTCGACCGTGCGGTCCTTGGACTCCAGCGGGATGCCCGCCAGGTCCAGGGCGGTCAGCATGTTCGTGTAGCCCAGCTCCGTGGAGAAGGACAGGCCGAACACGTCGAAGGAGGACACGGGGCGGTGGCTGTCCACGGTGAACTGCGGGACCCCGTGCTCGCGCATCAGGGCCTCCAGGTCCGGCCACACGCTGTACGTGCGCTCCGCGAGCACGCCCTCGCGCTCGTTGAGCACCTCGTACAGGATCATGACGCCCTGGTTGGGCAGGCCGACCTCGTAGGCGTCCGGGTACATCAGGGCCCAGCGGACGTCGCACGACTCCCAGGGCTTCACGGTGGAATTGAGCTCACCGCCGACGTACTGGATGGGCTTCTGCACATGCGGGAGCAGAGCTTCGAGCTGTGGGAAGACCGACTCGGACATCACGCGACTTTCGTGAAGCGGGCAGGGGGTGACTCTCTAGCGTAACCCGGTCCGGGGACCGCCCCCGCCGCATCGGGGGGCGGACCACCGGTGGACCGGCCGGCTAGAGGGCCGCCGCCGAGGCCTCGGCCCAGAGCGCGGGCAGTTCCCGCTCCGAGCGCTCGGCCAGGGCCTCCTCGCGGGCGTAGAGCAGGCCCCAGGTGAAGGAGGACTCGCCGGCGCCGTTGGCCTGGACCGCGAGCAGCCGCAGGGCCTCGCGGGCGACCACGCTGTCCTGGTGGTCGCCGAGCGCCGTCTGCACCGCCTTCACCGCCTTGGCCATGCCCTTGGCCGCCCCTCCCAGGGCCGGGGTGGCGGCCTCGGCGGCGTACCGGGCGCGCTTGGCCGCCTTGCGGGCCTCGTGCAGGGCGAGGTCCCGCTCGTGGCCCGGCGCCAGCGCCAGGGCCGCGTCGACCCGCCGTGCCAGCCGGCGGTGGTCGCGCCGTACGGCCTTGGTCAGCACCGGCTCCGCGGGCCGGGCGGCGGCCGGGAGCAGCGGCGGGTCCGCCAGCAGCGCGTCGAGCGCGTCGAGCAGGGCCAGGTGGCGGCGGCTGTCGAGGGCGGCCAGGGCGCGCTTGCGGGAGGCGGCGCGGCGGGTGGTGTTCCAGATCCGCAGCCGGCTGCGGACGGGCCCGAGCAGCAGGTGCCGCGGGACCCCGTCGAGGTGCTCCTGGAAGCGTTCCCTCAGCACCTCCTGGTCCCGGTCGACGCCGAGCTCGCCGGCGAGCCACTTGAGCTCCTCGCCCAGCGGGTCGGTGACCGACCGGTCCACGACCTTGCGGTAGGTCTTCAGGGCGCTGCGCAGCCGCCGGGTGGCGACCCGCATCTGGTGCACGGAGTCGGGCAGGTCGCGGCGGACCGCCGGGTCCTGGGCGATGAGGGCGTCGCGCTGGGCGCGCAGGTAGGCGAGGACCTCGGCGCCCGCGGTGCCGGCTTCCGGCCCGGGTTCGGGGCGGGGCCGCGGGGCGCCGTCGGTCTCGGCCAGGGCGCGGGCGAGTTTGGAGGGGGCGTCGGAGACCTTGAGCCCGCCCTTGCGGAAGGCCTTCTCCACGGCGTCCAGCAGGCCGGGGTCGACGCCGTCGGCGAGTTCCACCTCCACCTCGGTCCAGCCGGCCGAGGTGTCGTCGCGTTCGGCGGTCACGGTGTCCGTGCTCAGCTCCGCGAGCACGGCGCCTTCGCCGTCCACGAGGTGGGAGACCTTGCGCGAGGACAGCAGGCGGACCTGGGGGTGCAGGCCCGCGTCGCGGACCCGGGAACGGACCAGGGCGGCGAGGCTGCGCGGGACGGTGTCGCTGAGCTCGGCGCGGACCTCGTCGCGCACGCCGGGCGACACGGGCA
This sequence comes from Streptomyces sp. WAC06614, assembly GCF_003949795.1. Lineage (GTDB taxonomy): Bacteria > Actinomycetota > Actinomycetes > Streptomycetales > Streptomycetaceae > Streptomyces. The sequence continues at coordinate 5,491 of NZ_RPRY01000127.1, forward strand.
GTTTCAGGTGCCAGCCGGCGTCCGCGCCGCCGGTCCGGCGCCGCAGCGTCAGACCGTCGGCGGCCAGGCGCCCGTCGGGGGTGTCGTAGTAGACGGCGTCCAGGTCGACGGTGCCCTGGTCCAGGACGGCCGCGATCCCGGCCGTGCCCGTCAGGTCCGGTACGCCCCGCCGGGCCGCCTTGGGCTCAGTGAACTCGAACTTCCGCTCTATCTCGCGCTTCGTGTCCGCCATACACCGAACCTAGTCCTGAACAGATCGCCACGGCAGGGTGAACGGCGGAACAGGCCGACCATCAGGCCGACAACGGACGCTGCACCCGGATCGACTGGAGCAGGCCGATCGCGACCCAGACCGCGAACATCGAGGAGCCGCCGTAGGACACGAACGGCAGCGGCAGGCCCGCGACCGGCATGATCCCGAGGTTCATGCCGACGTTCTCGAAGGCCTGGAAGGCGAACCAGGCGATGATCCCGGCCGCGACGATCGTCCCGTACAGCTCGGTGGTCTCCCGCGCGATCAGACAGGCCCGCCAGAGCACCACGCCGAGCAGGCCGAGGATCAGGATGCCGCCGACGAAGCCGAGCTCCTCCCCCGCGACGGTGAACACGAAGTCGGTCTGCTGCTCGGGCACGAACTGTCCGGTGGTCTGCGGGCCCTTGAACAGGCCCGAGCCCAGCAGCCCGCCGCCGCCGATGGCGATGCGCGCCTGGTTGGTGTTGTAGCCGGCGCCCGCCGGGTCGAGGGCGGGGTTGGCGAAGGCGGCGAACCGGTTGATCTGGTACTGGTCGAGCACGCCGAGCTGCCAGATCAGGATCGCTCCGGCCGTCCCGGCGCCGATCAGCCCGACCACCCACCGGTTGGAGGCGCCGGAGGCCAGCAGCACCCCCAGGACGATCACGACCATCACCATGACCGAGCCGAGGTCGGGCATCAGCATGACGATGCCCATGGGCGCGGCGGCCAGGCACAGGGCCTTGACCACGGTGCGGTGCTCGGGATGCTCCAGGTCGCCCGCGTCCACCCGGGCGGCCAGCAGGGCCGCCATCACCAGGATGATCGTGATCTTCACGAACTCCGAGGGCTGGAGCGAGAAGCCCCCGCCGATGACGATCCAGGCGTGGGCGCCGTTGATGGTGGCGCCCAGCGGGGTGAGCACGGCCGCGACCAGCAGCAGGGACAGCCCGTACAGCACCGGCACCGCACCGCGCAGGGTGCGGTGGCCGAGCCAGACCGTCCCGATCATCAGCACCAGGCCGATGCCGGTGTTGAGCAGGTGGCGCCACAGGAAGTACTGCGGGTCGCCCTGGTTGAGGTAGTCGCGGTGGCGGGTCGCCGACCAGACCAGCAGGGAGCCGATCAGCGACAGCGCGAGGCCCGACAGGAGTATCGGGTAGTCGAGCCGGCGCAGGACCGAGTCACGGGCCGTCAGCCGGGCGAGCGGGCCCTTCCTGGGCTCGTACCGGGATACGGAGAACTTGTTGGCTGTCGGCATCGTCGGCTCAGTCGTGTCGCAGGGGCGGCGGGCCGGCGAGCGCGGGCGGCGCCAGCTCCTCCGAGGACGGGGGCACGTACGGCTTGATCTCGGGGGCCTGGATGCTGCCGTCGGGCTGGACGGTGGGCAGCTGCGCCTCCGGCTTGGGCAGCAGCGCCTTGCCGGTCGGCTTGCCGTCCATGGTCAGGCCGTACATCGCGTTGTAGATGTTGCGCACGGCGGGGCCGGAGGCGCCGGAGCCGGTGCCGCCCTGGGAGATCGTCATCACGATGGTGAAGTCGTCGGTGTACGTCGCCAGCCACGAGGTGGTCTGCTTGCCGTACACCTGGGCGGTGCCGGTCTTGGCCCGCAGCGGGATCTTGTCCAGCGGCCAGCCGACGAACCGCCAGGCGGCGGTGCCGCCGGGCTCGACGACCATGCGCAGGCCCTTGTCGAGGTCGGCGATGGTCTTGGCGTCGACCGGCAGCTTCCCGTGGGCCTTGGGCTCGATCATCCGCGCCTTGCCGTCGGGGCTGATCACGGCCTTGCCGACGGTGGGGTTGTAGAGGGTGCCGCCGTTGCTGATGGCGGCGTAGGCGGTGGCCATCTGGATCGGGGTGACCAGGACGTCGCCCTGGCCGATGGCGAAGTTGATGCTGTCGAAGGCCTTGAGCTGGTTGCCTTCGAGGCAGTTCTCGTAGGCGATCTGCTCGACGTAGGTGCCGCCCTTCTTGCCCTGCTTGCACCAGGCGTCCTTGTTCGCCTCCCAGAAGCTCTTCTTCCACTGGCGGTCGGGAATGCGGCCGGTGACCTCGTTGGGCAGGTCGATCCCGGTCTCGGAGCCGAGCCCGAACTCGCGGGCCGTGCGGTAGAACCAGTCGTGGGCGTCCTTCTTGGGCTGCAGGCCGCCGTCGCGGTTCCACTCCTCGTGCCCGAGGGCGTAGAAGACGGTGTTGCAGGAGAACTTCAGCGCCTCGCCGAGGGTGATGGGGCCGTGGCCCTTGGACTCGAAGTTGGCGAAGCTGCGGCCGCCCATGTTGTAGGAGGCGCTGCAGTTGTACTTGCTGTCGAAGGGGTAGCCGGCGCGCACGGCGGCGCTCGCCGACACCACCTTGAAGATGGAGCCCGCGGGGGCCTGGCCCTGGATGGCCCGGTTGAGCAGCGGGAAGTTGGAGTCCTTGCTGGTGAGCTTGGCGTAGTCCGCACCCGCGATGCCGCCCACCCAGGCGTTGGGGTCGTAGTCGGGCTGGGAGGCCATGGCGACGACCCGGCCGGTCTTGGTCTCCATGACGACGACGGCGCCCGAGTCGGCCTCGTACTTGCGGCCGGTGATGTTGTCCGTCTCCTGCCGCACGGTCTTCATGGCCTGGGCGAGCTCGTACTCGGCGACGGCCTGGACCCGGGCGTCGATGCTGGTGACGAGCGTGGAGCCGGCCACGCCGGGGTCGGACTTGGTCTGTCCCATGACCCGGCCGAGGTTGTCGACCTCGTACGAGGTGACCTGGGCCTTGCCGCGCAGCTCCTTGTCGTACGTGCGCTCGATGCCGGAGCGGCCGACCTGGTCGGAGCGCAGGTGCGGCGAGTCGGTGTTCTTGGCCTGCTGGATCTCCTCGTCGGTGACCGGCGAGAGGTAGCCGAGCACCTGCGCGGCGCGGGCGCCGCCGAGCGCGGGGTAGCGGCGTACGGCGGTGGGCTCGGCGGTGATGCCGGGGAAGTCCTCGGGGCGCTCGCGGATCTGGAGGGCCTGCTGGGTGGTGGCCTCCAGGGTCACGGGGATCGGCTGGTACGGGGAGCCGTTCCAGCAGGGCTTGGGGGTCTTGGAGTCGCAGAGCCGGATCTTGTCCATGACGTCCTGCGGCTTCATGTCCAGGACCCCGGCCAGGCGGGTCAGGACGGCCTTGCCCTTGTCCTTCATCCGCATCAGGTCGGTGCGGGACGCGGAGACCACCAGGCGGGTCTCGTTGTCGGCGAGCGGGACCCCGCGGGCGTCCAGGACGGCGCCGCGCACGGCCGGCTGCACCACCCGCTGCACGTGGTTGCTGCGGGCCGCGTGGGCGTACTCGTTGCCGTTGCGGATCTGCAGGTACCACAGGCGCCCGCCGAGCGTGAACAGCAGCGAGAAGACGAGCACCTGGATGATGACGAGACGGATCTGCACCCGGGGGGTGCGGCCGGTCTCCGGGATGTTGGTCACGCGTGGTCCCCCGTCACAGCTTCTTGACGCTCTTCACGCCCTTGATGCCCTTTATCCGGCCCGCGCGGCCGGCGCGCCCCCGGGACGCGCGCAGCCGCAGGCCGCCGCGCGGATCGCCGATCCGCAGCCCGGTCCCGCCGGCCAGCCAGCCGGAGGAGACGTCGGCGCCCTGGGCCGGTCCGCCGTTGGCCTCGACGGCCATCGGGTCGTTCTCGGCGCGGCGGGCCAGCGCCATGATGAACGGCACCGTGAACGGGGCCAGCAGCAGGTCGTAGAGGGCCGCGGTGAACATCAGCCCCACCAGCCCCACGTGACGCGCGGCGGTGTCCCCGACGAGGGCGCCCACCCCGGCGTAGAGCAGCGTGGAGCCGAGGGCGGCGGCGACCACGGTGAGCAGGGGGCCCCAGGCCGAGCGGAAGCGCCCGTTGTCGGGCCGGGCGAGGCCGACGGCGTAGCCGATGACGCAGAGCACGAGGGCGTAGCGGCCCGCGGCGTGGTCGGCGGGCGGGGCGAGGTCGGCCAGCAGTCCGGCGCCGAACCCGAGCAGGGCACCGGACCTCGGCCCGTACACCAGGGACAGCGCGACGACGGTCAGCAGCAGCAGGTCGGGGACGGCTCCGGGGAGTTGGAGCCGGCCCAGGATCGTGACCTGCACGACGAGGGCGACCACGACGAGGGCCGAGGAGAGCAGGATCCGGTTGACACGCATGGCTCAGCGCTCCTCCTCGTCGACGGGCCGGCCGGAGACGCTCGGGGAGGGCGTGACCGTGACGGTGACCGTCGGCGTGGGCTTGGGGGGCTCGGGCTTGGGCGGCAGGACGGTGTCGCGCGGGTCCTCACGGGGCGGGACGACGACCACGCCGACGATGTCGAGCCGGGAGAAGCCGACGAACGGCCGCACGTGCACGGTGCGGGTGAGGCCTCCTCCGGAGGGGTCGACGCGGACCACCTCGCCGATCGGGACGCCGGGCACGAACGGCTTGTCGGCGCGGGAGCCGAAGGTGACCAGGCGGTCGCCGGGGCCGACCTTGGCCCGGCCGTTGAGCATCTGCACGGACAGGTCGCGGTCGCCCTGGCCGGTGGCGAAGCCGAGTTCGCCCGTGCCCTCCAGACGGGTGCCGACGGTGAAGTCGGGGTCGTTGGCGAGCAGCACGGTCGCCGTGTCGGGGCCGACCGTGGTGACGCGGCCGACGAGTCCGTCGCCGTTGAGGACGGTCATGTCGCGTTCGATGCCGTCCTTGCTGCCGGCGTCGATGGTGACGGTCCAGGAGAAGCCCTGGGCCGCTCCTATGGCGATGACCTCGGCGCCCTTGATGCCGTACTGGCCGGCGCCGGCCCGCTTGAGCAGCTCGTCGAGCTCCTTGATCCGGCTGCGGGTGCGGGCGTCGCTGCCGAGCTTGGCCTTCAGCGCGGCGTTCTCGCGTTCGAGCGTGGCGATGCGGTTGTGCCGGGTGCCGGAGTCCCGTACGGCTCCTATGGCGTTGGCGACGGGGTCGACCGCGGTCGAGACCCCTTTCTCGACCGGGCCGAAGACCGCGGCGGCGGCCCGCCGGGCACCGTCGACCGGTGAGTCCTCGCCCGCCCGGATGTCCACCGTGATCAGTGCGAACGCGATGGCGATCAGCAGCACCAGGAGCAGCCGGCTCTCTCGTGTGTCCCTCACGTGCGGCGGCCGTGCCTTCCTCAGTCGGAAACGTCTCTGCCTGTATATCAACGATCCGCCGCACGGGCGCGGTAGCACCCGTACGGCGGATCATTGGGTTCCGCTTATGCCCCGAGAGGGCGGAATGTCAACGCCTGGGCTGGGCGTCCAGTACCTGCTGGAGCGCCTCGAACTCCTCTACGCACTTGCCCGAGCCGAGCGCCACGGAGTCCAGCGGGTCCTCGGCGATGTGGATGGGCATGCCCGTCTCGCGGCGCAGCCGCTCGTCCAGGCCGCGCAGCAGCGCGCCGCCACCGGTGAGCACGATGCCGCGGTCCATGATGTCGCCGGACAGCTCCGGCGGGCACTTGTCGAGGGTGGTCTTGACCGCGTCCACGATCGCGTTGACCGGCTCCTCGATGGCCTTGCGGACCTCGGCGGCGGAGATGACCACGGTCTTGGGGAGCCCGGAGACCAGGTCGCGGCCGCGGATCTCGGTGTGTTCGTCCTTGTCGAGGTCGTACGCCGAACCGATGGTGATCTTGATCTGTTCGGCGGTGCGCTCACCCAGAAGGAGGCTGTACTCCTTCTTGATGTGCTGGATGATCGCGTTGTCGAGCTCGTCGCCGGCCACCCGGATGGACTGCGCCGTGACGATTCCTCCGAGGGAGATGACCGCGACCTCGGTGGTGCCGCCGCCGATGTCCACCACCATGTTGCCGGTGGCCTCGTGCACGGGGAGGCCCGAGCCGATGGCGGCCGCCATGGGCTCCTCGATGATGTGCACCTGGCGCGCGCCGGCCTGGGTGGACGCCTCGATGACGGCGCGGCGCTCCACCCCGGTGATGCCGGAGGGGACGCACACCACGACGCGCGGGCGGGCCAGGTACCGGCGCTTGTGGATCTTGAGGATGAAGTAGCGCAGCATGCGCTCGGTGATCTCGAAGTCGGCGATCACGCCGTCCTTCAGCGGGCGTACGGCGACGATGTTCCCGGGGGTGCGCCCGATCATCTTCTTCGCCTCGGACCCGACCGCGAGGATGCCGCCGGTATTGGTGTTGATCGCGACGACGGACGGCTCGTTCAGGACGATGCCCCGGCCCCTCACGTACACCAGCGTGTTGGCGGTCCCGAGGTCGACAGCCATGTCACGGCCGATGAACGACATTGAGTTCCCCTTGTTCCCCATGAGGAGCGTCTGGCCTTCCAGTTGATAGCGGCTGCTGTCAGGTCGGCGAGGTGGGTGTGTGGGTGGAAGCCCCATCGTAGTGCCGTACATGTGGACATCGCGCGACGGGACTACGGCTTTCCGGGGGAGACGACGAGCGTCCCCTTAGTGGTGACGTTGCGTGTTGTCCATGCGTTCCCGATCGGCGACCGGAATACCGAAGGGCGACCGAAATTACTTCGGTCGCCCCAGGTCATGAGCGCTATATGGCTGATGTCGCGTCAGGAAGTGCGTAGGTCCCGCGCGGACGTCACAGCGCCGGGAAGAACAGCTTCAGCTCGCGCTCGGCGGACTCCTCGCCGTCCGAGGCGTGCACCAGGTTCTCGCGCACGATGGTGCCGAAGTCGCCCCGGATGGAACCGGGCGCGGCCGCGATCGGGTCGGTCGGACCGGCCAGCTGGCGCATGCCCTCGATCACGCGTTCGCCCTCGACCACGAGCACGACGGACGGGCCGGAGGCCATGAAGCCCATCAGGGGCTCGTAGAACGGCTTGCCCTGGTGCTCGCCGTAGTGCGCCTCCAGCGTCTCCGCGTCCAGCGTGCGCAGCTCCATCGCCGGGATGCTCCAGCCGGCCTTGCGCTCGATGCGGCCGACGATCTCGCCGATCAGGCCGCGACGGACGGCGTCCGGCTTGAGGATGACGAGAGTGCGCTGGGTCATGGTGTTGGCTCCTTGCGGCATACGGGTGCGGTCGTACGAGGCTACAGGGGCCGCGGGCGCCCCCCGGCCCGGAGGGTCAGGCCTGGGCCTCGCTCTGCGCGGCCCAGCGGGCCTTGGCCTCGTCGATCTTGCGCCCGTAGTGGACCGAGCACCACCACAGGCCCGCGAAGACGGCGCCGAGGAAGAACATCGTCGGGACGACGAAGCCGCTGGCGATCAGGCCGATCTGGAGCGCCCAGCCGATCTGCACCGCGCCGGGACGGCCGAGCATCCCGCACAGCAGCACCGACAGCAGCATCGTGACGCCGCAGACGGTCCAGACGGTGGCCTGGGTGAGGTCCGGGTCCTTCATCGCGACCAGACCGGCGAACCCGATCACGAAGAACTCGCCGATCAGCGTCGACGCGCACAAGGTCCGCACAGGTCAGCCCCTCTTGAGCAGCAGGCGTGCCTCGCCCACCGTGATCACGGACCCGGTCACCAGGACCCCGGCCCCTCCGTACTCGGCCTCGTCCTCCGCGAGGGTGATCGCCGCCTCCAGGGCGTCGTCGAGGCGCGGCTCGACCTGCACCCGGTCGGCGCCGAAGACCTCGACCGCGACCGCGGCCAGCTCGTCGGCCGACATGGCCCGGTAGGTCGAGTTCTCGGTGACCACGACCTCGGCGAAGATCGGCTCGAAGGCCTCCAGCACGCCCCGGACGTCCTTGCCCTCGCTGGTGCCCACGACACCGATCAGCCGGCTGAACCCGAAGGACTCGGTGACCGCCTCGGCCGTCACCCGCGCCCCCTCGGGGTTGTGGGCGGCGTCCAGGACCACCGTGGGGCTGCGCCGGACGACCTCCATCCGGCCGGGCGAGGTGACCGTGGCGAACGCCCGCCGCACCGTCTCCACGTCCAGCGGCCGCGCGTGCTCCGCGCCGATGCCGAAGAACGCCTCGACCGCGGCCAGCGCCACCGCCGCGTTGTGCGCCATGTGGGCGCCGTACAGCGGCAGGAAGATGTCCTCGTACTCGCCGCCCAGCCCGCGCAGGGTGAGCTGCTGGCCGCCGACGGCTACCTCGCGGGAGACCACGCCGAACTCCATGCCGGCGCGGGCGACCGTGGCGTCCACCTCGACGGCCTTCTTCAGCAGCACCTGCGCCGCGTCCACCGGCTGCTGGGCCAGGATGACGGTGGCGCCCTGCTTGATGATGCCGCCCTTCTCCCCGGCGATCTCGGCGGGCGTGCTGCCCAGCCGGTCGGTGTGGTCCAGGCTGATGGGCGTGATCACGGCGACCGCGCCGTCGATGACGTTGGTGGCGTCCCAGCTGCCGCCCATGCCGACCTCGACCACGGCCGCGTCGACCGGGGCGTCGGCGAAGGCCGCGTACGCCATCCCGGTGAGCACCTCGAAGAAGGACAGCCGGTACTCCTGGGAGGCGTCGACCATCTCCACGTACGGCTTGATGTCGCGGTAGGTCTCGATGAAGCGTTCCGCCTCGATCGGGGCGCCGTCCAGGCTGATCCGTTCGGTGATCACCTGCACGTGCGGGCTGGTGTACCGGCCGGTGCGCAGCTCGAAGCCGTTCAGCAGGGCCTCGATCATGCGGGCGGTGCTGGTCTTGCCGTTGGTGCCGGTGACGTGGATCGACGGGTACGCGCGCTGCGGCTCGCCCAGGACGTCCATGAGCGCCTCGATCCGGGTGACCGAGGGCTCCAGCTTGGTCTCGCCCCAGCGGGTGGACAGCTCCTGCTCCACCTCGCGCAGCGCCTTGTCCACCTCCGGGTCCTGGGGGCGGGTGGGGACCGGGTCGCCCTGCGGCGCACCGGCCTGGGTGCGCAGGGTGCGACTGCCGGCCTCGATCACCGCCAGGTCGGGGTCGCGGTCCGTCTCTTCCGCCACGATCTCGTCGAATTCGTCGAAGCGGTCATTCGGCTCGGGCTGCTGCTCACTCACAGGGCCAGTCTACGGACGGCGGGGGGCGGGACCTTCGGCCCGGCCGGTTCGGGACCTTCGGCGCGGAGGGTGACGTGATCGTCGTGCAAGCCTTGCGAGCAGGAGATAGGGGAACAAATGCCGCAGGCCAGCAGCAACAAGACAGCGTCCAGCCGCGACATCGGGATCGACCTGGGGACCGCGAACACCCTGGTCTACGCGCGGGGGCACGGGATCGTCCTCAATGAGCCGTCCGTGGTGGCGGTCAGGGCGGGGACCACCGCAGCCCTGGCGGTGGGGGCCGAGGCCAAGGAGACCATCGGCCGCACCCCGGGCTCGATCACGGCCGTCCGGCCCCTGAAGGACGGGGTGATCTGCGACTACGAGGCCGCCGAGGAGATGATCCGGCACTTCGTGCGCAAGGCGGTCCCGGGGCGGCGGCCGCGGACCCGGATGGTGGTGTGCGTGCCGTCGGGGGTCACCCAGGTGGAGCGGCGGGCGATCGTGCACGCCTCGACCCGGGCGGGAGCGCGGACCGTGCACCTGATCGAGGAGCCGATGGCGGCGGCCATCGGGGCCGGGCTGCCGGTGGCCGAGGCGCGCGGGTCGATGGTGGTGGACATCGGCGGCGGCACCACCGAGGTCGCGGTGATCTCGCTGGGCGGAATCGTCACCTCGCAGTCGCTGCGGGTCGGCGGGGACCGGATGGACGCCGCGATCATGGACCATGTGCGCAAGGAGCACGGCCTGCTGATCGGCGAGCGCACCGCCGAGGACGTGAAGGTGGCCATCGGCTCGGCCTGGCCCGTGCCCGACCGGCCGGAGCTGGAGGAGCGCACCGTGCTCGTGCGCGGCCGGGAGAAGGTCGGCGGGATGCCGAAGACCCTGGAGCTGGGCGCCCGGGACGTACGGGCGGCGCTGGAGGAGCCGGTCGAGGCGATCGTCGCGGCGGTGCGGGCCACCCTGGAGGAGTGTCCGCCGGAGCTGTCGGGCGATGTGATGGAGCACGGCATCGTGCTGACGGGCGGCGGCGCGCTGCTGCCGGGCCTGGACCTGCGGCTGGCCTCGGCCACCGGGATCCCCGTCTTCGTCGCGGACGACCCGCTGGACTGCGTGGCGCTGGGCTCGGGCCGCTGCGTGGAGGACCTCGACACGATGAGCACCCTGCTGGCCCCGGCCAAGGCCTAGCCGCGGCACCGGCCCCGCCCCCGGCCCGACCCCGGGCAAGGCCTAGCCGCGGGGCAGGGTGGCCACGACCTCGTAGCGGGCGGCCGTACGGGTCGCGGTCAGGCTGCCGCCCAGGCTGCGGACCCGCTCGGACATGCTGGCGGTGCCGGAACCGGCCGAGACCGGGGCGCGGCCGGGGGCGCGGGCCGGCAGCGCGTTGCTGACGGAGATCCTCAAGGACGGGCCGTCCGCGGCGATGGAGACCTCGATGGTCTCGCCGCGGGCGTGCTTGGCGGCGTTCGTCAGGCACTCCTGGACCACCCGGTAGACCGCCGCCTGGCGCAGCGGCGAGAGCGCGTGCACGTCCGGGTCCAGCCGCAGGCACACCGGGGAACCGGCCCGGCCGCTCTCCTCGGCGAGCGCGGGCAGCCCCTCGACGCCGGGGGTGGAAGGGGTCCGTTCCCCGCGCTGCACGATGATCTCGTTGAGCACCAGGTGCGCCCGGCGCGCGGTGTCGGCGAGCTCCTCGAAGTCCTTGGCGTACGGGGTCCGGCGGGCCCGGGTGGAGAGCACCTCGGAGCGGACGGTCAGCAGGGTCAGCTCGCGGCCGACGAAGTCGTGGACGTCGCGCGCCACGGAGGTCCGCTCCTGCTGCACGGCGTGCAGCACGGCCGCCTCGGCGCGCCGCGCGTCCAGCTCGCGCACCAGGTCCTGCCGGTTCGCAGCGATGCCGACGGCGGTGGCCAGGACCCCGATGGGCACGACCAGGCTGAGGAAGCCGCTGAGCGTGTCGGCCCGGTGCAGGGGCCAGCCGGGCAGGTTGAACAGGACGAAGGTGAACGCGATGTAGCCGACGGTCGCGAGCACCCCGGCCCGGCGCCCCCGGTAGCGGGCCACGGAGTACAGGGCGAACTGGATGAGCGTCAGCTCGTGCAGCCAGCCGATGAAGACCAGTGCGGTGACGTACGCGAGCCAGGGCGCACGGCGGCGCACCAGCAGGGTGGCCGAGCCGGCGGTGAGCACGGCGGCGGCCTGCGGCCCGTTGAGGGAGTTGTCGTCGGCGGCCAGGCCCGGCAGGTCCAGGGCCATCAGCGCCAGGCAGCTCAGCGCCGTCAGGACGTCCAGCGCGCGGGCCGACCCGGCCCAGCCCTCGGCACGCCGCCGGCCCGCGGCCACGGCTGCCCGGAGCGCGGAGCCGACGGGTTTGACCTGCATGCCCTCCATCATCCCGGTTCGGGGCCCGGTGACGAATCAGCCGGATGGCCGGATCAAGTGATATATGGCACTCCGCTCCGGGCCGGAAGGCCCGGCGCCCCTGCGACCTTGCGCCGTGCCGCCGTGCCGCCGTGCCGCCGTGCCGCAGGGACGCAGGGACGCCCTGCCGCCCTGCCGCAGGAACGCGAAGGGCCCCGCACCACCAGAACGGTGCGGGGCCCTTCGGGGCGTCACATGCCTCAGGCGGCGGGCAGGTTCGCCAGCTGGGCCTGGATCCGGGCGATGTCCTCCTCGGCCTGGGCGAGGCGGCCCTTGATCTTGTCGACCACGTTGTCGGGGGCCTTGGCCAGGAAGGCCTCGTTCCCGAGCTTGCCCTCGGCCTGCGCCTTCTCCTTCTCGGCCGCCGCCAGCGCCTTGGTCAGGCGCTTGCGCTCGGCCTCGACGTCGATGGCGCCGGACAGGTCGAGGGCGACCGTGGCCCCGGCGACCGGGAGCGACGCCGTGGCCTGGAAGGCGTCGGTCTCCGGCTGGAGCTTGAGCAGCTGCCGGATGGCCGCCTCGTGCCCGGCCAGCGGGGTGCCGGCCAGCTCCAGGCGGGCGGGCACCTTCTGGCCGGACTTCAGGCCCTGGTCGGTGCAGAACCGGCGGACCTCGGTGACCAGCTGCTGGACGAGGGCGATCTCCCGCTCGGCGGCGTCGTCACGGAAACCGCTGTCGGTGGGCCAGTCGGCGATCACGACGGACTCACGGCCGGTGAGCGTGGTCCACAGCGTCTCGGTGACGAACGGGACCACCGGGTGCAGCAGGCGCAGGGTGACGTCCAGGACCTCGCCGAGGACCCGGGCGGAGACCTTGGCCTGCTCGCCGCCGGCGAAGAACGTCGTCTTCGACAGCTCGACGTACCAGTCGAAGACCTCGTCCCAGGCGAAGTGGTAGAGGGCGTCGCACAGCTTGGAGAACTGGTAGTCCTCGTAGAAGGCGTCGACCTCGGCCACCGTCTTGTTCAGGCGGGACAGGATCCAGCGGTCGGTGGCCGACAGCTGCTCGGCCGGCGGCAGGTCGCCCTCGACCGTGGCGCCGTTCATCATCGCGAAGCGCGTGGCGTTCCAGATCTTGTTGGCGAAGTTCCGGGAGGCCTGGACCCAGTCCTCGCCGATCGGGACGTCGACACCGGGGTTGGCGCCGCGGGCCAGAGTGAAGCGGACCGCGTCGGAGCCGTAGGTGTCCATCCAGTCCAGCGGGTTGACCGCGTTGCCGAAGGACTTCGACATCTTCTTGCCGAACTGGTCGCGGACCATGCCGTGCAGGGCGATGGTGTGGAACGGCGGGGTGCCGTCCATCGCGTACAGGCCGAACATCATCATCCGGGCGACCCAGAAGAAGAGGATGTCGTAGCCGGTGACCAGGACGGAGTTCGGGTAGAACTTCGCCAGGCTCTCGGTCTGCTGCGGCCAGCCGAGGGTGGAGAAGGGCCACAGGCCCGAGGAGAACCAGGTGTCCAGGACGTCGGTGTCCTGGTGCCAGCCCTCGCCGGTGGGCGGCTGCTCGTCCGGTCCGACGCAGACGACCTCGCCGTTCGGGCCGTACCAGACGGGGATGCGGTGGCCCCACCACAGCTGGCGCGAGATGCACCAGTCGTGGAGGTTGTCGACCCAGTCGAAGTACCGCTTCTCCATCTCCTGCGGGTGGATCTTGACCTTGCCGTCGCGGACGGCGTCACCGGCGGCCTTCGCCAGCGGGCCGACCTTGACCCACCACTGCATGGACAGGCGCGGCTCGATGGTGGTCTTGCAGCGCGAGCAGTGGCCGACGGAGTGGACGTACGGGCGCTTCTCGGCGACGATCCGGCCGTCGGCGCGCAGCGCGGCGACGATGGCCGAACGGGCCTCCAGCCGGTCCAGGCCCTGGAAGGGGCCGTGGGCGGTGATGACCGCGTGCTCGTCCATGACGGCGAGGCTCGGCAGGTTGTGGCGCTGGCCGATCTCGAAGTCGTTAGGGTCGTGCGCCGGGGTCACCTTGACGGCGCCGGTGCCGAAGGCCGGGTCGACGTGCTCGTCGGCGACGACCGGGATGCGGCGGCCGGTGAGCGGCAGCTCGATCTCGGTGCCGATGAGGTGCTGGTAGCGCTCGTCGTCCGGGTGGACGGCCACGGCCGTGTCACCGAGCATCGTCTCGGCGCGGGTGGTGGCGACGACGATGGAGGCGTCGCCCTCCCCGTACCGGATGGAGACGAGCTCGCCGTCGTCGTCCTGGTACTCGACCTCGATGTCGGAGATCGCGGTGAGGCAGCGCGGGCACCAGTTGATGATGCGCTCGGCGCGGTAGATCAGCTCGTCGTCGTAGAGCTTCTTGAAGATCGTCTGGACGGCCTGGGAGAGGCCCTCGTCCATGGTGAAGCGCTCGCGGGACCAGTCGACGCCGTCGCCGAGGCGGCGCATCTGGCCGGAGATCTGGCCGCCGGACTCGCCCTTCCACTGCCAGACGCGCTCGACGAACGCCTCCCGGCCGAGGTCGTGACGGGACTTGCCCTCCTTGGCCAGCTCGCGCTCGACGACGTTCTGGGTGGCGATACCGGCGTGGTCCATGCCGGGCTGCCACAGCGTCTCGTAGCCCTGCATGCGCTTGCGGCGGGTGAGGGCGTCGATCAGCGTGTGCTCGAACGCATGGCCGAGGTGGAGGCTGCCGGTGACGTTCGGCGGCGGGATGACGATGGTGTACGCGGGCTTGTCGCTGGTGGCGTCGGCCTCGAAGTAGCCACGCTCTACCCAGCGCTCGTAGAGCTTCCCCTCTACCTCGGCCGGCGCGTACGTGGTCGGCAGTTCGGAGTCGGGGCTGCTGGGTGTCTGCGTGTTCTCGGTCACGGAGCACAGTTTAGAGGGGTAACAGTCCCGTACTGAAACCGCTGTTCCTGGGCCCCGGCAGCCCGGGGCGCTCCGGCTTCCGCCAGGATGTGAGGAACGCGTAAAGCAACCTCAAAGGGGGAGCGGGACATGAGCTACAACCAGCCAGGGCCGTACGGCGGCCAGCAGCCCGGCCCGTACGGCGGCCAGCCGCAGCAGCCGGGCCCGTACGGCGGCCAGCCGCCCTACGGCCAGCCGGCACCGCCGCAGCCGGGCTACGGCTACCCCCAGCAGGCGCCCC
>NZ_RPRY01000128.1 GCF_003949795.1 Streptomyces sp. WAC06614
GGCCCGCCGGCCGACATGTGGTCCCTCGGTGGCCTGCTCTACGCCGCCGTCGAGGGCGTCCCCCCGTACGACAAGGGCAACGCCCTCGCCACCCTCACGGCCGTGATGACCGAGCCCGTGGACCCGCTTCTCGTAGTGCGCGACCTCCTTGGCCACCTGCTGCTCGTCCCACCCCAGGACCGGAGCCATCAACTCGGCGCACTCCTGCGCCGACAGCGTCCCGCGGTCGAACGTCTCGATCGAGATCCGGGTCCGCCGCGTCAGCACGTCGTCCAGGTGCCGGGCCCCCTCGTGCGAGGCCGCGTACACCACCTCGGCGCGCAGATAGTCGTCCGCGTTGGCCAGCGGCTCGCCCAGCGAGGGGTCGGAGGCGACGAGTTCGAGCAGCTCCTCGGTCAGCGAGCCGTACCGGTTCAACAGGTGCTCCACCCGGGCCACATGAAGACCCGTCTGCGCGGCGATGCGGGCCCGGGAGTTCCACAGGGCCTTGTACCCCTCGGCGCCCACCAGCGGGATGTCCTCCGTGACGCACGCGGCCACCCGCTGGTCGAGGCCGTGCACGGCCTCGTCGACCGCGTCCTTGGCCATCACCCGGTACGTCGTGTACTTGCCGCCCGCCACGACCACCAGCCCCGGCACCGGATGGGCGACCGTGTGCTCGCGCGACAGCTTGCTCGTGGCGTCCGACTCCCCGGCCAGCAGGGGCCGCAGGCCCGCGTACACGCCCTCCACGTCGTCCCGGGAGAGCGGCACCGCCAGCACCGAGTTCACGTGCTCCAGCAGATAGTCGATGTCCGCGCTGGACGCCGCCGGGTGCGCCTTGTCCAGGTCCCAGTCGGTGTCGGTGGTGCCGACGATCCAGTGCCGGCCCCAGGGGATGACGAACAGGACGGACTTCTCCGTGCGCAGGATCAGCCCCGTGGTCGAGTGGATGCGGTCCTTCGGGACGACCAGGTGGATGCCCTTGGACGCGCGGACGTGGAACTGGCCGCGCTCCCCGATCAGCGCCTGGGTGTCGTCCGTCCACACGCCCGTCGCGTTGACCACCTGCTTGGCGCGGATCTCGTACTCCCCGCCGCCCTCCACGTCCTGCACGGTGGCGCCGACGACCCGCTCGCCCTCCCGCAGGAAGCCGACCACCCTCGCCCGGTTGGCGCAGTCCGCGCCGTAGGCCGCGGCGGTGCGCACCAACGTGGCCACGTAACGGGCGTCGTCCATCTGGGCGTCGTAGTACTGCAGGGCGCCCACCAGCGCGTCCTTGCGCAGGCACGGCGCCACCCGCAGGGCGCGCCCCCGGGTCAGGTGCCGGTGCAGGGGCAGGCCGCGACCGTGGCCGGAGGAGACCGACATGGCGTCGTACAGGGCGACGCCCGAGCCGGCGTAGAACCGCTCCCAGCCCTTGTGCTGCAACGGGTAGAGGAACGGCACCGGCTTGACCAGGTGCGGTGCGAGCCGCTCCAGCAGCAGGCCGCGCTCCTTGAGGGCCTCGCGCACCAGGGCGAAGTCGAGCATCTCCAGATAGCGCAGGCCGCCGTGGATGAGCTTGCTGGACCGGCTGGAGGTGCCCGAGGCCCAGTCCCGGGCCTCGACCAGGCCGGTGGACAGGCCTCGGGTCACCGCGTCCAGCGCGGTGCCGGCCCCCACCACCCCGGCTCCCACCACCAGCACGTCCAGCTCGCGCTCGGCCATCCGGGCGAGCGCCTCGGCGCGCTGCTCGGGCCCCAGTGTCGCTGTCCTCACGGCTGCCTCCCGTTGGTGCGGGCGAACCCGCTCACGTCCCCCTTGGTCACGATTCTGACGGGACGTCCCGACCTCGGCCACCGCCTGTGGACAACACAACGGTGGCCACCTGTCCACAATGCCGCAGATCGGTCATATATAAGCCTAGTCTGACATAGCGCCACCTCTTCGTCCGTGCAGCCGCTGCGCGGAACGCGCGCGTTCCACCCCGCCCGTTCGGGGCCCCAGCGACTCCAGGGACCCTCATGCCAGGGAAAGGGACGGCACCCATGCCCGCAGATCTCGCCGTCATCGGACTCGGCCATCTCGGCCTCCCACTCGCCCAGGCCGCCGTCGCCGCCGGCATCGAGACCGTCGGCTACGACAGCGGACCGGCCACCGACTCCAGCCTGACCGCCGCCGAGATCCGCCGCATGTCGGCGGCCGGCTTCCGGGTCACCACCAACCCCGCCGACCTCGGCCGGGTCCGTACCGCGGTCCTGTGCGCCCCGGTCCAGCTCGGACCCGACCGCGCCCTGGACCTGACCGCCGTCGGGGCGGCCGCCCGGGCGCTGGCCCCCCGGATGCGCCCGAACACCACCGTCATCCTGGAGTCGCCCGTCCATCCGGGTGTCACCGAGGACTACCTGCGTCCGCTGCTGGAGGAGGGCTCGGGGCTGCGCGCCGGTCGGGACTTCCACCTGGCCTACTCCCCCAGCCGCTTCGACCCGGGCAACCGCACGTACACCTTCGCCAACACCCCCAAGGTGATCGGCGGCCTCACCCCCGCCTGCACCGAGTCCGCCGCCGCCTTCTACGCCCGGCTGACCGAGAAGGTGGTCCGTGCCCGCGGCCTGCGCGAGGCGGAGACGGTCCAGCTCCTGGAGACGAATTACCGGCACGTCAACATCGCCCTGATGAACGAGATGGCGGTGCTCTGCCACGACCTCGGCGTGGACCTGTGGGACGTGGTCCGCTGCGCCGAGACCAAGCCGTACGGCTTCCAGGCCTTCCGCCCCGGCCCCGGGGTCGGCGGCCACGCCGTCCCCATCGACCCCAACTACCTCCCTCACACCACGCGCACCCCCGGTCACCCGCTGCGCATGGTGGGTCTGGCCCAGGAGATCAACGCCCGGATGCCGCAGTACGTCATCCAGCGCTGCGCCGCCCTGCTGAACGAGCATGGCAAGTCCGCCCGAGGCGCCCGGGTGCTGCTGCTCGGCGTCACCTACAAGCCCGACCTCGCCGACCAGGAGGGCTCACCGGCCCGCGAGATCGCCGGCCGGCTGCTCGACCTGGGCGCCCTGATCAGCTACCACGACCCGTACGTGGCGGGCTGGCGGGTGCGCGAGCAGCCCGTCCCGCGCGCCGAGTCCCTCTACGAGGCCGCCGCCGGCGCCGACCTCACCATCCTGCTCCAGCACCACCGCACCTACGACCTCCAGGGCCTGGCGGTCAAGGCCCAGCTCCTCCTGGACACCCGGGGCGCCAGCCCGGCCGGCGCGGCCCACCGGCTCTGAGAAAACCCTCCGCCGCCGACCGCGCGGGGCTGTTACTGTGCGGCGTCACTTATCTCGCACATACATCCCAGGGAACGTATGTGCGCAACAATCCCTGGGGGGGATTACTCCATGAGCCAGCAGTTCCAGCCGCCCGCGCCCGACGCCGCTCCCCCGGTCGGCTACCCGCCGGCCCCCGCCGCCCGGGGCAACGTCGGCCTCGGTATCGTGACCGCCTTCGTCGCCGCCCTGGTGGCGGCGGGCGCGTACGGCGGGATCATCGGCGGCACCGAGCACGAGATCGGCTACGCCGCCCTCGGCGTCGGCTTCCTCATCGGCTTCGCGGCGGCCAAGGCCGGCGGCGCCAACCCGGTCCTGCCGGTCGTCAGCGCGATCCTCTCCCTCGGCGCCGTCTACGGCGGCCAGCTCCTGGGCACGGCGATCATCGGCGCGAAGACCGCCCCGGTCGGCGTGGTCGAGCTGCTCACCGAGCACCTGGACCTGGTCCAGGAGGCCTGGCAGGCGGACCTGAGCCCGATCTCGTTCCTGTTCTTCGCGATCGGCGCCGTGGTCGCCTTCCAGACGGCCCGCAAGACCGCCGCCTGACCGGCGCCCGACCGACCGCCCGCGCACGCCGAAGGGCCGGCCCCGACGCTCGGGGCCGGCCCTTCGGGCTGTGGTGGTGGGGTCAGCGGCGGTGCTGGGAGTCGGCCACGGTGACCTCGACGCGCTGGAACTCCTTGAGCTCGCTGTAGCCGGTGGTGGCCATCGCGCGGCGCAGGGCGCCGAAGAGGTTCATCGAGCCGTCGGGGCTGTGGGACGGGCCGGTGAGGATCTCCTCGGTGGTGCCGACCGTGCCCAGGTCCACCTTCTTGCCGCGCGGCACGTCCTCGTGGACGGCCTCCATGCCCCAGTGGTGGCCCTTGCCGGGGGCGTCGGTGGCGCGGGCCAGCGGGGAGCCCATCATCACGGCGTCGGCGCCGCAGGCCACGGCCTTGGGCAGGTCGCCGGACCAGCCCACGCCGCCGTCGGCGATGACGTGGACGTACCGGCCGCCGGACTCGTCCATGTAGTCGCGGCGGGCCGCGGCCACGTCGGCGACGGCGGTGGCCATCGGGACCTGGATGCCCAGCACGTTGCGGGTGGTGTGGGCGGCGCCGCCGCCGAAGCCGACCAGGACACCGGCCGCGCCGGTGCGCATCAGGTGCAGGGCCGCGGTGTACGTGGCGCAGCCGCCGACGATGACCGGGACGTCGAGCTCGTAGATGAACTGCTTGAGGTTCAGCGGCTCGGCGGCGCCGGAGACGTGCTCGGCGGAGACGGTGGTGCCGCGGATGACGAAGATGTCGACGCCGGCGTCCACGACGGCCTTGGAGAACTGGGCGGTGCGCTGCGGGGAGAGCGCGGCGGCGGTGACCACGCCGGAGTCGCGGACCTCCTTGATGCGCTGCCCGATCAGGTCGGCCTGGATCGGGGCGGAGTAGATCTCCTGCAGGCGCCGGGTGGCGGCCTCCTCGGGGAGCTCCGCGATCTCGTCGAGCAGCGGCTGCGGGTCCTCGTAGCGGGTCCACAGGCCTTCGAGGTT
Organism: Streptomyces sp. WAC06614; assembly: GCF_003949795.1. GTDB lineage: Bacteria > Actinomycetota > Actinomycetes > Streptomycetales > Streptomycetaceae > Streptomyces. The sequence continues at coordinate 4,804 of NZ_RPRY01000128.1, forward strand.
CAGCACGCCGAGGCCGCCGAGCTCGCCGATGCGGATCGCCGTCTGCGGGGAGACCACCGAGTCCATGGGGGCGGCCAGGAAGGGGAGCTCGAAGCGGTAGGCGTCGATCTGCCAGGCGATCGAGACCTCCTTCGGGTCCCGGGTGCGCCGGCTCGGGACGATGGCGATGTCGTCGAACGCGTACGCCCTGCGGCCGCGCTTGCCGCGCCCGATCTCGATCTCAGTCACGTGTGGTGGCCTTTCCCTTTTGGCTACTGCCCGTCCAGTATCCCCGAAGGGCGGACGGCCGCGTTCCCGTGACCGCTGTACGGACGCACGGCGAAGGGGCGGGACCGCCGTGCGGTCCCGCCCCTCGGCGCCTGCGCGCTCAGCCCTTGCGGGAGCTCAGCCCTTGCGGGAGTAGTTCGGCGCCTCGACGGTCATCTGGATGTCGTGCGGGTGGCTCTCCTTGAGGCCCGCCGAGGTGATGCGGACGAAGCGGCCGCGGTCCTGGAGCTCCGGCACGGTCCGGCCGCCGACGTAGAACATCGACTGGCGCAGGCCGCCGACGAGCTGGTGGACCACCGCGGACAGCGGGCCGCGGTAGGGCACCTGGCCCTCGATGCCCTCGGGGATCAGCTTGTCGTCGCCGCCGACGCCCTCCTGGAAGTAGCGGTCCTTGGAGAACGACTTGCGGTCGCCGCGGGACTGCATGGCGCCCAGCGAGCCCATGCCGCGGTAGGACTTGAACTGCTTGCCGTTGATGAACAGCAGCTCGCCCGGGGACTCCTCGCAGCCGGCGAGCAGCGAGCCGAGCATGACGGTGTCCGCGCCGGCGACCAGCGCCTTGGCGATGTCGCCGGAGTACTGCAGGCCGCCGTCGCCGATGACCGGGACGCCCGCGGCCTTGGCGGCCAGCGAGGCCTCGTAGATGGCGGTGACCTGGGGGACGCCGATGCCGGCGACCACGCGGGTGGTGCAGATGGAGCCGGGGCCGACGCCCACCTTGATGCCGTCGACGCCCGAGTCGATCAGCGCCTGGGCGCCGTCGCGGGTGGCGACGTTGCCGCCGACGACGTCGACGGAGGAGTTCGACTTGATCTTGGCGACCATGTCGCCGACGAGCCGGGAGTGGCCGTGGGCGGTGTCGACCACGATGAAGTCGGCGCCGGCCTCGATGAGCGCCTGGGCGCGCTCGTAGGCGTCGCCGGCCACGCCGACCGCCGCGCCGACCAGCAGGCGGCCGTCCTTGTCCTTGGCGGCGTTCGGGTACTGCTCCGCCTTGACGAAGTCCTTGACGGTGATGAGGCCCTTGAGGATGCCCGCGTCGTCGACCAGCGGCAGCTTCTCGATCTTGTGGCGGCGCAGCAGCTCCATGGCGTCCACGCCGGAGATGCCGACCTTGCCGGTGACCAGCGGCATCGGGGTCATGACCTCGCGCACCTGGCGGCTGCGGTCCGACTCGAAGGCCATGTCGCGGTTGGTGACGATGCCGAGCAGCTTGCCGGCGGGATCGGTGACCGGGACGCCGGAGATGCGGAACTTGGCGCAGAGCTCGTCGGCCTCGCGGAGCGTGGCGTCCGGGTGGACCGTGATCGGGTCGGTGACCATGCCGGACTCGGAGCGCTTGACCAGGTCGACCTGGTTGGCCTGGTCGGCGATGGAGAGGTTGCGGTGCAGGACGCCGACGCCGCCCTGGCGGGCCATCGCGATGGCCATGCGCGCCTCGGTGACCTTGTCCATGGCCGCCGAGAGCAGCGGGATGTTGACCCGGACGTTCCTGGAGATGAGCGAGGAGGTGTCGATCTCGTCCGGCGCCATGTCGGACGCGCCCGGCAGGAGCAGGACGTCGTCGTAAGTCAGCCCGAGCGACGCGAATTTGTCGGGCACTCCGTCACCGTTGACAGTCATGACACCTTCCCAGATGGTCTTGCTCAGCGCGGATGTCCATGCTAACGGGATACCGAGGCGTCTCATTCCACGATCAAGATCGAGCGGAATTTTCGTCTGTTCCTACGAGTTTGCGCCGGTCACTGCTCGGCCAGCGCCCGCAGCCGGCTCAGCGCCCGGTGCTGCGCCACCCGGACCGCGCCCGGGGACATGCCCAGCATCTGGCCGGTCTCCTCGGCCGTCAGCCCGACGGCGACGCGCAGCACCAGCAGCTCGCGCTGCGTCTCCGGAAGGTTGGCCAGCAGCTTCTTGGCCCATTCGGCGTCGCTGCTGAGCAGCGCCCGCTCCTCCGGGCCCAGCGAGTCGTCCGGCCGCTCGGGCATCTCGTCCGAGGGCACGGCCGTGCTGCCGGGATGGCGCATCGCCGCCCGCTGGAGGTCGGCGACCTTGTGCGCGGCGATGGCGAAGACGAACGCCTCGAAGGGGCGGCCCGTGTCGCGGTAGCGGGGCAGGGCCATCAGGACGGCGACGCAGACCTCCTGCGCCAGGTCCTCCACGAAGTGGCGGGCGTCACCGGGCAGCCGCGAGAGCCGGGTGCGGCAGTACCGCAGGGCCAGCGGGTGCACGTGGGCGAGCAGGTCGTGGGTCGCCTGCTCGTCGCCCTCCACGGCGCGGCGGACCAGCCCGCCGACGGCGCCGGCAGAGCCGCCCTTGGCGGCGCCGGTCGGTCCTGTGGCCACAGGGGACCCCAGGGCCTCGTCGTCGCGCATCATTCCATGGTGCCTCGGCGCCGGAGGATTCGTGGCACCGCGGTCCGTGTTGTGCATCGAAGCGTTATGAGCGGGCGCGCCTGAGGTCATCGTCTGCGCCTTCCCCTCCCGCTCGGCCGGACAGTCCCGAGGACTCCACATCTGTCGAGGACTCCACATCTCCAAGAATGCGGCACACCTCAAGGATGCGGCATCGCGCACGAACCGACACGTCCCCCGAATCACACCCCGCCAATCCCCCCGTCACCCACCGGATGCGCCGGGCCGAGCCGGACCCGAGCGCACCACCAGCGGCGTGCCGCCCCGCCCGCCTACGGCGGACGGGAACGCGCGGTCGGCGCCCGCGGTCGGCGCCGGGCGGTCAGCGGTCGGCGGTCAGCGGACCAGGCCCCAGCGGAACCCGAGCGCCACGGCGTGCGCCCGGTCGGAGGCGCCGAGCTTCTTGAAGAGCCTGCGGGCGTGGGTCTTGACCGTGTCCTCGGAGAGGAAGAGCTCGCGCCCGATCTCCGCGTTGGACCGGCCGTGGCTCATGCCCTCCAGCACCTGGATCTCGCGCGCGGTGAGCGTGGGCGCGGCGCCCATCTCGGCCGAACGGAGCCGGCGCGGGGCCAGTCGCCAGGTCGGGTCGGCGAGCGCCTGGGTGACCGTGGCCCGCAGCTCGGCGCGTGACGCGTCCTTGTGCAGGTATCCCCGGGCGCCGGCGGCGACCGCGAGGGCCACCCCGTCCAGGTCCTCGGCGACCGTCAGCATGATGATGCGGGCGCCGGGGTCGGCGGAGAGGAGCCGGCGGACCGTCTCGACACCGCCGAGGCCGGGCATCCGGACGTCCATCAGGATGAGGTCGGAGCGGTCGGCACCCCAGCGGCGGAGTACTTCCTCGCCGTTGGCGGCCGTGGTCACGCGCTCGACGCCGGGCACGGTGGCCACCGCCCGGCGGAGCGCCTCTCGGGCAAGCGGGGAGTCGTCGCAGACGAGGACGGATGTCATGACCGCCCTCCGCAGCTGCTGATGCGCGTCACCTTGAGCCTCCAGGCTGGTACGTATCGTCACCTGTGCGGTCGATGCCCTCGGACACCTGTCCGGGAACCTCTTCGTTCAACCGCCTTCGCACTCTCAACGATGGTCACTCGAAAGAGTTACGGGTCGGACGGACACCTTCGGCACTCTACGTGAGGAGTCCGTCACGGCGCGGGCGCCACAAGTCGCGTGTCCTCCATCTGGAGCTATGCCCTATTTGGCGGCTTTCCTTCCGTTCGGCAGGTAACTGAGGCTAGATTCACAAGAGTCATATTTACGTCTGATCTGATCGTAGATATGGCTGCAGGGACCGTATCCGCCTCAGTACCGGCTGAACGAGGACTACGAGGACTACCCATGGCAGATTTCTCCCGCCTCCCCGGACCGAACGCCGACCTGTGGGACTGGCAGCTCCTGGCCGCCTGCCGCGGAGTCGACAGCTCCCTCTTCTTCCACCCGGAGGGCGAGCGGGGCGCGGCCCGGAGCGCGCGCGAGGCCTCGGCAAAAGAGGTCTGCATGCGATGCCCGGTGCGCGCGGAGTGCGCCGCGCACGCGCTCGCCGTCCGTGAGCCCTACGGGGTGTGGGGCGGCCTCACCGAGGACGAGCGCGAAGAACTGATGGGCCGCGCCCGGCACCGTCTCATCCCCGCCACCAGCGTCGGCGGGACCGAATGAAGTAACGATTCTGCGAAGAGCCGGCCCGGGCCGCCGCACTCCCCGGCCGTACGGCGGCGGCCCCGGCCACGACCGCACCGCGGCCCCCGCCCCCGCGGGGGTCAGCGGGCCGCGGCCCGCTCCAGCTGCGCGAGGGTCGCCGCCACCGCCGGGACCCGCGCCAGGTCGGGCAGGGTCAGCGCCACCACCTCGCGCTCCACGGCCGGCCGTACGGCGACGATGGCCACGCCCTTGGCCCGTACGGACTCCACCGCCAGCTCGGGCAGCACCGCCACGCCCAGTCCGGCGCCGACCAGCCCGACCACGGCCGGGTAGTCGTCGGTCGCGAAGTCGATGCGCGGGGTGAACCCGGCGCCCTCGCACACGTCGACCAGGTGCCGGCGACAGCGCGGGCAGCCGGCGATCCACGGCTCGTCGGCCAGCTCCGCCATGCCCAGCCGCTCGGCCCCGGCCAGCCGGTGCCCCTCGGGCACCAGGCCCACGAGCCGGTCGGTCAGCAGCGGCCGGACCACCAGGTCGGCCCACTCCCCGACCTCCCCGCCGGCCGGGGCCGCGGCGCCCGCCGACCCGGCCGCGCCCGCGTAGCGGAAGGCCAGCGCCACGTCGCAGTCGCCCTCGCGCAGCATCTCCACCGACCGCGGCGGCTCGGCCTCGACCAGCGAGACCCGGGTGCCGGGGTGCTCGGCGCGCATCGCGGCCAGCGCGGTCGGCACCAGCGTGGAGCTGCCGCTCGGGAACGACACCAGCCGGACCCGGCCGGCGCGCAGACCGGCGATGGCGGCGACCTCCTCCTCGGCGGCGGTCAGGCCCGCCAGGATCCCGGAGGCGTGCCGGACCAGCGCCTCGCCGGCCTGGGTCAGCCGCATCTCGCGGCCGGTACGGACCAGCAGCGGCGTGCCCGCGGACTGTTCCAGCGCCTTCATCTGCTGGGAGACGGCCGGCTGGGTGCAGCCCAGCTCGCGGGCGGCGGCGGAGAAGGATCCGGTGGCGGCCACGGCGCGCAGGACCCGGAGATGACGTGCCTCGATCACCCCTGAAGCATAAGCCCGGCTTTGACGCCCGCGCCAATAATGACGAGCCGCTTTGGGGGCCTGCGCAGTAGCGTCACCCCATGACCACCGCGAACCCCCTGGATCCGCCGGCGCCCGCACGCCTCCTCTCCGTCAACGCCGGCCGCGCCACCGCCGCCGCGTACACCGACGCCGAGGGCGGGGTGACGGGCATCGCCAAGCGGCCCGTGGCCGGCCCGGTCCGCATCTTCGCGCCGGGCCCCAAGGGGACCGGGGGGAGCGGGATCGAGGGGGACGCCGTCTGCGACGGGCGCCACCACGGGGGCGACCACCAGGCCGTCTACGCCTACGCCCGCGAGGACCTCGACCACTGGGAGCGGGAGCTGGGCCGGGAGCTGCCCGGCGGGATCTTCGGCGAGAACCTCACCACCTCCGGCCTCGACGTGAACGGCGCCCTGCTCGGCGAACGGTGGCGGATAGGCCCCCAGGTGGTGCTGGAGGTGGCCTCGGCCCGGATCCCCTGCCGGACCTTCCAGGGTCATCTGGACGAGAAGGGCTGGGTCCGGCGGTTCACGCAGGCCCACCTGCCGGGCGCGTACCTGCGGGTGGTGCGGGAGGGGTCCGTCTCCCCCGGTGACCCGATCGAGGTGGTGCACCGGCCCGACCACGACGTGACGGTGGCCCTGTGGTTCCGGGCCTTCACCACCGAGCGGTCCCTGCTGCCGCGCACCCTGGCGGCCGGTGACGCCATGGAGCCGGAGGCGCACGAGAAGGTGCACACGTGGCTGGCCAAGCACGGTGACGTACGGAACTGACGCCGGGGGCGACTAGGTTGCGCACATGACGACTGCGCTGATCACAGGTTCCACGGCGGGCATCGGCGCCGCCTTCGCCCGCCGCCTGGCCGCCCAGAAGCACAACCTGGTGCTGGTGGCCCGCGACACCAAGCGGCTGCGGGAGCAGGCCACCGAGCTGCACGACCGGCACGGCATCGAGGCCGAGGTGCTCACCGCGGACCTCTCCACGGAGGAGGGCATCGCGGCGGTGGAGCGGCGGCTGTCGGACCGCACCCACCCGGTGGACCTGCTGGTCAACAACGCGGGCTTCGGCAACAAGGGCCGCTACCTGGAGGTTCCGATGGCCGACGAGCTGACCATGCTCAAGGTGCACATCGAGGCCGTGCTGCGGCTGACCTCGGCGGCCACGGAGTCGATGCGCTCGCGCGGGCGGGGCGCGGTGGTGAACGTCGCCTCGGTGGCCGCGTTCGTCCCGCGCGGCACGTACGGGGCGAGCAAGGCCTGGGTCGTGCAGTTCACCCAGGGCGCGGCGCGGGACCTGGCGGACTCCGGGGTGCGGCTGATGGCGCTGTGCCCGGGCTTCGTCCGTACGGAGTTCCACCAGCGGGCGGGCATGGGCACGGACAACATCCCCAACTGGATGTGGCTGGACGCCGACAAGCTGGTCACCGAGGCCCTGGCCGATCTGGCGCGCGGCCGGACGGTGTCGATCCCGGACCCGCGGTACAAGGCGCTGATGGGTCTGGTGAAGCTGACCCCGCGAGGGCTGCTGGGCGGGGTGAGCTCGCGGACCGGGCGGAAGTACGGGCCCCAGTAAACCAACCGAACGGGTGAAATCTCCCTAAACTGGACATGTCCCATCCAGCCGGGGAGACACCATGACATTCGTACAGATAATCGATTACAAGACACGTCGGGCCGACGACCTGAACAAGCTGCTGGACCGGTACGTGGAGATGAGCCAGGGCAAGCGCACCGTCACCCACAGCGTCATGGGCAAGGACCGCGAGACCGAGGACCACTACGTGGAAATGGTGGAATTCCCCTCGTACGAGGAAGCCATGAGGAACTCTCAGCTCCCGGAGACGGACAAGATGTTCCAGGAGATGGTGGCCCTGTGCGAGGGGATGCCCACGTTCACCAACCTCGACGTGGTGCGGGACGAGAGCCTCAACACCTTGCTCGTGAACCGGATGTTCGACGAGGTCCTCATCCAGGGGAAGCTGGAGACGATCGACGAGCTCTTCGCGGCCGACTACGTCGATCACGACGTGATGAAGGGTCAGGAGGCCGCGCGCGGGCGCCGGGTCATGCACGAGGACGCCAAGAGCTGGCGCGACGCCTTCGCCTTCTCCTTCAAGACCGACGCGCAGCTCGCCCAGGGCGACTACGTCACGACGGTGTGGACCTGGACCGGCCGGCACCAGGGCGAGTTCATGGGCGTGGAGCCCACCGGCAAGACCTGCACCATGAACGGCACCACCACCTTCCGGTGCCACGACGGCCAGATCGCCGAAGGCTGGTGGCACTTCGACGCCATGTCGCTGATGCGGCAGCTCGGCGTCCTGGAGTGAACAGCTGAGCCGATCAGCAGATCGGCAACGGGAAGGCCCCCGTCGCACCGGGTGCGACGGGGGCCTTCTCAGGCACCGGCCTTCAGCGGCCGTGGCGCCTCAGTGGCTGTGGCCGTGACCGTGGCCGTGGCCCGCGGCGGCCTCTTCCTCTTCCTTCTTCTCGACGACCAGGGTCTCGGTCGTGAGCAGCAGGGAGGCGATGGAGGCGGCGTTCTCCAGGGCGGAACGGGTGACCTTCACCGGGTCGATGACGCCGGCCTTGACCAGGTCGCCGTACTCGCCGGTGGCGGCGTTGAAGCCCTGGCCCTTGTCGAGCTCGGAGACCTTGGAGGTGATGACGTAGCCCTCCAGGCCGGCGTTCTCGGCGATCCAGCGCAGCGGCTCGACGGCGGCCTTGCGGACGACCGCGACACCGGTGGCCTCGTCGCCGTCCTTGCCGAGGTTGTCGGCGAGGACCTTGGAGGCGTGCACCAGGGCGGAGCCACCACCGGAGACGATGCCCTCCTCGACCGCGGCGCGGGTCGCGGAGATGGCGTCCTCCAGACGGTGCTTCTTCTCCTTCAGCTCCACCTCGGTGGCGGCGCCGACCTTGATCACGCACACGCCGCCGGCCAGCTTCGCGAGGCGCTCCTGGAGCTTCTCGCGGTCCCAGTCGGAGTCCGTGGCCTCGATCTCGGCCTTGATCTGGTTGACACGGCCCAGCACGTCGTCGCTGGAGCCGGCGCCGTCGACGATGGTGGTGTCGTCCTTGGTGACGGTCACGCGGCGGGCGGAGCCCAGCACGTCCAGACCGGCCTGGTCGAGCTTGAGGCCGACCTCCTCGGCGATGACGGTGGCACCGGTGAGGGTGGCCATGTCCTGGAGCATCGCCTTGCGGCGGTCACCGAAGCCGGGCGCCTTGACGGCGACGGCGTTGAAGGTGCCACGGATCTTGTTCACGACCAGGGTCGACAGGGCCTCGCCCTCGACGTCCTCGGCGATGATCAGCAGCGGCTTGGAGCCACCGGCCTGGATGACCTTCTCCAGCAGCGGCAGGAGGTCCTGGATGGCGGAGATCTTGCCCTGGTGGATCAGGATGTAGGGGTCCTCGAGGACGGCCTCCATCCGCTCCTGGTCGGTGACGAAGTACGGCGAGAGGTAGCCCTTGTCGAAGGCCATGCCCTCGGTGAACTCCAGCTCCAGGCCGAAGGTGTTGGACTCCTCGACGGTGATGACACCGTCCTTGCCGACCTTGTCCATCGCCTCGGCGATCAGCTCGCCGACCTGCTGGTCCTGCGCGGAGAGCGCGGCCACGGCGGCGATGTCGGCCTTGTCGTCGATCGGACGGGCGGTGGCGAGCAGGTCCTCGGAGACCGCCTTGACCGCGGCGTCGATGCCCTTCTTCAGGGCGGCCGGGGAGGCGCCGGCGGCGACGTTGCGCAGGCCCTCGCGGACCAGCGCCTGGGCCAGGACCGTGGCGGTGGTGGTGCCGTCACCCGCGATGTCGTTGGTCTTGGTCGCCACCTCCTTCACGAGCTGGGCGCCCAGGTTCTCGTACGGGTCCTCCAGCTCGACCTCACGGGCGATGGTGACACCGTCGTTGGTGATGGTGGGCGCGCCGAACTTCTTGTCGATGACGACGTTGCGGCCCTTGGGGCCGATGGTCACCTTGACGGTGTCGGCCAGCTTGTTGACGCCGCGCTCGAGGGCGCGACGGGCGTCCTCGTCGAACTTCAGAATCTTCGCCATGGGAGCGGTTCAGCCCTCTCGTTGCGATCCCCGGCCGCTCGCCGCGACCGCCTCTGGAAAAACGAACTACGCCCCTCGCCGCCCGGCATCAGCAGGGGTGACCAGGGGCGTAGCTCAAGACAAAACTGGAGAAGTGAATTACTTCTCGACGATCGCGAGGACGTCGCGGGCCGAGAGGACGAGGTACTCCTCGCCGCTGTACTTCACCTCGGTGCCGCCGTACTTGCTGTACAGCACGATGTCGCCGACGTTCACGTCGAGCGGCAGACGCTGGCCGTCCTCGAAGCGGCCCGGGCCCACGGCGAGGACGACGCCCTCCTGGGGCTTCTCCTTCGCGGTGTCCGGGATGACCAGGCCAGAGGCCGTGGTCTGCTCGGCGTCGAGCGGCTGGACCACGATGCGGTCCTCGAGCGGCTTGATGGCAACCTTGGAGCTGGCGGTCGTCACGATCCGACCTCCCCCTTCGGAGATCTCACGGGGTTAACTGTCTGAGGTGGCGACCAGGTGGATCCGTCGTCGCGGGTGCCGGACCTGCCCGTCGCTGTGTTGGCACTCACCAGGGGCGAGTGCCAGGCCCGAGACTATTCCGGCGATTAGCACTCGGTCAAGCGGAGTGCCAAACGGCTCCGTCCGATTCCCAGCGGGTGTCAGGCGAACGGGGGTCTCCTCGGCCATCTGTCCGGTCGCCGGAGGGCCGCCCGTGGCCTGCCCGTGGCCCGGCCGGCGGGCAACTACGGGCGATATGTGAGGCTTGACCGGTGCGGATTCTGGTGGTCGAGGACGAAACGGGACTGGCCGAGTCCCTGCGGCGCGGGCTGGGCGCCGAGGGGCACTGGGTCGAGCTCGCGCACGACGGGCACCGCGGGCTGGAGCTGGCCCTCAGCGGCGGCCCGTACGACGTGGTGCTGCTGGATTGGATGCTGCCGGGGCTGAGCGGGCACGAGATCTGCACCCGGATGCGCGCCCACGGCGACACCACCCCGGTGCTGATGCTGACCGCCAAGGACGGTGAGCACGACGAGGCCGAGGGCCTGGACGCGGGCGCCGACGACTACCTCACCAAGCCGTTCTCCTTCGTGGTGCTCGGCGCCCGGCTGCGCGCCCTCGCCCGGCGCGGCGGCGCCCCCGCCGGGCCGGTCACCCTCCAGGCCGGTGACCTCGTGCTGGACCCGGCCGGGCGGCGCTGCCGCCGCGGTGAGCAGGACATCGAGCTGACCGCCCGCGAGATCGGCGTCCTGGCCTGTCTGCTGGAGCGGCCCGGCCTGGCCGTCGCCAAGCAGGACATCCTCGACGAGGTCTGGGACTCCCCGCAGGGCATCGACCCCAACATCGTCGAGGTCTACGTCTCCTCGCTGCGCCGGAAGATCGACGCCCCCTTCGGCCGCCGCTCCATCCTGACCGTCCACGGCACCGGCTACCGCATGGCCCCCGACGGTGGCTAGGCCCGGTCCGCGCCGCCGGCCCGAGCACGAGCCCCGGCCCGGGCACGAGCCCCGGCCCGGGCACGAGCCCCGGCCCGGGCCGCGGCCCCGCCGCCGGCCGGCGCTGAGCCTGCGCGGGCGGGCCGCGGTCGCCGGGGCGCTGGCCATGGCGGCCGTGCTCGCCGGCGGCGGACTGTGGCTGCACGCCCTGCTGCGCGCCAACCTGCTGGACACCACCACCGGCCGCACCGAGCTCGCCGCCCGCAAGGTGGCCGCCCAGGTCGACGGCCGGTCCCTGCCGGCCGACGGGGACCTGCCCGCGCCCGAGAACGGGGTCGACCTGGTCCTCGTACGGGACTCCCACGGGCGGACGGTGGCCGCGAGCGGCGACGCCGCCGGGCTGCCCGGGCCCGACGCGCTGCGGCCCGGCCCGGGCAACGACGCGCGGGCCACCGTGCTGCCGCCCGCGCGGCCGGGCGGGGAGCGCCGGGTGCTGGTGGTCGTGACCGCGCACGGCGCGCCCGAGGCCGACGACCCGCACCTCGTCTACGCGATGACGGTGCTCGGCGACGTGGACGACGCGACCCGGGCCATCGCGGTCGGCCTGCTGGCCGGGGCCCCGCCGCTGATCGCGTTCGCCGCGGTGCTCGCCTGGTGGGTGACCGGCCACGCGCTGCGGCCCGTCACCGCGATCCGCACCGAGCTGGCCGCGGTCACCGCCAGCGCGCTCGACCGGCGGGTCCCCGACCCCGGCGGGGCGGACGAGATCGCCGAGCTCGCCCGGACCGTGAACGCCACGCTCGACCGGCTGGCCGCGGCCGACGCGCGGCAGCGGCAGTTCACCGCCGACGCCTCGCACGAGCTGCGCAATCCGCTGGCCGCCGTACGGTCCCGGCTGGAGGTGGCCCTGGCCGACCCCGACCGGGAGTCGGTCGCCGCCGCGCTCGCCGACACCGAGCGGCTCCAGCGGATCGCGGCCGATCTGCTGCTCCTGGCCCGGCTGGACGGCCCGGCCGCACCGCCGCGCCACGAGCCGGTGGACCTGGCCCTGCTGGCCGCGGAGGACCTGGCCCGGCGCGCGGCCCCGCGGGTGCGGCTACGGCTGGACGCCCCGGCCCCGGTCCCGGCCGCGGGCGACCCGGAGCGGCTGGAGCGGGCGCTGGCCAACCTGGTCGACAACGCCCTGCGGCACGCCCGTACCGAGGTCGTGGTCCGGGCGTACGCGGCCCCGACGGAGGGGGCCGGGGGCGGCGGCGCGGCGGCCGTGCTGGAGGTGACCGACGACGGGCCGGGCATCGCCGAGGCCGACCGGGAGCGGGTGTTCGAGCGGTTCGTGCGGCTGGACGCCGACCGGGGCCGGGCCGGCGGCGGCACAGGGCTCGGCCTGTCCATCGCCCGGGAGATCGCCCGGTCCCACGGCGGCGACCTGACGGCCGCCCGCGGCCCGGCGGGCGGCGCCCGCCTGACCCTGCACCTGCAGGCACGCCCGGGCCCGGGCCCCCGGAGCTGAAGGCGCCTTCAGGATCCTCAGGTCTCCTTCAGCCGGGCCGCCGCAGCATCGACTGCCATGAGCGGGCAGCGGAGGAAGAGCACCGAGCGGGCCGCCGCGTACGGCCCGGCCACGACGTACGGCGCCGACGGGCCGGTCCCGCGGCCGGGCGGCACGGGGCGCCCCGGCCGGCGCAGGCGGCGCCGGACCGGCCGGGTGCTGCTGGCCGCGGCCTGCGCGCTGACCGTGCTGGCGGGCGGCACCGCCTGGTACCTGTACGACGACCTGGTCGGCACGATCGGCAGCTCCAAGGCCCTCCAGGGCGCGGAGAAGTCGAAGGGCGGGGACCTCAACATCCTGCTCATGGGCCTGGACAGCCGGCGCGACCGGAACGGCGAGCCACTGCCGCAGGACGTGCTGGACAAGCTCCACGCGGGCAGCTCGGACATCGGCGGCTACAACACCAACACCCTGATCCTGCTGCACGTGCCCGCCGACGGCAGCCGGGCCAAGGCCTTCTCGGTGCCGCGCGACGACTTCGTCGAGCTCAAGGGCGTGCCCGGGTTCACCGGCAAGGACAAGATCAAGAAGGCGTACGGGCTGGCCAAGGCGAAGCGGGAGGAGGAGCTCTCCGCGCAGGGGGTCAAGGACCGGCGGCGGCTGGAGCAGGAGGGCCGGGAGGCCGGCCGCAAGGCGGAGATCGAGACGGTCCGCAGCTTCCTGGGCGTGCCGGTCGACCACTTCGCCGAGGTGAACCTGGCCGGTTTCTACCACCTGGCCGACGCGCTGGGCGGCGTACCGGTGTGCCTGAAGCAGCCGGTCAAGGACAAGTGGTCGGGGGCGGACTTCCCGGCCGGGCGGCAGACCCTGAACGGGCAGCAGTCGCTGGCCTTCGTCCGCCAGCGGCACGGGCTGGACATGGGCGACCTGGACCGGACCAAGCGCCAGCAGGCGTTCCTGGCGGGGGCGACGTACAAGCTGAACCAGGCCGGGACCTTCACCGATCCGGTGAAGCTGATGCGGTTGCTGGACACGGCGAAACAGGACGTGGTGACGGACGAGGGCTGGGACCTGTTGTCGTTCGTCCAGCAGGCGAAGAACCTGTCGGGGGGCCGGGTGGAGTTCACGACCCTTCCCGTGGAGCGGTTCGGAAGGAACCATGGGGAGGACATCAACGTCGTAGATGATATGAAGATAAAGCGCCTCATTGCCGAGCAGATCGGGCAGAAGACGGCTCCGACCCCGGAAGCACCGGGCGCCGCATCCTCCCCGGCCCCCGCGAACCCCTCGGCCCCTGCGTCCTCACCGTCCTCCCAGGCCCCTGCCGAGCAGCGGAACAACGGCACCGCCCTCGACGGCGGCGGCGTCCCGTGCGTGGACTGAGGCCGCTGACGGCGGCGGGTGCCCGCCGCCGGACCGAGGCGCTGCTGCTGCTGTTCGTCGTCGCGATCACCGTGTTCGGGCACGCCAGCGCGGGCCTGGCCATGAACGGCGTGCTGCCCGAGAACCTGGCCGGCTTCGCCGTCAGCATGACCCTGCTGGCCCTGGTGGGCCACCTCGGCGTGCGGCGCTTCGCCGCGTACGCCGACCCGCTGGTGCTGCCGCTGGCGATGCTGCTGACCGGGATGGGGCTCGTCCTGCTGCACCGACTGGACCAGGGGTACCTCGACCGGTACGGCTCCGCGCCGGTCGCCCCCGGGCAGCTCGTGTGGTCGGTCGTCGGGGTCGGGGTGTGCCTGGGGGTGGTGGCCCTGCTGCGCGACCACCGGTATTTGCAGCGCTTCATCTACCTCACGATGGCCGTCGCGCTGGTGCTGCTGATCGCGCCGGCCTTCTTCGGTGCCGACACCTACGGCGCGAAGCGGTGGATCATCATCGGCGGGATGTCCCTCCAGCCGGGCGAGTTCGTGAAGATCATGATCGCGGTGTTCTTCGCGGGCTACCTCGTGGTCCACCGGGACACGCTGGCGCTGGCCGGGCGCAAGTTCCTGGGCATGCGGCTGCCCCCGATGCGGCAGCTCGGTCCGATCATCACGGTATGGATCGTCTCGCTGCTGGTGCTCGTCTTCGAACGGGACCTGGGCACCTCGCTGCTGTTCTTCGGCGTGTTCGTGGTCATGCTCTACGTGGCGACCGAGCGGACCAGCTGGATCCTGACGGGCCTGCTGATGGCCGGGGTCGGCGCGTTCGTCGTCGGTTCGACCGAGCCGCACGTGAAGAACCGCGTGCAGGCCTGGCTGAACCCGATGGCCATCTTCCTGCCGGAGGCCCAGCGGCCGCCGGGCCTGACCTCGGACCAGTCGGCCCAGGCGCTGTTCAGCCTCGGCACGGGCGGCATCACGGGGACCGGGCTGGGGCAGGGCTCGCCCGAGATGATCAAGTTCGCCGGGCGCAGCGACTTCATCCTGACCTCGGTCGGCGAGGAGCTCGGGCTGGCCGGGCTGATGGCGGTGCTGCTGCTGTACGGCCTGCTGGTCCAGCGCGGCCTGCGGATGGCCTTGGGGGCCCGCGACCCGTTCGGCAAGCTGCTGGCGGTGGGGCTCTCCGCGGGGCTGGCGCTCCAGGTGTTCATCGTCGCCGGCGGGGTGACGGGCCTGATCCCGCTGACGGGCAAGGCGATCCCGTTCCTGGCGAGCGGCGGCTCGTCCCTGCTGGCCAACTGGATCATGATCGCCCTGCTGCTGCGCATCAGCGACAGCGCCGAACGCAGCCGGGAGGCGGACGCCCGCGCCCCGGACCCCACCCCGCCACCGGCCGCCCTGGCGGCCTGAGCGGGGCGGCGGGGCCGGGCGGCGCGGCCGGGCGGCGGAAGGGAGCGGGGGCC
>NZ_RPRY01000129.1 GCF_003949795.1 Streptomyces sp. WAC06614
CGGGTCCCGGTGGACCTGCCCGCCACGCCCGCAGCGCCTCGAACACCGGCAGCGCCGCAGCGGGCAGGTCCACCGGGACCCGCGCGCCCTTGCCCGAGCCGGAGCCGGACCTCGATCCGGACCCCTTCTTCACCCCGCCGGCCCCCGCCGGCGGGGCGACGGCCTCCTTGCGCAGCGGCACGCTGCGCCGCCCGCCCAGCACCTCACCACTGGCCCCGGTCAGCACCAGCGTCCCGTAGTCGCCCTCGACCGCCAGCAGCCCGAGCGCCAGGAGCTGCCGTACGACGCCGCGCCACTCCGCGGTGCTCAGGTCGGCCCCGATCCCGAAGACCGACAGGGCGTCGTGGTCGAACTGGATGACCTTGGCCGTCTTCTTCCCCTGGAGGATGTCGATGATCTGGCCCGCGCCGAACTTCTGCCGCCGCTCCCGCGCCAGCCGCCACACAGTGGACAGCAGCTTCTGCGCCGCGACGGTGCCGTCCCAGGACTCGGCCGGGGCCAGGCAGGTGTCGCAGTTGCCGCAGGGCTCGCCCTGCTGGCCGAAGTACGCCAGCAGCCGCACCCGCCGGCAGTCCGCCGTCTCGCACAGCGCGAGCATGGCGTCGAGGTGCTGGGACAGCGAGCGCCGGTAGGCCTCGTCCCCCTCCGAACCCTCGATCATCTTCCGCTGCTGCACCACGTCCTGGAGGCCGTACGCCAGCCAGGCCGTGGCCGGCTCGCCGTCGCGGCCGGCGCGACCGGTCTCCTGGTAGTAGCCCTCGACCGACTTCGGCAGGTCGAGGTGGGCGACGAAGCGGACGTCCGGCTTGTCGATGCCCATGCCGAAGGCGATCGTGGCCACCACCACGACCCCGTCCTCCCGCAGGAACCGCGCCTGGTTCGCCGCGCGCGACGCCGCGTCCATGCCCGCGTGGTACGGCACGGCGTCGATGCCCTGCTCCACCAGGAAGGCGGCGGTCTTCTCCACGGAGGACCGCGACAGGCAGTAGACGACGCCGGCGTCGCCGTCGTGCTCGGTCCGGATCAGCTCCAGGAGCTGCTTGAGCGCGCTGTTCTTGGGGACGATCCGGTACTGGATGTTGGGCCGGTCGAAGCTGGCCACGAAGTGCCGGGCGTCCTGCAGCCCCAGCCGGGAGGCGATCTCGGCATGGGTGGCCTCGGTGGCCGTGGCGGTCAGCGCGATCCGCGGCACCTCGGGCCAGCGCTCGTGCAGCATCGACAGGGCCAGGTAGTCCGGCCGGAAGTCGTGGCCCCACTGGGAGACGCAGTGCGCCTCGTCGATCGCGAACAGCGAGACCGTGCCCCGGTCGAGCAGCCGCTGGGTGCCCTCCGTCCGCAGCCGCTCGGGGGCCAGGTACAGCAGGTCCAGGGCGCCGGCCAGGAACGCCTGCTCGACGGCCTGGCGCTCGTACGGGTCCTGGGTGGAGTTCAGGAACCCGGCCCGCACCCCGAGCGCGGTCAGCGCGTCCACCTGGTCCTGCATGAGCGCGATCAGCGGCGAGATCACCACACCGGTGCCCTCCCGGACCAGCGCCGGGATCTGGTAGCACAGCGACTTGCCGCCACCGGTCGGCATCAGGACCAGCGCGTCCCCGCCGCCCGTCACGTGCTCGATGATCTGCTGCTGCTCGCCGCGGAAGGAGTCGTAGCCGAAGACCTTGCGGAGCACCCGCACGGTGTCGGGGTCCTCAGTGGGTGCGTGAGGGGTGTGGGGGGCGTCCGAAAGGGTCATTCCAGAAGCCTAGCGAGCCCCGCGGACACCACGGCGCCACTCGGGCCTCCCTGTGGACAACCCCACGACGGTCCACCGGTGACCACGCCACCGAAGATCGATAACGTCGACCGGGCAGGGCCGGGACGCGCCCTGCCCCGCAGAGCCCGGAAGGAACGAGGAATCCATGCAGGACCAGCAGCAGGAGCAGCAGCGGGAGCACTTCGACGTCGTGGTGCTCGGCGCGGGCCCCGGTGGCTACGTGGCCGCCGTCCGCGCCGCCCAATTGGGCCGGCGGGTCGCGGTGGTGGAGGAGAAGTACTGGGGCGGTGTCTGCCTGAACGTCGGCTGCATCCCCACCAAGGCGCTGCTGCGCAACGCCGAGCTGGCGCACACCTTCACGCACGAGGCCGAGACCTTCGGCATCCGGGTGGAGGGCAAGGTGTCCTTCGACTACGGCGAGGCGTTCCGCCGCAGCCGCCGGGTGGCGGACGGCCGGGTCAAGGGCGTCCACTACCTGATGAAGAAGAACGGGATCACCGAGTTCGACGGCCGGGGCACCTTCCTCGATCCGCACACGCTCCGGGTGGCCCTGGCCGACGGCGCCACCCGCACGGTGTCCTTCGACCACTGCATCATCGCCACCGGCGCCACACCGCGCCTGCTGCCCGGGACACGACGCAGCGAGCGCGTGGTGACGTACGAGGAGCAGATCCTCGCCGAGGACGTGCCGGAGTCGATCGTGATCGCGGGCGCCGGGGCCATCGGCATCGAGTTCGCGTACGTCCTGCACAACTACGGCGTCAAGGTCACCCTGGTCGAGTTCCTGGACCGGATCGCGCCGCTGGAGGACGCCGACGTGTCGGCGGAGCTGGCCAAGCAGTACCGCAAGCTGGGCATCGACGTCCTGACCTCGACCAGGGTCGATGCGATCGACGAGTCGGGTCCGCGGGTGCGGGTGACGGTCACGGGGAAGGACGGCGTGCCGAAGGTCCTGGAGGCGGACAAGGTGCTGCAGGCGATCGGCTTCGCGCCGAACGTCACGGACTACGACCTGGAGGCCACCGGTGTACGCCTCACCGAGCGCGGCGCCATCGACGTGGACGGCCGCTGCCGCACCTCCGTCCCGCACATCTACGCCATCGGCGACGTGACGGCGAAGCTGATGCTGGCGCACACGGCCGAGTCGATGGGCGTGATCGCCGCCGAGACGATCGCGGACGCGGAGACGATGGAGCTGGACTACCCGATGATCCCGCGCGCCACCTACAGCCGCCCGCAGATCGCGAGCTTCGGCTGGACCGAGGCACAGGCGCGGGAGAAGGGCTTCGACGTCAAGGTCGCCAAGTTCCCGTTCACCGCCAACGGCAAGGCGCACGGCCTCGGCGAGCCGGTCGGCTTCGTCAAGCTGATCAGCGACGCCACGCACGGCGAGCTCATCGGCGCCCACCTGATCGGCCCGGACGTCACCGAGCTCCTGCCGGAACTGACCCTGGCCCAGCAGTGGGACCTGACCGTCCACGAGGTCGCCCGCAACGTCCACGCCCACCCGACCCTGGGCGAAGCGGTCAAGGAAGCCGTCCACGGCCTCGCCGGCCACATGATCAACTTCTGACCCCACCCGGCCGGCCCCCGCCGGGGGCCGGCCGCGGGGTCAGCCCACGGCCTCTGCGAAGGCAGCGGCCGCGTGCGGGGTGACGTCCTAGAGGATGGGGGCACATGCTTTCGACCGAGCATTCGGGGCAGCGCGGAGACAACCGGCGGCCCGCCACCCGCTACGACGTCGACAAAGCCGTCAAACGCCCCGAGACCCTCAAAGTACAAGCTCAGTAGGAGTTCATCAACCCAGCTGCGCTCGGTAGGCCTCCATTGCACCGTGGAAACGGGCCTGCACCTCCGAGCCCCCTACACGGGCACTATCACCCCCGCAGATGTGTCAACCGAAATTCCCCCTAAAGATACTGCCAAAGCTCCCATCTATCGGCAAGTTGCTGCCTTGTCTCCCCGGCTGCCGCACGCAGGTTGGCCCATTCAGCGGAGCTGCATAGCGCATCATCAGACCAAATATACGCTCCCGCTTCGTTCACGGAGTTCACGAAGGTCTCAACATGCTGAAGCTGACCGTACTCTTCCTCGTTCATCGAGTCGAACACGAGCCTTCCGTGCGCAGCCCTAATCAGGTCGTCAAATTGCAGAAGTAGTTCATCCGCGCCAACCCGCACGGACTTCAGAAATTCCAGCTGCACGCTAGGCGGCGAGCTCAACAGGCGAAGGACATCAAGAACCCAGCGCCGAAATCGCTCCTGACCATCGCACTCATCCACGGTATCCTTCTCCACTTACCACGATCCATCCCACTCACGTGATGGAATGATCCCCTCATCGTTACCTTGCCCGTGGCCATTATTCACTCGCCAGTACGCACCCTCACCATGATGCCCTCCTCCGGGATTCCAACGAATCATTCGTCCCGTCTCGGATCGGACCTCCTCACCCCTGACGATCTTGGTTCTGTACTCTCGCATGACCCACCCACCTCCTTCATTTGATCCTCGCCTGAGCGTCTCCTCCACCCAATTAGGGTCGCTCTCAAAAATATGTCGGACCTGCGGAGGTGTAGCATTGTTCAATACGGAAGGTGTCGCAATGATGTCATCGACTGTCCGAACACCACTCAGAACGCCAGCCTCGTTGGCCAGCTGCTGACTAAGCCTTGCACCGTTGGCTGCATTGCCCTCGATTCTGCCAAGACTTCCACCAGTTGCACCGCCAGTGACAACCTCAGACACGACCTCGGCGCAGCCAGCAGGGTTGGCCAGGCATGCTGCTGCCGCTTCGGTGCCAACGACTGCTGCGATCGGAGCAAGCACGAGGGCCATGGATGCTCCTGACGCTCCGTAGACCACAGCGCATGAGAACCTGCCTTCGCACCCTCTCAGCGGTCCCGGAGAGAACGTGGTGTGTGTGCCCGCCACGTAGTGGCCAGCGCCTCCGACGTTGTGGCAGGGCGCGCCCGAACCCCAGGTGCAGACGCCGTTGGCCAGCCCGGTGGGTGCTGCGTCGTAGCCGTTCTTGTCGTGCTTGCCCTTGCCCTTGTTTCCCTTAGGTGTCTCCGGCCTGTAGTGGGTGTACGAACGGGAACCACTGGTCCTGCTGTAGTGGTCGCCGCGTTCGACGACCTTGTCGGGAGCTGCTTCGAAGCCGCCGTCGTACATCCCCTCGAAGTACTTGAGGCCCGAGGGGTCGGAGTTGTTGACGGGGTTGCCGTTGGCGTAGGTGTAGCCGTTCATCTGGAGGGGGTCCGTCATGTCGATGACGGGGTCCACGGAGATGAAGCGGCCGGTGGTGGCGTCGTATTCGCGGGCGCCGATGTGGGTGAGGTCGGTGGAGGCGTCGGCTACGCCTACGCCGAGGTAGGTGCGGTTCTCGGTCCAGTTGGTGGGTTCGTTGCCGCGGGGGTTGCCGTACGGGTCGAACTTGCGGCGGGTGATCGCCTGGTTGTTGTCTTGGTCGAGGAAGGCCGTTGTGGTGCCGTGGTGGTCGGCCAGTTGGACCGTGAGTTTGTGGCCCGACGCGTTGCCGTAGGTCTCTCGGACCGTGGTGGGGGCGCCGGGGGTGGAGTAGTAGCGGAAGGCGTCCAGGACCTGGCCGACCGTGTTGGCCGTGACGGTGGTTTCGCCCAGGTGGAGGGTGCGGGTGCTGCCGTTGTCCTCGATCAGGCGGTTGCCGGAGGCGTCGTAGAGGTAGGTGGTGGTGTTGGTGAACGTCCAGACCTGGGACGGGGCGCCGTTGCACGTCCAGATGTTCAGGTCGGTGCCGTCGGTGCTGTTGCCGGCAGGGACGTCCACGCACTGGTTGGTCGCCGGGTGGTAGAGGGTCTTGTCGGCGGGACGGTAGGCGAACTTCTGGGCCGGGCTGCCGTCGCAGGGGGCCAGGCGGAACATGCCGCCCTGGTTGGTGGCGCACTTCTCCTGGAAGCGGAGGGTGTCGCCGGTCAGGCGCCACTGCTGCGCCTTGGTGGCGTTGCAGGTGTAGAGCTGGATGGGGGTTCCGTCGGCGGTGTTGCCGGACTGGAGGTCCATGCACTTGCCGGCCAGGCCCAGGATCGGGACGGAGCCGATGCCGGGGCTGGTGGCGGTGGTGAGCTTGTTGCGGCGGTCCCAGTTCAGGGTCTGCGTGTCACCGCCGATGGTGCGGCGGGTGGTGTTGCCGGCGCTGTCGTAGGCGTAGGTGGACTGTGTGGTGACGGTCGAACCCGGCTTCTTGACGGTGGCGTCGGTCTTGGCCAGGGCGTGGGGCTGGGTGCTGGTCTCCGTGCCGTTGACGGTCGTCCTGGTGCCGTAGGTGTAGGTGAACTCGTCGTTGAGGGCTTCGTTGGTGAGGTCGTGGTCGGTGAGGTGGGTGCGGTTGCCTATGGAGTCGAAGGTGTAGCTCTGCCAGTAGCCGTCACCGTCCGGGCCTGCGGTGATGTCGCCCTTCACCGTCCCCGCGCAGGTCTTGCCGGTCCAGGCCTCGGTGAGCTGGCCCATCGGGTCGTAGGCGAAGCACTGCTTGTCGACGCGGTTGTTGGGCTGGGTGTCGGTGATGGAGGTGATGCCGCCGACGGGGTTGTAGCCGTACGAGACTTCGCTGATCCGGTTGGGGTTCGCCGTTTCCCGGTCGGTGGTCGACTTGGTGACGCGGCCGGTGTTGGGGTCGTACTGGTTGGTCGTCCACACCCGCTTGGGTGCGGGGCCGGTCGCGGTGCGCAGGACCTCGCCGAAGGGGCTGAGGACGGTGTCGGCGGTGTACCAGGTCAGGCCGGAGAGGGTGACTGGGGCGCCGTCGGCGTTGTAGCGGGTGATCAGCTTCTCGGCGGCCAGGCCGCCCGGGGTGGCCGGGAGGGTGGTCGACTGGACCTTGCCAGTGGGGGTGTACGTCGTGCTGTACGTGTAGATGCCGGCCAGGCCCTTGGTGGCCGGGGTGTCGGGGATGGTGGTCTTGGTGCCGGTGGGGCGGTACTCGGCGTCGTAGCCGGTGACCTCGGTGGTGTAGGGCTTGCCGTCGTTGTAGCGGGTCGAGGCGACCGGCTTGCCCTTGGCGCCGATCAGGGTGTCGAAGGTGAACGAGGCGACCAGGGGGCCGTTCGCGGCGTCGTCGCGCAGTTCCGTGGTGCGGCCGAGGGCGTCGTAGGTGGTGTACTGCGCGCGGCCGGTGGCGTCCTTGGTCCAGAGCTGGCGGTCGAGGTCGTCGTAGCCGAAGGTGGCGGAGCCGGTGTCGGGGTCGGTGGAGGCGGTCTTGCGGCCGCGGGCGTCGTAGGCGTACGTCCAGGCGTTGCCCGACGTGTCGGTGACCTTGGTCAGCTTGCCGCGGATGTCGTAGCTGTACGAGGTGGTGTTGGCGTCGGCGGCCGTGGGGGCTGCGATCCTCGTGGCGGTGAGGTCGGTGGTCCTGTAGTGCTGGACCGTCGTGGTGCGGCCCATGACGTCGGTGGTGGTCTTGACCGCGCGGCTGCCGTCGACCGGGATGTCGGTGGGTGAGATGCCGGTACGGGTGAGGGTCCACTCGCCCTCGTAGCGGGTGGTCGCCGCGTGCTGGGGGTCGCCCTGGTGGAGGGTGGTGACCCGGACGGGGCGGTCAAGGCCGTCGTAGGCGGTCTCGGTGGAGTTCGGGACGACCGTCTCGGGTACGAAGATCTTGGTTTCGGGCTCGCCTGCGGCGTAGTAGTTGTTCTTGGTCTCGGTGACGGTGCCGTTGGCGTTGTACAGCGTGTCGGTGATCAGCCGGCCGCCGCCCACGGCCTCCTTCTGGCTCTGGCGGGCGCGGAGCAGACCGTCGTAGATGACGACGGACTCCTCGTACGTACCGTTGTCGCGCAGGGCGCTGGTGGTGACGACCGGCGGCTCGTGGACGGCGATCTGGTAGTCGAAGGTGTAGGCGGGCTTATCGGTGGCCGGCTTCTGCGAGGGGGTCCACACCTTGGTGGTGCGGCCGAGGTCGTCGTAGGCGGTGGTGACCTTGCGGTTGTTGGTGTCCGTGGTCTCCAGGGCGCTGCCGCGGCCCGGGTCGACCTTGGTGGTCACCGTGTGGCCGAGGGCGTTGGTGACGGTCGCGGTGAACGCCGGGCCGGTGGCCGGGCTGAAGGCGGTCGTGGTGGAGTTGCCGACCGCGTTGGTGGCCTTGGTGGCGCGGCCGAGTGCGTCGTACTCGGTACGGGCGGTGGTGACCCAGCCGGTGCCGGCGGCGTCATTGCCGTCGACCTGGTACGGCAGGCCCCGCACCGGAGCGGCGCCGAAGGCGTTCAGGGCGTCGTAGGAGGTGCGGGTGTCCGAGAGCAGCGTGCCGGTCGCGGCCTGGCCGCAGGTGCCCGCGGTGGTGCGGATGCGCTGGGGCAGGCCGATGAGGTGCTTGTCGGTGTTGTGGACGTACCAGGTCGTCGTGCACGTCTGGTCCGACATGCTCCACCCGATGCCCGCCGGGGCGAACGCGGCCCTCTCCACGGTCGTGGGTAGGCCGTAGGTGGTGTCGTAGGTGTTCTGCGTGCGGACCGTGCGGGTGCTGCCGTCGCTGAGGGACTGGATCGCGTCCGTGCGCGCGGTGCGTACGCGGAAGGCGTCGAGCGGCGTGGTGCCGTCACGGGGGCGGGTCGCGGTCTTCTGGGACTGCGGCCAGGTCAGGTCCCGGGAGACGATGCTGCCGCCGGCCTTGGTGAAGGTGATCTTCTCAGCCGTCATGCTCTGGTACTGGGGCAGGTCCTCGCCGAGCTCCTCCTGGCCGGTGGAGTCCTTGACGGTGACCTTGGCGCGGCCGGCGTCACCGGACATGCCGCGGAAGTAGCGGGTACGGGTCTGCGACTGCTCGGTGGCGTTGCGCTTGCCCGCGTTGGCGGCGACGCCCTCCTTCACCAGGACCGAGGCGTAGCCGCGCCACTGGTTGTAGGTGCGCAGTTCGGGCTTGGTGAACTCGTCGCTGTCCTTCGCCCAGGCCGCGTCGCCCTCGTACTCGTAGGCCGTGACGACCTCGGCCTGACGGGCGACGCGGTCCCTTTCGACGACCCGGTCGACGACGTACTTGTTGAACCACTCGATCGGCGGCTTCTCCAGGTCCGGGTCCGGGGACCAGTGGACGGGGAAGCAGCGGGAGGTGTTCTCCTCCGGCTTGGGGTGGGAGGTACCGAACGGGCAGGGATCGGAGTAGTCGACGTAGATCTCACCGCCGGTCTCCGTACGGATGGTCTCCACGCGCAGGCGGTCGAAGCCGGGGGTGGCGTCCGTGGCGCTCACGGCGACGCGGTTGGGCATGTCCTGCACGTTGGGCAGGAACGACACCGGCGGCAGGGTGGTGGACTGCTGCTCGGTCCCGTGGGGGATGCCGTAGCCGGTGCGGGTGATGGTCTCCAGCCACAGCGGCGGGTGGGTCTCGGTGCGCTGCTTGGGGAACGACTGCTTCAGCGCCCAGGTGTCCACCTTCGACAGGGCGGTGGAGCCTTCGGTGCGCTGGGCATAGGTGGTGAGGGAGTTCAGGCGCAGGCGGCTCCAGAACGACGGGGAGCTGATGTAGCAGTTCTCCGCGGCACGGGTGCAGTTCAGGGTGGAGGGGGTGTCCCACCAGGGCTGCTTGTCACCGTAGTTCTTCGACTCGAACTCGGTGTCGGAGCAGGTGGTGGAGCCTTCTTTGAAGCACCGCTGTTCGAGGTGGAACTCGACCCGGCCGGCCGGCGGGCCGGCGAGGTTGTCGGAGCGCAGGCCGTAGATGATCTGGGAGGGGTATCCGCTGCGGACGTACTCCTCGGCCTTCTGCTCCGCCTCGGTGGCCTTCTTGTTGAACTTGCCGTTTTTGGCGTAGCGGTTGGTCTCCTTCTCCCAGTCGACGACCATGGCGTTGCCGTGGACGTCCTCGACGTAGTCGAGGTTCCAGCGCCAGGCCTGCATGCAGGCGGAGCTGCCGTAGGTGCTCTGGTAGCAGGGCTCGCCGGGGTGGTTGCCGAAGACCGGGACGGTGAAGACCGAGTTCGTCTCGGCGCGGGTGGTGGTGCCGTCGGCCCCGTAGCGGTGGGCGCCGACGTTGTGGCGGCCGAAGTGGTAGCGGGTGCCGTCGCGGGTGGTGACGACCCAGTACTCGCCGTCGTCGTCACCGTTGGCGCCGCCGGTCTTGCGCTCGACGCGGGAGCCGTCGTCCGAGGCGGGGATCCAGGCGCCGGTGGCGGTGTCGTGGACGAGCTCGGTGGTGCTGCCGTCCAGCGACATCACCACGCTGTCGCCGGCCCAGCACAGGTCGCCCTTCTTCTTGTCCGTGGGGTTGTCGTTGTTCGCCGCGCCGGTCGGGCCGGCCTTGCGGTCCTCGGAACAGGAGCGGTAGCGGCGCTCGATGAAGCCGGGCTCGTAGCCCCAGCCGTCACCGATCCACGAACCCTGGCCGTTGGCCACCGACGTGCGGCCGTCCACGGCCTGCGAGGAGTACGAGAATCCGATCTTCGGCGCCGGGCCCGCCGGCGGTGCGGGGACGGTGAGAGGGTAGGACCAGGAGAAGCCGCCGCCGCTTCCGCCGGCCGTCCAGCTGCCGGAGGGGGAGAGCGACGTGGCCTTGTATGTGCCGCCCGCGCCGGAGGCGGAATCGGTGGCCGTGAGCACGGTGGGGCCGCCACCGACGGCCATCGTCCGCATGCCCTGACCGGGTGCCGTCGCCGGGTCGACGGTGGCACGGACGGTGCCGGTGTCGGGGTCGTTGGTGGAGGGGACGTCCTTGGCCTCCGAGCACTCCGGCAGGTCCGGCGTGGTCAGGAAGCACTCCGGGACCTGCTTGAGCTCCAGGCGGGAGGCCCACTCGGTGCCGTAGAGGTCCTGGAACTTCTTGTAGTCCAGCTGCACGTCGACCGGGGTCGAACCGCCCACCGGAGGAGTGACCTTGATGACCGCACCGTCGACACCGGCGGCCTCGGTCGCGGTGCGCGCCTCGACCTGCACCGACCAGGTTCCCGACGGAGCCGGCGGGGTGGGGTTGGTCTCGGTGGGGGACGCCTTGCCGATCGCGACCGGCAACGTACCTGCCTGGACGAGCTGGTCGCCGCCCAGCGGGACGTCCACGGAACCGGCCGGGGGAGGTGTGACCTCCTTGGGCGAGTACTCCGGCGGAGGCAGCGCGGGGGTACCCGCCCAGCCCTGGAGCTTCGCGGCCTCGACCTGGTCCAGCTTGACCTTCATGTCCTCCTGGAGACCCGGCAGTTGCACACCGCTGCGGTCACCGGGTGTGACGGCCCAGGCCTGGGCCGGCAGGAGCGTGACGGTCAGCAGCGACGACAGCACGACGGCCGTGCGCCGGGCGAGACCGATGCGGGCCGCGTGCGTACTCCGGGTTCTTTTTCCGGGCAGGCGAAAGGAAGGCGCCGAGAACGGCGACATGTGGACCCCCCACGTTCTGCCGACTCCGGCGCGAGGCGCACGGGTGGCAGGAAAATGACGAATAGCGAGGTGATATTGCGACTGACCGGACCCCGAAGTCCATACCTCTCGAAACAATGTTTCCTTGATCACCTGACGCGATGATTAGATCGACACATCAAGGTCCAATGCGGACGTTTGAGGGTTCTCCGACCTCGGCCCGGGTGATGACGTGAGCCAGTTCATGGTTCATGCTCTCCTCGCACATCTCTGCACACCGGCGCCCTTGGGGAGACTTCTGCGCCGGTCATGCTGATTTACCGCGAGTACCGACGGCGTCATTCCTGCGCCCGAGGGGGGAGAAGAACCAGCGTGCCCGCCACCCAGCGCACGGACGAAAGTCCGCCGAAAACCGTTACCGAGAAGCGAGTTGTCGCAAGGACCGACAAGCGGCGCCGCGCCATGGGAGTGATGGCGGCTCTTCTGGCCGCTGCCGTCGTGGTGCCCCTCGGCATCCACCTCACCGGCTCGCCCTCGGGGGGCGAGCCGAAGCCGCAGGCCGACAACGGGGCGCCGATCGACGGTGCGGAGGCGATGCGCCGGGCGAAGCAGAGCGGCAAGGAGGTGGAGGTCACCGCGGAACGCACCGCGAACACCACCACCTGGGCCCTGCCCCACGGCAAGCTCAGGACGCGGATCTTCAGCGCCACGGTCCGCGCCAAGGTGGGTGGCGAGTGGAAGCCCGTCGACACCACCCTTCAACGGGTCGAAGGCGGCTACTCCCCCAAGGCGGTCAATGGACGGCTGGTGTTCAGCGCGGGCAGCAGGCCCGCTGCCGCCAGCACGCCCGCCGGGCAGCGCGCCTCCCGGGGCGTGACGCGGGCGAGCCTGGTGGCGGACGCCCCCACCCCGGGTACGGCCTGGACGGAGCTGGTGCGCCTGAACACTGACGGGCACGAGGTGACGCTCGGCTGGCCCGGCGTCCTGCCCGAGCCCGTGGTCGACGGACCGCGCGCCCTGTACGAGGAGGTCAGGCCGGGTATCGACCTGCTGCTGACGGCCATGGACGGCGGCTTCTCGCACCTGCTGGTCGTCAAGAACAAGCAGGCCGCGGCCGACCCCCTGATCGCGCAGATGAACTACCGACTGGCCTCCCCCGACCTCACCTTCCGCGTCGACGCCGAGTCAAGTGCGCTCAGCGCCCGTAACGACAAGGGCGAGGAAGTCATCGGCTCCCCCACCCCGTTCATGTGGGACTCCGCCGGCAAGGTGCGCACCACAGAAGGGGAGCCCGCCACCCAGCCCGGCCCGGCGGCGAAGGACCACCCGACCCTGGCTCTGCACGGCATCGCCGGCGCTGAGGGAGCGCACACCGGGGCCGCCACAGCACAGGTGTCGGCCGAGAACGTTCTGACGATCACCCCCGACAGCCGGCTCCTGAACGACGCGGACACCGTCTACCCGGTGTTCATCGACCCCTCTATGAAAGGCCGCAAGAACAGCTGGACCCTGCTCTACAAGACGGCCCCGTACTCCAGCTTCTTCAACGGAGCGAACTACAACGCCGGCGGCACCGCCGAAGCACGTGTCGGGTACGAATCCGACAGTGGCGGTACTTCCCGGTCCGTGTTCAACTTCGACTTCGAGGGCTCGTTGCGTGGCGCCAACATCAGCTCGGCCTATCTGCACCTGCTTCAGACGTATTCATGGTCGTGCGAACCACGCGGCTTCGACGTGTACGCCACACCATGGATATCCAGCTCCAGTAATTGGAGCAACACCAACAACAGACGTTCTGGGGGAGTTACCGAGGCAGCGGAAACGCTGGGTACGGGTACAACAGCAGTTGTCCCGACCGCTATACCCAGGTCGACGTCACCAGTGTCGCGCGCGACGCCGCGCAGTACGGTTGGCAGACCGCTTCCTTGGGCGTGCGCGCGCAGAACGAATCCGACGCGCACTTCTGGAAGAAGTTCATGGCCAACAACACCGAGACGCCCCCGTACATCGAAGTCGACTACAACCGCCCGCCGGACACCCCGCTCCAGGCGAACATGAGCACCTACCCGGGCGGCGCGTGCGTCACCCAGGCACCGTTCACGCGTATCGGCAAGACCAACATCACCTTCCGCGCCAAGGCCACCGACGGTGACGGCAACCTGCGGCACATCAACTTCCGTGCCTGGTCGGCGGACGGCACCCAGTCGCCCCTCAACGAGTTCGTCGCCACGACGGACGGCTGGGCGAACGTCGACGTGCCGATGGACAGGTTCACCTCCGGCAAGACGTACTTCTGGCTTGCCCAGGCCGTCGACTGGACCGGCTACTGGTCCGGCAGCGGCCCCCTCGACTCCGGAGGCGGCGGCTGGTGCTCCTTCACCGTCGACCACACCGCTCCCAGCCCTCCCGGCGTCCAGTCCACCGCCTTCCCGCCCCCCGGTCCCGACGGCGCCGAGTGGAGCGTCAGCCCTTACGGCAGCCACGGCACCCCGGGCGTCGACAGCACCGCGCAGATCCTGGCCAACGGCACCTCCGTCGCGGACGTCCGCGAGTACCAGTGGAGCCTGAACCACCCCGTCTACAACCAGACGGCCGCACCGGACGGCAGCGGGACCGCGACCATCACCCTCGCCCCGGACAACGCCGGGCCCAACATCCTCTACGTCCGGACCGTCAACAAGGCGGGCAACCTCTCCAGCCCCGTCACCTACGTCTTCTACGTCCGGCCCCGGGCCGGTCTGGACACGCCCAACGACGTCACCGGCGACCAGGTCGAAGACCTCCTCGCCATCGACAAGGACGGCAACCTGCGGACCTACCCCGCGGACAGGATCGGTGACATCGACGCCTGGATGCCCGCCGCCACCGACGCCGGCAAGCCTGCACCCGCCAGCTACTGGAAGGACCCCGCCACCGGCAAGTCCGCGATCATCACCCACGCCACCGACTGGCTCCCCGGTGACGGGCTCACCGACCTGATCGCCCGCATGCCCGACGGCAAGCTGTACGTCTACCCGGGTGATGGCAACGGCCGCTTCGACATCAGCCGCCGCATGGAGGTCCTCCTCCCCGACGGCTCGCCCGACCCGGCCGGGTACACCCAGCTCATCGCCACCGAGGACGTCACCGGCGACGGCATGGCGGATCTCTTCGCCCTGGCCGACAACGGCGACACCTTCTGGGCCTTTACCGGCTACACCGGCGCCGGCTTCACCACCGTCAAGCAGATCGGCGGCACGGGGTGGAACCAGCGCGACATCGTCGCCGTCCGCGACACCAACCAGGACGGCACCCCCGACCTCGTCTTCCGTGACAACTCCGCCCCCAGCCGAGGCCTGGCCCTCCGCAAGGGCAAGCCCGGTACCAGCGGCGGGGTGGACCTGAACTCGCTGTCCACCGCGGCCCAGTCCAACGGGGGCGCCGACATCACCTACGGCACCACCGGCTGGACCCGCACCGAATGGCCCCTCGTCCGAGGGACCACCGACGTCTCGGGCGACGGGATCCCCGACTTCTACCTCACCCACAACGACGGCACCATCTGGCTCTTCGGCGGCACCAAGGCGGCCACCGGAGGCAACCCGCCGGCCCTCACGCTGAGCAACGGCTGGCGCGTCGAGGAGGAGGACTGGAGCACCGTGCTGACCATCGGCTAGACCCGGCAGCACCCGACATCACGCGCCCTCCCCGCCCACGGCGGGGAGGGCGCGTTGCGTTCCACGTCCACGTCCTACGCCGCCAAGGGCGGCGTCACCCCACCGCCGCCTCGAAGGCCGCGTACGCGGTGGCGTCGAAGAGGACGAAGCGGATCTCTTCGATCGAGGGCGGGGCGGTGGTGCGGGCCGTTTCGACCGCGATGCGGGCGCCGTCGTCCATCGGCCAGCCGTAGATGCCGGTCGAGATGGCGGGGAAGGCCACCGTACGGGCGCCCAGTTCGGCGGCGACGCGGAGGGATTCGCGGTAGCACGAGGCCAGGAGGGGTGAGCGGTCCTCCTCGCGGGACCAGACCGGGCCGACCGTGTGGATCACCCAGGTGGCCGGGAGGTTGCCGGCCGTGGTGGCCACGGCCTGGCCGGTCGGGAGGCCCTTGCCGTAGTGGGAGGCGCGCAGGGCGCGGCAGGCGGCCAGGATCTCCGGGCCGCCGCGGCGGTGGATGGCGCCGTCGACGCCACCGCCGCCCAGCAGCGAGGAGTTCGCCGCGTTGACCACCGCGTCGACGGGGACCTGGGTGATGTCGCCCTGGACGAGGGTGATGCGGGTCATGGTCTACCGGGCCTTTCGCAGGCGGCGCCACACGGCCTTGGCCGCGTTGTGGCCGGACATGCCGTGCACCCCCGGGCCCGGCGGGGTCGCCGAGGAGCACAGGTAGACGGCCGGGTGCGCCGTGGTGTACGGGGAGAGGGTGAGTTTGGGGCGGAGCAGGAGTTGGAGGCCGGAGGCGGCGCCGCAGGCGATGTCGCCGCCGACGTAGTTGGCGTTGCGGGCGGCCAGTTCGGGCGGGCCGGCCGTGGCCCGGGCCAGGACCAGGTCGCGGAAGCCGGGGGCGAAGCGCTCCAGTTGGCGTTCGACCGCCTCGGTCAGGTCGCCCTGCCAGCCCGCCGGGACGTGCCCGTACGCCCAGAAGACGTGCCGGCCCTCGGGCGCCCGGGAGGGGTCGGCCAGGCTGGGCTGGGCGGTGATGAGGAACGGGTTGCGCGGGGCGCGGCCGCCCGAGGCGAGCTGGAGGGCGGCGTCGATGTCGCGCGCGCGGGGCCCGATCTGGACCGTGCCGGCCCGGCGGGCGTCGGGGGCCGTCCACGGCACCGGGCCCGACAGGGCGTAGTCGAGCTTGAACACGCCGGCGCCGTAGCGGTAGCCGTCGTACGCGCGCCCCAGCCGGGCGATCCGGGCCAGGGCCCGGGGCGAGGTGTCGAAGACGTACGCGCGGGCCGGCGGGAGGTCGTCCAGGCGCTTGACCTCGAACCCGGTGTGGACGGCGCCGCCGAGGTCGCGCAGGTACGCGGTGAGCGCGTCGGAGATGGACTGGGAGCCGCCGCGCGGCATCGGCCAGCCCACGGCGTGCGCGGCCAGGGCGAAGACCAGTCCGACCGCGGAGGTGGCGATCCCGCCGAGCGGGGCGATGACGTGCGCGGCGAGCCCGGCGAACAGCGCCGGTGCCCGCTCGTCCTGGAAGCGCCGCATCAGCCAGGTGGCGGGCGGCAGCCCGGTCAGGCCGAACCGGGCGAGGGTGGCCGGGTCGCGGGGCAGCGCCGTGTCCGGCAGGGACATGAAGTCGCGGACCAGGGTCGCGAACCGGCCCTGGAAGGGCTGGACCAGCCGCCGGTACGTGCCCGCGTCCCGCGGGCCGAAGGAGGCCGCGGTCTCGCCGACGGAACGGGCCAGTACGGCGGCGGTGCCGTCGTCGAAGGGGTGCGCCATGGGCAGCGGGGCGTGCAGCCACTCCAGCCCGTAGCGCGCCAACGGCATGGTGGCGAACACGGGCGAGCCCGCGCCGAGCGGGTGCACGGCCGAGCAGGGGTCGTGCCGGAAGCCGGGGAGGGTCAGCTCCTCCGTCCGGGCTCCCCCGCCGACGGTGTCGGCGGCCTCGAACACCGCCACCGAGAAACCGCGTCGGGCCAGTTCGACGGCGGCCGTCAGCCCATTGGGCCCCGCCCCCACGACGACCGCATCGAGAATCGACGGCACCTTGCGACTCCTTCGTCAGCCGGTCCGGGCGGCGACGGCACCGGCGCCGCCGCGGACTCCAGGATATGGCGCCCGTCCGGACGGGCTCCCGTGCCGCTCGCCGGGACGGCGGCGGCCGGGTCCTACGCCGCACCCCGCAGCAGGTCGCGGATGCGCAGCGCGGTGGGCTCGTCGCGGCCGACCGCGAACGGCAGGGCGTTGTCCCGGTCGATGCGGAACGGCTCGCCCGCGACGGTGCTCTGGGCGCCGCCCGCCTCCGCCACCAGCAGCAGCCCGGCCGCGTGGTCCCAGGCGGAGGGCCAGGTGAAGGCGAGCGCGTCCGTCTCGCCGCGGGCCACACTCAGGTATTCGAGGCCGGCAGAACCGCACGGGCGGGCCGCCACGCCCGGGACGTCGAGCCGGCTCAGGACCGCCTTGTCGTGGTCGCTGGTGTAGAGCGGGTGGGCCATGGCCACCCGCAGGTCG
Organism: Streptomyces sp. WAC06614; assembly: GCF_003949795.1. Classification (GTDB taxonomy): domain Bacteria; phylum Actinomycetota; class Actinomycetes; order Streptomycetales; family Streptomycetaceae; genus Streptomyces. The sequence continues at coordinate 17,218 of NZ_RPRY01000129.1, forward strand.
GTGCCCGGCTCGGGCGAACCGGCGTGCAGGGCCTCACCGTTGAGGTGGGCGCCCTGGCCGCGGACGGCCGTGGCGAGCTGCTCCAGCGCGGGCGCGTACGTCCACGAGGCGAGGATCTCGCCGTGCTGGGCGAGGGCCACCAGGGTGCAGAACGCCGCCTCGCCGGCGACGAACTGCCGGGTGCCGTCGACCGGGTCGACGATCCACACCGGGGCGTCGCCCCGCAGGGCCCCGTAGACGGTCGGGTCGGCGTGCACGGCCTCCTCGCCGACCACGACGGAGCCGGGCAGGAGCCGGGTCAGGGCGGCCGTCAGGTGCTCCTCGGCACGGCGGTCGGCGACGGTCACCAGGTCGTGGGGGCCGCTCTTCTCGTCGACCTCGTGCTCGGAGAGCTGCCGGAACCTCGGCATGATCTCGACCGCGGCGGCCTTGCGGACGGCTTCCTCGACGGCGGACAGGTCACGGGCCAGAAACTCTTCGATCATGCGTCCATCACACCACGCCGGTCCGACAAAGCCCACCGAGATCAGTGGACAGCGGGTGAAGACGCGGTCCCGTACGGTCGCCGCGGCCCCACACGGTCACCCCACCCCCGCCGTCAGCCGTGGGGGTCGCCCCGCCGTCACCCCTGGGCGGTCCCCTCCGGCATGTCCTGCTCGTCGAGCACCACCAGCTGGGCCTCCCCCGGGGCGGTCAGCTCGGCGATCCGCAGGGCCTGCCGTTCGGTCATGGCCTGGAAGACCTGGCGGGCGGTGCGGCCGTTGCCGAACTGGGCGCCGCGCGGGACGGCGTCGAAGTAGCGGCCGAGCGCGTCCCGGGCGCCGCCGCTGAGCTCGTAGCGGTGCTTGAGCGCATGGTGCTCCACGATCCGGACCAGCTCGGCGGAGCTGTAGTCGGCGAACAGCAGACTCCGGGTGAACCGGGAGGACAGGCCCGGATTGGAGGAGACGAAGCGCTCCATGTCGCCGGGGTAGCCGGCGGCGATCACCACGACCTCGTCGCGGTGGTCCTCCATGAGCTTGACCAGGGTGGCCACGGCCTCCAGGCCGAAGTCGTTGCCCACCCCGGCGGGCACCAGCGCGTACGCCTCGTCGATGAAGAGCACCCCGCCGCGGGCCCGGTTGAAGGACTCGGTGGTCTTCGGTCCGGTGTGGCCGACGTACTCGCCGACCAGGGCGCTGCGGTCGACCTCCACGAGGTGGCCGCGTTCCAGCAGGCCGAGGGCCTTGAGCAGGCGCCCGTAGAGCCGGGCCACGGTGGTCTTGCCGGTGCCGGGGTTGCCCGCGAAGACCAGGTGCCGGCTGAGCGGCGGCGCGGGCAGCCCGGCCTCCTGCCGCAGCCGTACGGTCTGCATCAGCTTGACCATGCCGCCGACGTCCCGTTTGACCCCGTCGAGGCCGACCAGCTCGTCCAGCTCGGCGAGCAGCTCCTCCAGGGTCTCCGGCTCCGGCTCGGGCTCGCCCAGCTCCGCCAGCTCCAGGTCCGTTGCCGCCGCACCGGGGACGTGCCCCCGGCGGTCCGGTCCGCCGGCGGCGGGTGCGCGGCCCGCGGGCCCGTACGAGGACCCGGACGGCCCGTACGAGGACCCGGGCCCGGACGGGGACCCGGGCGGCGGAGGGACGGTCGGTACGGAGCCGGCGGCGGTGGTCGGCAGGGCCGGGTTCTTGACCCGGACGGCCATGCAGTCCTCGAAGACCGGCTCGGCGCCCTCGGCGAGCACCACGTCCTGCCCGCAGTCGAGCACCCGGCAGCCGCGGAACCGGGGCGCCGCCGCCTTGCCGAGGTGCAGGGCGGGGAAGGTCCCGCCGCCGATGTCGCAGTGCTCGAACACACCGCCCGCGGCCGGGCCGAACAGGATGCCGTTCTTGCCCGAGCGGTCGATCCGCAGCGCCCGTACCCGGGGCTCGGCGCCGCCCGCGACCACCATGGCGCTGCCGCCGGCGGCCTCGATGCTGCCGCCGTCCACGGTGGGCCGGGCGCCGCTGTCCAGGACCAGGCCGGCGCTGCCGGTGGCCGCGATCCGGACGCCCTCGAGGGCGGCCTCGCCCCGCGGGCCGATCTCCACGCCCGCCTTGCGGGCGCCGGTCACCGTGGTGCCCTGGACGGTCGCCGGGACGGCGGAGCGCAGCCGCAGCCCGGTCTCCCCGCGGTCGATCCGGCCGCCGCGCAGTTCCAGGTGGGCCCGGCCCTCGACGAGGACGCCGCACAGGGTGGCGTCGGTCAGCGTGGTCTCGGTCAGGGCGGCGTGGGCGGCCTCGGTGGCGACCAGGGCGTGCTCCCCGCTGACGCTGATCCGGCAGCCGGTCAGGGCGACGTCGCCGCGGCCGTCGATCCGTACGGCCGCGGCCCCGCTCCGGGCGATCAGGGTGTCGGTGGCCAGGGCGGAGGCGTCCTGGGTCACGGTCAGGCCGCTGCCGGCGCTGGCCAGCACCCAGCAGCCGTGCACGGTCAGCCGGGCGGCGGCCTTGACGACCAGGGCGTCGGTGCCGGCCCCGGTGATCCGGCAGTCGGCCAGGCCCACGCTCGCGGCGCCGTCGGCCTGGACGGCGGTGCGGGCCGGGTCGGCGATCCGGCAGTCCTCCAGCAGCGCCTCGGCCTCGTCCTCGACCAGGATGCCGTGGCGGCCGGTCCCGGTGAGCCGGGTGTCGCGCAGCAGCAGCCGGGAGGAGCCGCGGGCGCGCACGGCGGAGCCGGCGGTGGCGGTGACGCGGAGCCGGTCGGCGAGGAGCACGGCGGAGCCG
>NZ_RPRY01000130.1 GCF_003949795.1 Streptomyces sp. WAC06614
GACCAGGCGCGGTGCACCCTCCGCCCCGACGCCCGGCACCACCGGGACCCCGCTCCGTGAGCCGGGCCGGGTGCACCGCGCCTGGTCGGTCGCCGCCGTCACCTTCGTGACGATCGTCGGCGCCGCCGCCTTCGCCTCCCTGCCCGGTCTGCTGATCGAGCCGCTGCACGAGGAGTTCGACTGGTCGCGGGGCACGATCGGCTTCGCGGTCTCGGTCAACCTCGCCCTCTACGGGCTGACCGCGCCGTTCGCCGCCGCCCTGATGGACCGCTTCGGCATCCGCCGGGTCGTGGCCGTGGCACTGACGGTGATCGCCCTCGGCTCGGCGGCCACGGTGTGGATGACCGCCGCGTGGCAGCTCGTGCTCTTCTGGGGGGTGCTGGTGGGCCTGGGCAGCGGCTCGATGGCCCTCGCCTTCGCCGCGACCGTCACCAACCGCTGGTTCACCGCCCGGCGCGGCCTGGTCACCGGGATCCTGACCGCGGCCGGCGCCTCCGGCCAGCTCGTCTTCCTGCCGCTGCTGGCCTGGCTGGTGGCCGAGCACGGCTGGCGCCCCGCGGCCCTGACCGTGGCGCTGTCCGCCCTGTCCGTGGTGCCGTTCGTGTGGCTGCTGCTGCGCGACCACCCCGCCGACGTCGGGCTGGCGCCGTACGGGGGCACGTACGCGCAGAAGCCCGCGCCGGTGCCGGGGGCGGCCCGGCGGGCACTGACCGTCCTGGTCCGGGCGGCGCGCACGGGGCCGTTCTGGCTGCTGGCCGGCACCTTCGCGATCTGTGGCGCGTCAACGAACGGCCTGGTCAAGACGCACTTCGTGCCCGCCGCGCACGACCACGGCATGCCGGTCACGGCCGCCGCCGGGCTGCTCGCGGTGATCGGGGTCTTCGACGTGGCCGGCACGGTCGCCTCGGGCTGGTTCACCGACCGCTTCGCCGCGCGCCGGCTGCTGGCCGTGTACTACGCGCTGCGCGGGGTCTCGCTGCTGTTCCTGCCGATGCTGCTGGCCCCGGCCGTCCACCCGCCGATGGTGTTCTTCATCGTCTTCTACGGGCTGGACTGGGTGGCCACGGTGCCGCCGACGCTCGCGCTGTGCCGGGAGATCTACGGCGAGGACAGCGCGATCGTCTTCGGGTGGGTGCTGGCCTCGCACCAGGTGGGCGCGGCCGTGGTGGCCTTCCTGGGCGGGGTGGCCCGGGACGTCTTCGGCTCCTACGACGTCGTCTGGTACGCCTCGGGGGCGCTGTGCGCGGCGGCGGCGCTGATGGCGATGGTCATCCGGCGGCCGGCGCAGGCCGTGGAGACCGCGGAGGTCGTTCCCGCGTGACGGCTGCGCGCTCCGGCCGGGCCGTCGGGCGGGCCGGAGCGCGCGGGCGTCGTGGGCCCGGGTCAGCCGGCCGGGGTGGTGGACTTCAGGGCGCCGTCGGGGCCGGCCAGCAGCACCGGGGTGTCGGGGCCGCCGAGGTCGCGCACGGCGGCCCGGTCGGCGGCGGCGGGCGCGTCGGCCGCGCTCACCACGGCGGCGGCCTCCAGCGACCGGGCGCCGCTGGCCACGGCCATCGCGACGGCGGTCTGCAGGGCGCTGAGCTTGAGGGAGTCGAGGTCGACCGTACCGGCGACGTACGTGCGGCCGGTCTCGTCGCGTACGGCGGCGCCCTCGGGCACGCCGTTACGGGCCCGGGCGCTGCGCGCCAGCGTGATGATCTTGCTGTCCTCGGGGTCCAGCCCGGTGGTCTCGGTCATGGTCGACAGCATATGGAGCGCCTCGGCGGGGCCGCTGCACGGCCCCGCCGAGGTGCTCTCCCCTCCGGTTTCCCCCCGGATCTTGCTTGGCACAAGCAAAGCTAAGCGTAAGGTAAAGAAATCCTATGATCCGCACGCTCTGCTGAATCGTGACCTTGCGGAATCCGGGGGTCCGGATCAGCCCGTCACGGCCGATCGAGCCGCAGCCGCTCCGCGCGGGGCAGGCCCGCGACCACGAGGTCGTACGAGTCCTCGACGAGCTCGCGCACCATCCGGTCGGGCAGCCCGGCCACGGTCACCGTGTTCCAGTGCCGCTTGTTCATGTGCCAGCCCGGGACGATCGCCGGATGCTCGGCCCGCAGCCGGAGCGCCTCCTCCGGGTCGCACTTGAGGTTGACGCTCAGCGGGGTCGCGTCCAGCGCGGACAGCGCGAACATCTTGCCCAGCACCTTGAAGACCGAGGTCTCCGGGTTGAAGGGGAACTCCTCCACCGCGGCGTTGAAGCTCAGGCAGAAGGCGCGCAGCTCGGCCGGGGTCACGGCGTCCCGCCCTCGGCCCCGGCCGCGTCCGGCTCCGCCTCCACCGGCTCGGCGAGGACGGTGACGATGCGGTTGCGGCGGCCCGCCGAGGCCTCCGCCGTCAGCCGCAGCGGCCGGCCGTCGGGCAGTTCCACCACCGCCGAGGCACCGGCGATCGGCACCCGGCCGAGCGCCTTGGCCAGCAGCCCGCCGACGGTCTCCACGTCCTCGTCGTCGTAGGCGTCGATCCCGAACAGCTCGCCGAGGTCGGTGATGTCCAGCCGCGCGGTCACCCGGTAGCGGTCCTCGCCCAGCGCCTCCACGGGCGGCAGTTCGCGATCGTACTCGTCGGTGATCTCACCGACGATCTCCTCCAGGATGTCCTCGATGGTGACGATCCCGGCCGTGCCGCCGTACTCGTCGATGACGACGGCGACGTGGTTGCGCACCTGCTGCATCTCGCGCAGCAGGTCGCCCGCGTTCTTGGTGTCGGGCACGAAGACCGCCGGCCGCATCGCGGTGGTCACCAGGTCCGTCTCGGCGTCCCGGCTGATGTGCGTCTTGCGGACCAGGTCCTTGAGGTAGACGATCCCCACGATGTCGTCCTCGTTCTCGCCGGTCACCGGGATCCGCGAGAAGCCCGAACGCAACGCGAGCGTGGTGGCCTGACGGACCGTCTTGTACCGCTCGATGCAGACCAGGTCGGTGCGCGGCACCATCACCTCGCGCACCAGGGTGTCGCCGAGCTCGAAGACGGAGTGCACCATGCGGCGCTCCTCGTCCTCGATCAGCGACTCCTTCTCGGCCAGGTCGACCAGGGCGCGCAGTTCCGCCTCGGAGGCGAACGGGCCCTTGCGGAAGCCCTTGCCGGGGGTCAGCGCGTTGCCGATGAGGATCAGCAGCTGCGGGATCGGGCCCATCACCCGGGCCAGCGGCACCAGCACGTACGCCGAGGCCGTGGCCGTGTTCAGCGGGTGCTGGCGTCCGATGGTCCGGGGAGAGACGCCGACGGCGACGAAGGAGACCAAGACCATCACGGCGATCGCGACGAGCAGGGCCGTCCAGGTGTCGCCGAACGCGTCCAGGCAGACGTAGGTGACCAGTACCCCCGCCGCCATCTCGCAGGTGACCCGCACCAGCAGGGCGACGTTCACGTAGCGCGTCGGATCGGCAGCGACCTGGGCCAGCTTGGCGCTGCCGCGCCGGCCCTCGCGGACGGCCTGCTCGGCGCGGAAGCTGGAGACGCGGGCGATGCCCGCCTCGGCACAGGCCGCCAGCCAGGCCACGACGACCAGCAGGACCGCCCCGGTGATCAGCTGGGGTGCGGTCACGAGACCGTCGGGGCCGGGGAGGGGCCGGTCAGCCCGCGCTCCGCCCGCCAGCCGTCCACGATCGCCGCCTGGAGGCCGAACATCTCGGCCTTCTCGTCCGGCTCCTCGTGGTCGTACCCGAGCAGGTGCAGCACCCCGTGGACGGTCAGGAGCTGGAGCTCCTCGTCCATGGAGTGCTGCGTCGGGGCGTCCTCGCCCTGCTTCTTGGCGACCTCGGGGCAGAGCACGATGTCGCCGAGGAGGCCCTGCGGGGGCTCCTCGTCGTCCTTGGCCGGCGGACGCAGCTCGTCCATCGGGAAGGACATGACGTCGGTGGGTCCGGGCAGGTCCATCCACTGGATGTGGAGCTGCTCCATCGCGTCGGCGTCCACGACGATGACGGAGAGCTCGGACAGCGGGTGGATCCGCATCCGGGTCAGCGCGTAGCGGGCGATGTCGAGGATCGCCTGCTCGTCGACCTCGGTTCCGGACTCGTTGTTGACGTCGATCGACATGTTCTTCCCGTGCTACTTCCCGTTGCGGCTGTCGTACTGCTCGTACGCGTCGACGATACGTCCGACGAGCTTGTGCCGGACGACATCCTGGGACGTGAGCCGGGAGAAGTGGACGTCCTCGACGCCTTCGAGGATGTCCTGCACCTGCCGGAGGCCGGACTTGGTGCCGCCCGGAAGGTCGATCTGGGTGATGTCACCCGTGATCACGATCTTCGAGTCGAAGCCGAGGCGGGTGAGGAACATCTTCATCTGCTCGGGGTTCGTGTTCTGCGCCTCGTCGAGGATGATGAACGCGTCGTTGAGCGTCCGTCCCCGCATGTAGGCCAGGGGCGCCACCTCGATGGTGCCCGCCGCCATCAGCCGCGGGATCGAGTCCGGGTCGAGCATGTCGTGCAGCGCGTCGTACAGCGGCCGCAGGTACGGGTCGATCTTCTCGTAGAGCGTGCCGGGCAGGAAGCCGAGCCGCTCGCCCGCCTCGACGGCGGGCCGGGTCAGGATGATCCGGGTGACCTGCTTGGACTGCAGGGCCTGGACCGCCTTGGCCATGGCGAGGTAGGTCTTGCCGGTACCGGCGGGACCGATGCCGAAGACGATCGTGTGCTTGTCGATCGCGTCGACGTACCGCTTCTGGTTGAGGGTCTTGGGACGGATGGTGCGGCCGCGGTTGGAGAGGATGTTCTGGGTGAGCACCTCGGCGGGGGTCTCCTCGGGCCCGTCGCCGTTCTCGCTCGCCTTGAGCATGGCGATCGAGCGTTCCACTGCGTCCTCCGTCATCGGCTGTCCGGTGCGGAGCACCAGCATCATCTCGTCGAACAGGCGCTGGATCAGTGCCACTTCCCTGGCTTCACCGATCGCGCTGACCTGGTTTCCCCGGACATGGATGTCGGCCTTGGGGAAGGCCTTCTCGATCACGCGCAGCAGCGCGTCACCGGAGCCGAGCACCGTCACCATGGGGTGCTTGGCGGGAACGGTGAAGTGGGCGCGTGCCTGTCCCGGTGCCGGGATGTGGGCTGTGGGTGTCTGCGTCATGGGCCGGCTCTGAGGCCTGCACATACCTCCCGTTGCGGGGTCTCGCCGATCGACGACCTCTGAGTACCAAGCGTACGACGCCGCCGGAAGCTTCCCGAGAGGTTTTCCCGGCCCGCCTCAGGCGGGGCTGCGGAAGCCGATCGTCGGGACCGCGCGGCGGCGGCCCCCCGCCGGTCCGGGCCCGGTCGGCAGCAGGTCGTCCAGGAATCCGTAGCGGGCCGGCGGCTGCGGGTGACCGCGCCACCAGGCGGCGACCTCGGGCCAGCCCGGGGCGGACAGGGACCCGCCGAACTCCTGCACCGACAGGGCGGCCGTCAGGCCCGCGAACGCCAGCCGGTCGGCCAGCGGCCAGCCCGCGAGGGTACCGGTGACGAAGCCGGCCACGTAGACGTCACCGGCGCCCGTGGGGTCCAGGGCCTCCACGGCGATGGCGGGGACGTGGGCGGTCTCGCCGGTACGGCCGTCGACCGCGTACGAGCCCTCGGCGCCCATGGTCACCACCGCGATCGGCACCCGGTCGGCCAGGGCCCGGGCCGCCGCCCGCGGGCACTCGGTACGGGTGTAGCGCATGGCCTCGGCGGCGTTCGGCAGGAAGGCCTCGCAGTGCTCCAGGTCCAGCGCGTCCAGGTCCCAGCGGCCGCTGTCGTCCCAGCCGACGTCCGCGAAGACCCGGGCTCCGCGGCGCACGGCGGCGGCCACCCACTCCTCGGACCGGCCGGGGACCAGCGAGGCGACGGCGGCCCGGGCGCGCGGCGGGCAGTCGGGGAAGGGGTCGGTCCCGGCCGGGGGCGGGGCCTCGTGGCCGTGGCTGACCATGGTGCGCTCGCCCTCGTAGGCCATGGAGACCGTCACCGGGCTGTGCCAGCCCGGGATGGTGTGCGAGAGGGACAGGTCGATGCCCTCGCCCTGCTCCAGGGCGTCCCAGCAGTACTCGCCGTAGTGGTCGTCGCCGAAGGCGGCGGCCAGCGAGGTGCGCAGGCCCAGCCGGGCCAGGGCGGTGGCCATGTTGGCGACCCCGCCGGGGCTGGAGCCCATCCCCCGGGCCCAGGACTCCGTCCCGCGCACGGGGGCGGAGTCCAGGCCGGTGAAGATGATGTCGAGGAAGACGGTGCCGGTGAGGAAGACGTCGCAGCCCGGGTCCTCCGGTGCGCGCAGCGCGCCCAGCGGGTCCACCGGGTCGGTGACGCAGGCGGCGGGCCGCGGTGTGGTGGTGCGGACGGTCCGGTCGGTACGCATGCTCACGGTCTGCTCCCCATCTCCCGTGGAAAGCAGACAGCACTTCCCACGTGGAGCAGAGTCAAAACCACTTATGACCTAGATCACAAGCAGAACACCTGTATGTCCGGGCACCCTCCGCGGTCCCGCGTCACGGCCGCTTGGGCAGCGGCACCCGCAGCAGGTCGGCGGCCACCGTCAGCTCGCCGTCGAAGCCGACCGCGCGGGCCTGCTGTTCGAAGAAGGCCGGGTCGGTGTAGCGCTGCGAGAAGTGCGTCAGCACCAGGTGCCGCACGCCCGCGTCCCGCGCGACCCGGGCCGCCTGGCCCGCGGTGAGGTGGCCGTGCTCGGTGGCCAGGGCGGCGTCCTCGTCGAGGAACGTCGACTCGATCACCAGCATGTCGCAGCCCTCCGCCAGCGCGTGGACGCCCTCGCACAGCCGGGTGTCCATCACGAAGGCGAAGCTCTGCCCCCGCCGGTGCTCGCTGACCTGCTCCAGCGTGACCCCGCGGAGGACGCCCTCGCGCTGGATCCGGCCCACGTCCGGCCCCTGGATGCCGAACTGCCGCAGCCGCTCGGGCAGTATCCGGCGGCCGTCGGGCTCGGTGATCCGGTAGCCGAAGGACTCCACGGGGTGGGACAGCCGGCGGGCCGACAGGACGTACCCGGGCGTCTCGGCCAGCACCCCGTCCGCGGCGACCGGCGCCTCGTCGATGACCACCGTCTCCCGGTACGCCGTGGCATGGCGCAGCCGGTCGTAGAACTTCTGCCCGCTGGCCGGGAAGTGCGCCGTCAGCGGGTGCGGGACCCGGTCGAGGTTGATCCGCTGGATCACTCCGGCCAGGCCCAGGCTGTGGTCGCCGTGGAAGTGGGTGACGCAGATCCGGTGGATGTCGTGGGCGGCGACCCCGGCGCGCAGCATCTGGCGCTGGGTGCCCTCGCCCGGGTCGAAGAGGAAGCCCTCGCCGTCCCAGCGGAGCAGGTAGCCGTTGTGGTTGCGGTGGCGGGTGGGCACCTGGCTGGCGGTGCCCAGGACCACGAACTCGCGTGCGGACACGGTCTATCCGGGGGGCCACTGCAGGCCGCGACCGCCGAGGACGTGCGCGTGCGCGTGGAAGACGGTCTGGCCGGCGCCCGCGCCGGTGTTGAAGACGATCCGGAAGCCCGTGCTGTCGAGGCCCTCGGCGGTCGCGATCTCCCCGGCGACCCGCAGCACGTCGGCGGCGAACGCCGGCTCGGCGGCGGCGAGGGAGGCGGCGTCGGGGTAGTGGGCCTTCGGCACCACCAGGACGTGCGTGGGAGCCTGGGGATTGATGTCCCGGAACGCGTACGTGGTGTCGCTCTCGTGGACGACGGTCGCGGGCACGTCCCCGCTGACGATCTTGCAGAACAGGCAGTCGGCCTGCGGTTCCCCTGCCATTGCTTCACCTCTCCGAACGGTGATCACCTGCGCGCATCGTATCCGCCCCGGCCCACGCCCCGCGGGGGCTGTGGATCACGCCCGCCCGGCCCGGCCCCGGGGCCGCGGAGCACGCCCGGGGATCACGACCAGCGGCCGGTGCGGGCCAGCAGCACGGCCACCGCCGCCGTCCCGGCCGTGGAGGTCCGCAGGACCGACCGGCCCAGCCGGTACGGGCGCCCGCCGGCCTCGGCGAACACCGCCAGCTCCTCGGGCGAGACCCCGCCCTCGGGGCCGACGACGACCACCACGGAACCGGCCGTCGGCAGCTCGGCCGTGGCCAGGGCCTCGGAGCCGGCCTCCCGGTCCTCGTGCAGCACGACGGCGAGGTCGGCCGCGGCCAGGAGCTGGGCGACCTGCTTGGTCGAGGCGGCCTCGGCCACCTCGGGGAAGCGCACCCGGCGGGACTGCTTGCCCGCCTCCCGGGCCGTGCTGCGCCACTTGGCCAGGGACTTCGCGCCCCGGTCGCCGCGCCACTGGGTGATGCACCGTGAGGCCTGCCACGGCACGATCGCGTCGACCCCGGTCTCCGTCATCGTCTCGACGGCGAGCTCGCCGCGGTCGCCCTTGGGCAGGGCCTGGACCACGGTGATCCGGACCTGCGGCTCGGGCTCCTCCTCGACGGTGTGCAGGTCCATGACGACCAGCCGGTCCTTGCCCTCGGCGGCCTTGACCACGCCCTCGGTCCAGCGGCCCCGCCCGTCGGTGAGGACCACGTCCTCGCCGGGGTTGAGCCGCTTCACCGACACCGCGTGCCGGCCCTCCGGACCGTCCAGCACGAACTCCGGCCCGCCGGGGACCTCTTCGACCACGAACACCGGGGCCGTCATCACACGCTCCTCGTCGCTTGCGTCTCGGCCAGTTCGGCCATGAGCACCTCCACCAGTTCCCCGGCCGGCAGCGCCCGCGCCAGCCGGTGGCCCTGCCCCGCCCACAGGGCCATGCCCTGCGGGTCCCCGGCCGCCGCGGCGGCCTTGCGCAGGCCCGAGGTCAGGTGGTGCACCTGGGGGTAGGCGGCGGGGGCGTACGGTCCGTGCTCGCGCATGAACCGGTTGACCAGCCCCCGGGCCGGGCGGCCGGAGAACGCCCGGGTGAGCTCGGTGCGGACGAACAACGGGTCCGTCAGCGCCTTCTTGTGCAGCGCGTGCGCCCCGGACTCCGGGCAGGCGAGGAACGCCGTGCCGAGCTGGGCGGCCTCCGCGCCCGCCGCGAGCACCGCGGCGATCTGCGAGCCGCGCATCAGCCCGCCGGCCGCGACGATCGGCAGCCCGACGGCCTCGCGGACCTGCGCGACCAGGGCCAGCAGCCCGACCCCGGACCCGTCCGCCTGCGGATCGTCGCGGTGGGTGCCCTGGTGGCCGCCGGCCTCGATGCCCTGGACGCACACGGCGTCCGCACCGGCCGCCTGGGCGGCCCTGGCCTCCTCGACGGAGGTCACGGTCACCACGGTGTACGTGCCGACCTCGCGCAGCCGGGCCAGGGTCCCCGCGGCGGGACAGCCGAAGGTGAACGACACCACGGGAACCGGGTCGTCCAGCAGGATGGCCAGCTTCGCGTCGTAGCCGTCGTCGGTGTTGCCAACGATGTCATCGTCCGCCAGCGAGGTCTCGTACCAGCTGGCCTCACCCGCGAGCTGCCCCCGGTACGCCTCGACCGCGGCCGGGTCGACGGCGCCGGTCTGGGGCAGGAAGAGGTTCACGCCGAACGGCCGCCGGGTCAGCCCCCGCAGGCGTTTGACCTCCTGGTACATGCCGTCGGCGGTCTTGTAGCCGCCGGCCAGGAAGCCCAGCCCGCCGGCCTCGCTCACGGCGGCGGCGAGCGGCGGGCAGGAGGCACCGCCCGCCATCGGGGCCTGCACGATCGGACGGGGGGAAAGACCGTTCAGCGCGGTGGACATGAGGTGCATCGTGCCATGTCCACCGCACCCTGCCGAATCGTGGCATTCGCCTGGCATAGTCGGCGTCCGGGACCGGCCAGGCGGCATGTCACCACCCGGCCGGCGGCCGCGCCGGTGCCCGGCCGGGAACCGCCGAGGCGGCCGGCCGGAACCGGGTCAGCGCCCGTTGAACGCGTCCTTCAGGCGGCTGAACAGGCCCTGCTGGCCGGGCTGGAACTGGCCCATGGGCCGCTCCTCGCCGCGCAGCTTCGCGAGCTGCCGCAGCAGGTCCTCCTGCTGCGGGTCCAGCTTGGCCGGGGTCTGCACCTCGACGTGGACGATCAGGTCGCCGCGGCCACCGCCGCGCAGGTGCGTGACGCCGCGGCCGTGCAGCGGGATGGACTGGCCGGACTGGGTGCCGGGCCGGATGTCCACCTCCTCCATGCCGTCGAGCGTCTCCAGCGGGCACTTGGTGCCCAGCGCCGCCGCCGTCATCGGGATGGTCACGGTGCAGTGCAGGTCGTCCCCGCGCCGCTGGAACACCGGGTGGGGCAGCTCGTGGATCTCCACGTAGAGGTCGCCGGGCGGGCCGCCGCCGGGGCCGACCTCGCCCTCGCCGGCGAGCTGGATCCGGGTGCCGTTCTCGACGCCGGCGGGGATCTTGACCGTCAGGCTGCGGCGGGAGCGGACCCGGCCGTCGCCCGCGCACTCGGGGCACGGGGTGGGGACGACGGTGCCGAAGCCCTGGCACTGCGGGCAGGGGCGGGAGGTCATGACCTGGCCCAGGAAGGACCGCGTCACCTGCGACACCTCACCGCGGCCGCGGCACATGTCACAGGTCTGCGCGGAGGTACCGGGCGCGGCGCCCTCGCCGCTGCAGGTCGTGCACACCACGGCGGTGTCGACCTGGATCTCCTTGGTGGTGCCGAAGGCGGCCTCGTCCAGTTCCAGGTCGAGCCGGATCATCGCGTCCTGGCCGCGCCGGGTGCGCGAGCGCGGGCCGCGCTGGGACGCCGTACCGAAGAAGGCGTCCATGATGTCCGAGAAGTTGCCGAAGCCACCGGCCCCGAAGCCGCCCGCGCCACCGCCGCCCGAGGAGGACAGCGGGTCGCCGCCGAGGTCGTAGACCTGCTTCTTCTGCGGGTCCGACAGCACCTCGTAGGCGGCGTTGATCTCCTTGAAACGCTCCTGCGTCTTGGGATCGGGGTTCACGTCCGGGTGCAGCTCGCGTGCAAGCCGCCGGAACGCCTTCTTGATCTCGTCCTGCGATGCGTCGCGGCGCACGCCGAGTACGGCGTAGTAGTCCGTGGCCACTTACGACTCCGCCAGGATCTGTCCGACGTAACGTGCCACTGCGCGTACCGCTCCCATCGTTCCGGGGTAATCCATGCGGGTCGGTCCGACCACGCCGAGTTTGGCGACTGTTTCGCCGCCCGAACCGTAGCCGACCGAGACGACGGACGTGGAGTTCAGTCCCTCGTAGGCGTTCTCGTGGCCGATGCGTACGGTCATCCCCGACTCGTTGACCTCGCCGAGCAGCTTCAGGAGCACGACCTGCTCCTCGAGTGCTTCCAGCACGGGCCGGATGGTCAGGGGGAAGTCATGTCCGAAGCGGGTGAGATTGGCGGTGCCGCCGATCATCAGCCGCTCCTCGGTGTCCTCGGCCAGCGTCTCCAGGAACGTGGCCAGCACGGTCTGCACCGTGCCGCGGTCCTCGGCCTCGAAGGCCTCCGGCAGGTCCTGCACGAGCTGCGGCACGTCCGTGAAGCGACGGCCGACGACCTTGCCGTTCAGCCGGGCCCGCAGGTCCGCCAGCGACTGCTCGCCGAAGGGCGCCGGGCAGTCGATCATGCGCTGCTCGACCCGGCCGGTGTCCGTGATCAGCACCAGCATCAGGCGCGCGGGCGCCATCGACAGCAGCTCGACGTGCCGGACGGTGGACCGGGTCAGCGAGGGGTACTGCACGACGGCGACCTGCCGCGTCAGCTGCGCCAGCAGCCGCACGGTGCGGCCCACGACGTCGTCGAGGTCGACGGCGCCGTCGAGGAAGTTCTGGATGGCCCGCCGCTCGGGCGTCGACAGGGGCTTGACGCCCGCCAGCTTGTCGACGAACAGGCGGTAGCCCTTGTCGGTGGGGATCCGGCCGGCACTGGTGTGGGGCTGGGCGATGTAGCCCTCCTCCTCCAGCACCGCCATGTCGTTGCGGACGGTGGCCGGGGAGACGCCGAGCCGGTGCCGCTCGGTGAGTGCCTTGGAACCCACCGGCTCCTCGGTGCCGACGTAGTCCTGGACGATGGCGCGCAGCACTTCGAGCCTGCGTTCGCTGAGCATCGCGCGCACCTCCAGGTGTGGTTCGTCGGACTTCCGGCCGGTGTCTGGCACTCGCTGGGGTTGAGTGCCAGAGATCCCCCGGTCAGTGTACGGCGGGCGGGCACGCCCCCCGCAAGGGCGGACGGCCGTCGGGCCGGTCACGGTAGCGTCCCGGTATGGACATCGCATGGGAAGAGGCGGGGTGGGAACGGCTCGGTGCGCGGGCCGGACGCCGACGCCTTCCGGGCTGGGACTGCACGGTGGGACTGGTGGTGGGCGACGACTCCGTCCTCATGATCGATCCCGGATCCTCCCTGCGGGAGGGCGCCGAGCTGCGCGCCCAGGCCGAGCGGCTGACCGGCCGGCACGTGACCCATCTCGCATTCACGCACGGCCATTTCGATCATGTCCTCGGCGGTGCGGCGTTCTCCGGCGCCGAGGTCTACGGGGCCGTGGGCCTGGAGAAGGTGCTGGCGGCCGGCCGCGGGCAGGCGGAGCTGCGCGCGGACGCGGTCCGGCACGGGCTGCCGGAGGAGGACGCGGACCGGGCCACCGAGCTGCTGGTCGCGCCGCGGCACCTGGTGTCGGGCGAGTGGACGCTGGAACTGGGCGGACTGCAGGTGCTGCTGGCCAACGTCGGCCCCGGCCACACCCGCAACGACCTGGCCGTGTTCGTGCCGGACCCGTCGGGCACCGAGGTGGTGTTCTGCGGGGACCTGGTGGAGGAGTCCGGGGAGCCGCTGGCGGGCCCCGACGCGGTGCCGGCGCAGTGGCCGGCGGCGCTGGACCGGCTGCTGGCCCTGGGCGGACCGGACGCGGTGTACGTGCCCGGTCACGGAGCGGTGGTGGACGCGGGGTTCGTCGTTGCGCAACGCGCCACACTGGCGGCGCGTTCCGGCGTGTCGCCCGCGTGACCGGCCCCGGGTGCCTACCGTCGTCCGAATGCGCGAGTACTCACCCGATCTGACCCCGCCGTGGAAGCGCCCGCGGGCGGTGCCGGAGGTGCCGGCCGATCCCGATGTGGTGGTCGAGGTGGCGGGCACCGACTTCTGCGGGGCGGTGGTGTCCTGCGAGGCCGGCACGGTGACGCTGGAGGACCGCTTCGGCAAGCGCCGCGTCTTCCCCCTGGAACCGGCCGGCTTCCTGCTGGACGGCCGCCCCGTCACCCTGGTCCGCCCGTCCCGCGGCCCGGCGGCCCCGGCACGTACGGCGTCGGGCTCGGTCGCCGTCCCCGGGGCCCGGGCCCGGGTGGCCCGGGCGGGGCGGATCTACGTGGAGGGGCGGCACGACGCCGAGCTGGTCGAGAAGGTGTGGGGCGACGACCTGCGCCTCGAGGGCGTGGTCGTGGAGTACCTGGAGGGCGTCGACGACCTCCCGGCGGTGGTGGCCGAGTTCGCCCCGGCGCCCGACGCCCGGCTGGGGGTCCTGGTGGACCACCTGGTGCCGGGGTCCAAGGAGTCCCGGATCGCGGCCGCGGTGACCTCGCCGGACGTGCTGGTCGTGGGCCACCCGTACGTCGACGTCTGGCAGGCGGTGAAGCCGTCGGCCCTGGGCTTCGCGGCCTGGCCCGTGGTGCCGCCGGGCCAGGACTGGAAGACGGGCGTCTGCCGGGCCCTGGGCTGGCCGCCGAACACCGGGGCGGCCTGGCGGCACATCCTGTCGCGCGTCACGTCGTACCGGGACCTGGAACCCACCCTGCTGGGGCGGGTCGAGGAGCTGATCGACTTCGTGACGGCGCCCTAGCGCCCTGGGCCCCCGACCCCGCGGCGCAGTCGGGGTCAGTCGACCAGGTCGCGGACCACGGCGTCGGCCAGGAGCCGGCCGCGCAGGGTCAGGACGGCGGAGCCGGCCTCGTACGGGACGGGTTCCAGCAGGCCGTCGGCCAGGGCGCGGCGGGCGGCGGCCAGGCCGGCCGGGGCCAGCAGGGACAGCGGGCAGCCGGTCACCAGTCGCAGCTCCAGCAGGATCCGCTCGACCCGGCGGTCCTCCTCGGACAGCAGCTCGCGGCCCGCGCCGGGCGAGCGGCCGCCGGCCAGGGCGGCGGCGTAGGCGCCCGGGTGCTTGACGTTCCACCAGCGGACCCCGCCGACGTGGCTGTGGGCGCCCGGGCCGGCGCCCCACCAGTCGGCCCCGCGCCAGTACAGCTCGTTGTGCAGGCAGCGGGCCGCCTCGGAGGTGGCCCAGTTGGAGACCTCGTACCAGGAGTAGCCGGCCCCGGCCAGCACCTCGTCCGCGATCAGGTAGCGGTCGGCGTGCACGTCGTCGTCGGTCATGGGGACCTCGCCGCGGCGGATCCGCCGGGCGAGCTGGGTGCCCTCCTCGACGATCAGCGCGTACGCCGAGACGTGGTCGGGCCCGGCGCCGAGCGCGGCGTCCAGGGAGGCCCGCCAGTCGTCGTCGGACTCGCCGGGCGTGCCGTAGATCAGGTCGAGGTTGACGTGCTCGAAGCCGGCCGCGCGGGCCTCGCCCACGCAGGCCTCGGGCCGGCCGGGGGTGTGGGTGCGGTCGAGCACCTTCAGCACGTGCTGCCGGGCGCTCTGCATGCCGAAGGAGATCCGGTTGAAGCCGCCCTCGCGCAGCTCGGCCAGGTACGCCGGGGTGACCGATTCCGGATTGGCCTCGGTGGTGACCTCGGCGTCCTCGGCGAGCCCGAACTCGTCCCGGATCGCGCCGAGCATCCGGACCAGGTCGGCGGCGGGCAGCAGGGTGGGCGTGCCGCCGCCGACGAAGACGGTGCGGACCGGGCGCGGGTCGTCGCCGAGCACCTTGCGCGCGAGGCGGACCTCGTCGGTCAGGGTGTCGGCGTAGTTCTCCCGGGACGCGAGCACGCCGCCCGTGCCGCGCAGCTCGGACGCCGTGTACGTGTTGAAGTCGCAGTACCCGCAGCGCGTGGCGCAGTACGGGACGTGGAGGTAGAACCCGAGGGGCCGGGCGGCCGCGCCGGTCAGGGCGTGGGACGGCAGCGAGCCGTCCTCGGGCACGGGGTCGCCGTCGGGCAGGGCGGAAGGCATGGACCCATTGTCGCGTATGCCGCGACACGCCCGGGACGGGCGTGCCGCGACGGCGGGAGGCGAGGGCGGGACGCGAGGGCGGCGCGGGCACCGCCCGTGCGTGCCGGGCCGGTGGGGCCCGTCGGTGCCTAGGCCTCCCGCGCGCCCTCGTACATCTCGTCCAGCAGGTGCTTGAACTCGCGCTCGACGGCCGGGCGCTTCAGCTTCAGGCTGGGCGTGAGGTCGCCGTGCTCGACGTCGAGGTCGCGCGGGAGCAGGCGGAACTTCTTGATCGTCTGCCAGCGCTGGAGGCCCTCGTTGAGGGTCTGTACGTAGGTCTCGATCAGCCGGTGGGTCTCGGGGGCCGCGACCACCTCGGCGTACGACTTGCCCTCCAGGCCGTGCTCGGCGGCCCAGCCGAGGATGGCGGGCGGGTCGAGGGCGATCAGGGCCGTGCAGTAGTTGCGGTCGGCGCCGTGGACGACGACGTTCGAGACGAACGGGCAGACCGCCTTGAACTGGCCCTCGACCTCGGCCGGGGCGACGTACTTGCCGCCGGAGGTCTTGATCAGGTCCTTCTTGCGGTCGGTGATCCGCAGGTAGCCGTCGGGCGAGAGTTCGCCGATGTCGCCGGTGTGCAGCCAGCCGTCGGACTCCAGGACCTCGGCGGTCTTGTCGGGCAGGCGGTGGTAGCCCTGCATGATGCCGGGGCCGCGCAGCAGGATCTCGCCGTCGTCGGCGATGCGGACCTCGGTGCCGGGCAGCGGCTTGCCGACCGTGCCGGTGCGGTAGGCCTCGCCGGGGTTGACGAAGGAGGCGGCGCTGGACTCCGTGAGCCCGTAGCCCTCCAGGATGTGGATGCCGGCTCCGGAGAAGAAGTAGCCGATCTCCGGGGAGAGGGCGGAGGCGCCGGAGACGGCGGCGCGCAGGTGGCCGCCGAAGGCCTCGCGCAGCTTGGAGAAGACGAGCGCGTCGGCGACCTTGTGCTTCGTGGCGAGACCGAAGGGGGCGGTGGCGCGGCCGGTGCGGCGGAAGTTGTCCTGGGTGACCTTGGCGTACTCGCGGGCCACCCCCACCGACCACTTGAAGATCTTGTACTTGGCGCCGCCACCGGCCCGGGCCTTGGCCGCGACCCCGTTGTAGACCTTCTCGAAGATCCGCGGGACGGCCGCCATGTAGGTGGGCTGGACCACCGGGAGGTTCTCGATGATCTTGTCGATCCGGCCGTCCACGGCGGTGACGTGACCGACCTCGATCTGGCCGGAGGTGAGCACCTTGCCGAAGACGTGCGCGAGCGGCAGCCAGAGGTACTGGACGTCGTCCTTGGTGATCAGGCCGGTGGCGACGGTGGCCTTGGCCATGTACGACCAGTTGTCGTGCGGCAGCCGGACGCCCTTGGGGCGGCCCGTGGTGCCGGAGGTGTAGATGAGGGTGGCGAGCTGGTCGGCGCGGATCGCGGCGATGCGGTCCTTGACGGCCGCCGGGTGCTTGGCCAGGTGGTCGCGGCCGCGCTGCTCCAGCTCGGCGAGGGAGAGCACCCAGCCCTCCGGGTCTCCCTCGGCCGGGACGGCGTCGGCGGCGTCGACGACCACCACGTGGCGCAGGTCGGGCAGGTCGGGGCGGCGTTCGCGGGCCTTGGCGAGCTGGGCGGCGTCCTCGGCGATCAGCACCCGGGACTCGGAGTCGGAGAGGATGAACGCCGACTCCTCGGCGTTGGTGCTGGGGTAGATGGTGGTGACCGCCGCGCCGGCGCACATCGCGCCGAGGTCGGCCAGGATCCACTCCACCCGGGTGTTGGAGGCCAGGGCCACCCGCTCCTCGGGCTGGAGCCCGAGGTCGACCAGGCCGGCGGCGATGGCGAACACCCGCTCGGCCGCCTGGCCCCAGCTCAGGGACTTCCAGTCGTCCGGGCCCTGGCCGGAGGCCGCCGGGACCGGATAGCGGTAGGCCTCCGCGTCCGGGGTGGCGGCGACGCGCTCAAGGAAGACGGCCGCCACGGAGGGCGGGCGGTTCTCGATCAGGGACTGTGTGTCGCTCACGACATCCTCCGGACCGGTCCACGCGGCTGTGCGTGGGAGCGTGGGGACTGGCAGGTGTGCTTCTTGTAACTGGCGAGTAACCAACGAGCTTCGATCAGGGTAGAGGTCCGCCGGCGGGTGCGTAAGAGCCGGCGGGCGGCCGGTTCATAACGAAACGGGCCCCCGCGCGACTGCGCGGGGGCCCGTGAGCGCCGCTTCCGGTTGGCTCCTGGTCCGTACTGCGGGGCGTGCTACTTCTTCTTGCCGCCGCTCTCGTCGCTGGAGAGCACCGCGATGAAGGCCTCCTGCGGAACCTCCACGGAGCCGACCATCTTCATCCGCTTCTTGCCTTCCTTCTGCTTCTCCAGCAGCTTCCGCTTACGGGAGATGTCACCGCCGTAGCACTTGGCGAGGACGTCCTTGCGGATGGCGCGGATGGTCTCGCGGGCGATCACCCGGGAGCCGATGGCGGCCTGGACCGGCACCTCGAACGCCTGCCGCGGGATGAGCTCGCGCAGCTTGGCGACCAGGCGCACGCCGTAGGCGTAGGCGGCGTCCTTGTGGGTGATGGCGGAGAAGGCGTCGACCTTGTCGCCGTGCAGCAGGATGTCGACCTTGACCAGGCTGGAGGCCTGCTCGCCGGTGGGCTCGTAGTCGAGGGAGGCGTAGCCGCGGGTCTTGGACTTCAGCTGGTCGAAGAAGTCGAAGACGATCTCCGCGAGCGGCAGGGTGTAGCGGATCTCGACCCGGTCCTCGGAGAGGTAGTCCATGCCGAGCAGGGTGCCGCGCCGGGTCTGGCACAGCTCCATGATCGAGCCGATGAACTCGGTCGGCGCGAGGATCGTGGCCCGCACGACCGGCTCGTAGACCTCCGAGATCTTGCCCTCGGGGAACTCGCTCGGGTTGGTGACCGTGATCTCGCTCTTGTCCTCCATGACCACGCGGTAGACCACGTTGGGCGCGGTGGCGATGAGGTCGAGGCCGAACTCGCGCTCCAGGCGCTCGCGGATCACGTCGAGGTGGAGCAGGCCGAGGAAGCCGACGCGGAAGCCGAAGCCGAGCGCGGCGGAGGTCTCCGGCTCGTAGACCAGGGCGGCGTCGTTGAGCTGGAGCTTGTCCAGGGCCTCGCGCAGGTCTGGGTAGTCGGAGCCGTCCAGCGGGTACAGACCGGAGAAGACCATCGGCTTCGGGTCCTTGTAGCCGCCGAGGGCCTCGGTGGCGCCGCCGGTCATCTGGGTGATGGTGTCGCCGACCTTGGACTGGCGGACGTCCTTCACACCGGTGATCAGGTAGCCCACCTCACCGACGGACAGGCCGTCGGCGGGCAGCATCTCCGGGGAGTTGCAGCCGATCTCCAGCAGCTCGTGGGTGGCGCCGGTCGACATCATGCGGATGCGCTCGCGCTTGTTGAGCGTGCCGTCGACCACGCGGACGTAGGTGACCACGCCGCGGTACGAGTCGTAGACCGAGTCGAAGATCATCGCGCGGGCGGGGGCGTCCTTGACGCCGACCGGGGCCGGGACCGTCTCGACCACGCGGTCGAGCAGGGCCTCGACGCCGATACCCGTCTTCGCGGAGACCCGCAGGACGTCGTCGGGCTCGCAGCCGACCAGGTTCGCCAGCTCCTCGGCGAACTTCTCCGGCTGGGCGGCCGGCAGGTCGATCTTGTTGAGGACCGGGACGATGGTGAGGTCGTTCTCCATCGCCAGGTAGAGGTTGGCGAGGGTCTGCGCCTCGATGCCCTGGGCGGCGTCCACCAGCAGGATCGTGCCCTCGCAGGCCGCGAGGGACCGGGAGACCTCGTAGGTGAAGTCCACGTGGCCCGGGGTGTCGATCATGTTGAGGATGTGCGTGCTGCCCTGGCCCTCGCCCGAGGTCGGCGCCCAGGGGAGCCGGACCGCCTGGGACTTGATCGTGATGCCGCGCTCACGCTCGATGTCCATGCGGTCGAGGTACTGGGCACGCATCTGCCGCTGGTCGACGACGCCGGTGAGCTGGAGCATCCGGTCGGCGAGCGTGGACTTGCCGTGGTCGATGTGCGCGATGATGCAGAAGTTGCGGATCAGCGCCGGGTCGGTTCGGCTCGGCTCGGGCACGTGGCTAGGGGTCGCGGGCACGCAGTGTCCTGATTCTCGGGTCTCAGTCGGAACGTTACGCAGGGGTCTATCGTCCCATGCCTGGCGCTGTGCGCTCGGTTTGGGCCACCTGAAGGGCGCCTGGTAACCTGGGCAGCTGTGTCTCGCATGCCCTCTCAGCTGCGTGGCGCACACTCGAAGATCAAACTCTGAACCTGAAAAGGCTCTTTCGTGGCGAACATCAAGTCCCAGATCAAGCGGAACAAGACGAACGAGAAGGCCCGCCTTCGCAACAAGTCCGTCAAGTCCGAGCTCAAGACCTACATCCGCAAGGCGGTCGAGTCCATCGCCGCCGGTGACGCGGAGAAGGCCACCGCGGCCGTCCGTCTGGCCTCCAAGAAGCTGGACAAGGCCGTTTCGAAGGGTGTCATCCACAAGAACGCCGCCGCCAACAAGAAGTCGGCGCTGGCTGCCAAGGCCGGCACCCTCCAGGGCTGAGCTACTCGATGTGATCGCCGGGACGGACCCAGCGGGCCCTCTCATCCGCTCCTGACCGGCACCCCCGCGCCGCACGCGGCCTGCGTTCGCCACGCGGGTGCGGCGCACCAGAAGTAACCGGGGCCCCGGTCTCCACCCTTCCCCAGGGCGGAGACCGGGGCCTTCGGCATACCGGGGGCGGGCCAGTACGAGGACGGGGGCCCGGCCCGGGCGGCCGGGGCCGACCGGGCCGACCGGG
>NZ_RPRY01000131.1 GCF_003949795.1 Streptomyces sp. WAC06614
GCGTGCGTGGTGTGGGTGAAGGGTCGGGCGCGGTGTGTGGTCGGGACGCGCCGGCGGGAGACGGGTGGGGGGGGGTGGCGTCAGGGGGTGCGGCGGCGTGCGCGCCGCCGCCCGTGTTCGGCGTCCGGCCGGCTGCGGGGGGGGGCGCGGTGGCCCCGTGGGGGGCCCGCGCGGCCCGCAGCGGGCCGGACGGCGAAGACTGGAGGCGACTCGAACCAGGAGGCACCCCATGACCACTCCCGCTCCCACCCGTCTCGCCGCGGCGCTGCCCGCCGACTTCCGGTCCCGGCTGATGGAACAGGCCCGGGAGGTCGGCTTCCCCCAAGGGACCCGCCTCTTCCGCGAGGGCGGGCACGCCGACCGGTTCTGGATCGTCCGGTCCGGCACCGTCACGCTGGACGTCCACGTGCCCGGGCGGCGCGCGGCCGTCATCGAGGACCTCGGCGCCGGCCAGCTCGTCGGCTGCTCGTGGCTGTTCGCGCCGTACACCTGGCGGCTCGGTGCCGAGGCCATGACCCCGGTACGGGCCTACGAGTTCGACGCGGAGCGGGTCCGGATGCTGATGGACGCCGACCCCCGCTTCGGCTCGGCCCTCGGCCACTGGGTCGGGCAGGTCCTCGCCCACCGCCTCCAGGCCGCCCGGATCCGTCTGCTCGACCTCTACGCGCCCTACGGCAGCGGCAGCTACCTCTGAGGTAGCCGCCTCAGAGGTGCGGCCGGCAGGGGAGGACCGGCCCTCGGGGAGGGACCCTCGGCCCTTTCGCGCGTGGGCGCGGCCCGGGGAAGGTGGATCCCGGTGGCGCCCGGTCCTCCCCCGGCGGGCGCCACCCGTCCGGCCTCCCGCTCGCCGCGGGGTGCGGCCGGCCGTCCCCGTGCCGGCCGGGCCGCGGCGGCTCCTACTCGGCGGCCGGGGCCGGCCGGCGGCCGGGCGGGGTCAGGGCGTGGCTGGCGATCACGGCGGCCTGGACGCGCCGCTCCACCCCCAGCTTGACGAAGAGCCGCGAGATGCTGTTCTTGACGGTCTTCTCGGCGAGGTGCAGCCGTTGGCCTATCTCCCGGTTGGTGAGGCCCTCGCTGACCATGAGGAGGATCTCCTTCTCCCGGTCGGTGAAGCCGGGCAGGCCCGGGACCTGTTCCTCCCGGGGCACGTCCCCGCGCACGCGCGCCATCAGCCGGGCGGTGGCGCCGGGGTCCAGCATCGACCGGCCCGAAGCCACCGTCCGGACGGCGGTCACCAGGTCGGTGCCGGTGATCTGCTTCAGGACGTATCCGCAGGCCCCCGCCATCACGGCGTCCAGGAGGGCTTCCTCGTCGTCGAACGAGGTGAGCATCAGGCAGGCCAGCTCGGGCATCCGCGAGCGCAGCTCACGGCACACGCTGACCCCGTCGCCGTCCTGGAGCCGAACGTCCAGGATCGCGACCTGGGGGCGCAGCGCGGGAATGCGGACCCGTGCCTGGGCGGCCGTGCCCGCCTCGCCGACCACGGTCAGGTCGGGTTCGGCGTCCAGCAGGTCGTGCACTCCCCGGCGTACGACCTCGTGGTCGTCGAGCAGGAAGACGCGGATCGGCTCCGTGGCGGTGGAGGGGACACTGCTGCCGGTCATGACGTGACTCCTTCGCCTGGCTCGACCCGGGACGGACGGACACCGGCATCCTGCCTGCGGACGGGCCGGACGGACAGGGCCGATCGGCCCTCGTCGGCGGGCGGCGGCCGGGGACGGGGCCGGCCGGGTCCGGCACCCAGGGACCTTCGGCCCTGTCGGGAGGGCCTGCCGGGCCTTCCCGGGTGCCCGGGGGACCGGATGAACTGGTGGCGCACCGGCAAGGGCACGGCTCCACGGAGCCGCACGCAGCACGGAGGACGCCATGACGACCGATCTGATCGACCTGAGGACCGTGGCCCGGGACGACCGCTGTCTGAGCGTCGCCCTCGCCGGGGAGCTCGACGTGTACACGGCCGGGCAGGTGGGGCCGCGCCTGCGGGAGATCGCCGGCTCCGGGCGCCCGGTCATCGTGCTGGACCTGTCGGGGCTCCTTTTCTGCGACAGCGCGGGGATCGACCTCCTGACCCGTCTGGACCGTCACTGCCGAGCGGCGGGGTCCCGGCTCCTCCTGGGTGACGTACCGCCGCTGCTGGTCAAGTCCATGCAGGTGCTCGCCGTCGACCGCGATCTGACGTTCGTCGGCCCGGGGCCGCGGCCATGACGGGCACGTCGGCCGGCCCGGCGGTCGGTCCGGCGCCGGGCGCCTCGGCCGGCCCGGCGGTCGGCCGGCACGTGCGCGAGCTGGACCGGGCCGAGGCCCTGGGGCTGCTCGCCACGGTGTCGCTGGGGCGCATCGTCTTCACGCAGCACGCGCTGCCCGCCGTCCGGCCGGTGACCCACGTCGTCGACGGCGAGGACGTCGTCATCCGGATCCACGAGGGCGGGGCGCCGGCCTCGCTGGTGGCGCCCGGTGACGTCCCCGGCGTGGTGGTGGCGTACGAGGCGGACGCCATCGACCCCGACACCCACCTCGGCTGGAGCGTCGTCGTCACCGGCTACGCCCGCCGGGTGGCCGACGACGGGCCCGCCGGCCGGTCCGCGGACCTCGTCCGCCCCTGGACGGGACGGCCGCCGAGCGCCGCCGTGCGGATCCGCCCCGACCTCGTCACCGGCTTCCGGCTGGAGGCCGCCCCGCCGCCGCCCGCCCCGGCGGTCCCCGGCTGACCCTGCCGGGGGTCCCCCGGCCCTCAGTCCCGACGGGGAAGCGGTGCCCGCCACACGAGCCTGCTGCCGCCCTCCTCCGGAGCCCCGATGGTGAAGGTCCCGCCCACGCTCCGGGCCCGCTCGTCGAGGTTCCGCAGACCGCTCCGGCGTCCCTGGGCCGGAATGCCCGTGCCGTTGTCCGACACGGTCAGGACGATCTCGCCCTGCCCGGCCCTGAGGGTCACCCCGACCCGGGTCGCCCGGGCGTGGCGGGCCGCGTTGCTGAGGAGCTCGCCCAGGGCCGCCACCACGTGGTCGGCGATCTGCGCCGGGACGTCGGTGTCGAGCAGCCCCTCCATGCTCAGGTGCGGGGGATGACCGAGGGAGACGGCGGCGTCGCCGACGGCGCGGGCGGCCCGTGCCCGCAGCCCCGGTCCGCCCTCCCGGTCCTTGGTGCGCAGCCCGAAGATCGTCGACCGGATGATCTTGATGGTTTCGTCCAGGTCCTCGACCGCCCGGCCGACCCGCTCCGCGGCCCCCTCGTGGTCCACGACCCGGGCGGCGCTCTGCAAGGTCATGCCGGTGGCGAAGAGCCGCTGGATCGCCAGGTCGTGCAGGTCGCGGGCGATCCGGTCGCGCTCTTCGAGAAGTGCTATCTGTTCGGCGTCCCGGCGCCGCTCCGCCAGCTCCAGGGCGAGCGCCGCCTGCCCCGCGAAGGCGACGAGCGGCTCCAGCTCACCCTCGCCGAACGCCGGGTCCCCGGCCGGCCGCGCGAGCAGCAGCACGCCCCGGCCCTCCCCGCCCGCGGTGCCGAGCGGCACCGCCACGGCCGGTCCCCGGCCGTCCCACCCCTGCATCCGCGCCTCGGCCGCGTACCGTTCGTCGTCGGCGGCCCGTACCGCGGCCACGGGCTCACCCGCCCGGTACGCGGCTCCGGAGAGCGTGCCGTCGAGCGGGACGACGAGCCCCTGCCACGCGGCGCGTTCCGCGCCGGCCGCGCACTCCACGACCAGGCCGTCGGCGCCCTCCACCGGAACGGCGATGTTCGCGAGCCGTGCCGCGGTGATCTCGCGGGCCCGCCGGGCGATGAGCTCCAGCACCGCGGGGCGCGAACTCCCCGACAGCAGGCTCTCGGTGATCTCCGCGTTGGCCCGCAGCCACCGCTGCTGGCGCTGCGCCCCCTCGTAGAGCCGGGCGTTGTCGATCGCCACGCCCGCCGCCACCGAGAGGGTGGAGATCACCGTCTCGTCCTCGGTGTCGAAGTCGACCCCGCCCCGCTTGTCGGTCAGGTAGAGGTTGCCGAAGACCTCGTCACGAACCCGGATCGGCACGCCGAGGAACGTGCGC
Source organism: Streptomyces sp. WAC06614 (assembly GCF_003949795.1). GTDB lineage: Bacteria > Actinomycetota > Actinomycetes > Streptomycetales > Streptomycetaceae > Streptomyces. Next base: position 4,035 of record NZ_RPRY01000131.1, read on the forward strand.
ATGGGCGGGTGATGGGCGGGAAAGCCGTGGGAGGAGGAGTGCGCGCCCAGATCGGTCAGGCGCAGCGGCTCCGGGTGGTGGATGACCTCGCCGAGCAGTCCGTGGCCGGCCGGCAGCGGGCCGATCGCCGCGATCTCCTCGTCGGTGAGCCCCACGGTCAGGAACTGGGCGAGCCTGCGCCCGTCGGGGCCGATCACCCCCAGGGCGCCGTACTCGGCGTCCACGAGCAGCGCGGCCGCCTCGACGATCCGCCGGAGCACCTGGGCGAGGTCGAGCTCGCGGCCGACCGAGACGACGGCCTCCAGCAGGCTGTGCACCCGGTCGCGGGTGCCGCGCACCTCGTCGATGCGGACCTGGAGTTCGTCCAGCAGCTCGTCGAGCCGCATCCTCGGAACCTGAGTCAACGGATCCCCCACACCCACGCGCTGCCCCTCCGCCTGCCGTTCGATGCCCGACCCCCGCGGTCAGCGTATCGACACGCCGGGGCCGGCAGGACGTCGTTGCGCGCGCATGCCTGCCCTGACTGACTGGGCCGAAGCGCCCGACGACGAGGGGAAGTACGACGATGGGACTCGGCAAGGCGGTCTACGAGGCGGAACTGCTACGTCTCCAGACGGAGCTGGTCAAACTGCAGGAGTGGGTGCGTGCGGAGGGCACCCGGCTGGTCGTCGTCTTCGAGGGCCGCGACGCGGCGGGCAAGGGAGGCACGATCAAACGCGTCGCCGAACACCTCAACCCGCGTGTGGCACGCATCGCCGCCCTGCCGAAGCCGACGGAGCGGGAGCGTACGCAGTGGTACTTCCAGCGCTACGTGGAGCACCTGCCGGCGGCGGGGGAGATCGTCCTGTTCGACCGCAGTTGGTACAACCGGGCGGGGGTGGAGCGCGTCATGGGCTTCTGCACGCCCGCGGAGCACCAGCTCTTCCTGCGGCAGTGCCCGGTCTTCGAGCGGATGCTGGTGGAGGACGGGATCCTGCTGCGCAAGTACTGGTTCTCCGTCAGCGACGCGGTCCAGGAGGAACGGTTCCGGCGCCGCGCGCAGGACCCGCTGCGGCGTTGGAAGCTCTCCCCCATGGACCTGGAGTCGCTGACGCGCTGGGAGGCGTACTCACGGGCCAAGGACGAGATGATGGTCCACACGGACACCGCGGACGCCCCGTGGTTCGTGGTCGAGAGCGACGACAAGCGCCGCGCCCGGCTCAACATGATCGCCCACCTGCTGTCCTCGGTCCCCTACCAGGACGTGGCCCTGCCGCCGCTCGACCTGCCGCACCGTCCCCCGTCGACGGGCTACGAACGGCCGCCCAGGGAACTCCAGACGGTCGTGCCCGACCACGCCGCCACCCTGGGCAAGGACTGACCCGCTCAGCGGCGCACCCGCGGCATGCCCAGGCCGATCCAGGAGATGATCTCGCGCTGGATCTCGTTGTTGCCGCCGCCGAAGGTGAAGATGACGGCGCTGCGGTAGCCGCGTTCGAGTTCGCCGTGGAGGACGGCTCCGGCGGAGCCGTCCTTGAGGGCGCCGGCCGCGGCGACGATCTCCATCAGCCAGGCGTAGGCGTCGCGGCGGGCCTCGGAGCCGTAGACCTTGACGGCGGAGGCGTCCTGCGGGGTCAGCGTGGCGGACTCGACGGCGTGGACCATCTGCCAGTTGAGCAGCTTCATGGCGTCCAGGCGGGCGTGCACCCGGGCGAGCCGGCCGCGGACCCAGCCGAGGTCGATGACCCGGCGGCCGTCGGCGAGCTTGGTCTGCGCGGCCCAGCGCTGGACGTCGTGCAGGGCCCGGACGGCCATGGTGCCGTGGGCGGCGAGGGTGACCCGCTCGTGGTTGAGCTGGTTGGTGATCAGGCGCCAGCCCTTGTTCTCCGGGCCCACCCGGCGGCTCGCCGGGACCCTGATGTCCTCGTAGTAGCTGGCGGTGGTGTCGTGCGAGGCCAGGGTGTTGATGAGGGTGCAGCTGTAGCCGGGATCGCTGGTGGGGACCAGGAGCATGGTGATGCCCTTGTGGGCGGGCGCCTCGGGGTCGGTCCGTACGGCGAGCCAGACCCAGTCGGCGGTGTCGCCGTTGGTGGTCCAGATCTTCTGCCCGTTGACGACGTAGGTGCCGGTCTCCTCGTCGCCCTCGCGGACCGCCTTGCACCGGAGGGCGGCGAGGTCGGTGCCGGCGTCGGGCTCGCTGTAGCCGATGGCGAAGTCGATCTCGCCGGAGAGGATGCGGGGCAGGAAGTACGCCTTCTGCTCGTCGGTGCCGAACTGCATGAGCGTCGGGCCGACGGTGTTCAGGGCCATCAGCGGCAGCGGGACCACCGCCTGGGCGGCCTCGTCGAAGAAGATGAACTGGTCCACGGCCGACATCCCGCGGCCGCCGTACTCCTCGGGCCAGCCGACGCCGAGCCAGCCGTCGGCACCGAGCCGGCGGATCGTCTCGCGGTAGAAGCGCTTCTGGGCGGCGGGGTCCCCGTAGCGGGCCTGGACGTCCTCGGGCACCAGCTCGGCGAAGTAGGCGCGCAGTTCGGCGCGCAACCGCTGCTGCTCAGGCGTGTATTCGAGGTGCACGGCCCCTCCGGGAAGCTCTCGGTCGTCCGTCGCTGGCGGCGGTCAGGGTAGAACCTGTTCCAGGAATTCGGAAGGGATGCGGCACCCCCGGTGCGGCACCCGCGGCCGGACGCACGAACGGCTCCCCCGGCGGAGGGGAGCCGTTCGTGCGGGTCGTACGGGGGTCAGCCCAGCGCCGTGATCATGGCCAGGGCCGTGGCCGCCATGGCGGTGCGGGCGGCCGTCAGGTAGGGGCGGGGGTCGGCCGGGGTCAGGTGGGCGCGGATGGCCTCGGTCATGGCCACGTTCAGGGCGGTGCCGATGTTGACCTTGCGGATGCCGCCCGCGACGGCGGCGGCCAGTTCGGCGTCGGGCAGGCCGGAGGAGCCGTGCAGCACCAGCGGGACGTCCACGGTCTTGGCGAGCCGGTCCAGCAGGGCGTGGTCCAGGGCGGCGGTGCGGCGCGTCATGGCGTGGGTGCTGCCGATGGCCACGGCGAGCGCGTCCACCCCGGAGTCGGCCACGAACCGGCGGGCCTCGTCCGGGTCGGTCCGGGCGCCGGGGGCGTGCGGATCGAGCGGGGCGGCGCCGTTCTTGCCGCCGACCTCGCCGAGTTCGGCCTCGATCCACAGGCCGTGGGCGTGCGCCCAGTCGGCGGCGGAGCGGGTGGCCTCCAGGTTCTCGGCGTACGGCAGGTGCGCGGCGTCGTACATCACCGAGCCGAACCCGGCGTCGGCGGCCCGGCGCAGCAGGTCCGGGCTCTTGACGTGGTCGAGGTGGAGGGCGACCGGCACGCCGGCCGCCTCGGCGCAGGCGAGCGCGGCGCGGGCGATGGGCAGGAGCCGGCCGCCGCGGAACTTCACGGCGTTCTCGCTGAGCTGGAGGACGACCGGGGAGCCGGCCTGTTCGGCCCCGGCCACCACGGCCTCGGCGTGCTCCAGGGTGATGATGTTGAAGGCGGCGACGGCACGCCCGGCCCGGACGGCGTCCCGGACCAGGCTGCCGGTGTCGGCGAGGGTCATCGGACGACCCCCTCGGCCTCGGACCCGGCCCCGGCCCCGGCCGAGGCCCCCGCTCCGGTGCCGGCCGAAGCCCCGGCCGAGGCCCCCGTGCCCGCGCCCGTGCCCGCGCCCGCGCCCGCCGTGAGCACGACCGAGCGGGTCAGGTGCCGCGGCCGGTCCGGGTCGAGCTGCTGCTGCGCGGCGACGGCGACGGCGAGCCGGTGCACCCGGACCAGCTCGGCCAGCGGGTCGAGCCGGCCGGCCACCCACTGGGCGCCGGTCCCCCGGACCTGCTCGGCCAGGCCCTCGGGCGCCTCGCCGAGCGACCAGGTGACGGTGCCCGGGCCGGAGACGCTGATGGGGCCGTGCCGGTACTCCATCGCCGGGTAGGACTCGGACCAGGACAGCGAGGCCTCGCGCATCTTCAGGGCGGCCTCGTGCGCGAGCCCGACGCTCCAGCCGCGGCCGAGGAACGAGAACTGCCCGCACCCCTCCAGCCCCGCCGGCAGCGGCTCCTCCAGGGCGGTCGTACCGTCCGCGACGACGGCCGGGGTGTGGCGGCCGATGTGGGCGCGCAGCAGGGTGAGGGCGGTGGTGGCGAACCGGGTCTGCACCACGGAGCGTTCGTCGGCGAAGTCGAGCACGACCCGCTCGTCGGCCAGGCTCACGGCCGGGGTGTCCACGTCCCCGAGGACGGCCGTGGTGCGGGTGCCGGTGCCGCGCAGCGCGGCCAGCAGGTCGAGCACCTCGGTGGTGGTGCCGGACCGGGTCAGGGCCACGACCCGGTCGTAACGGCGGTGCCGGGGGAACTCCGAGGCGGGGAACGCGTCGGTCTCCCCCTGCCCGGCCTCCTCGCGCAGCGCGGCGAACGCCTGCGCCATGTAGTACGAGGTGCCGCAGCCGACGACGGCGGTCCGTTCCCCCGGCGCGGGGAGCACGTCCCGGTGGGCGGGGGCGAGTTCCGCGGCCCGTTCCCAGCAGGCGGGTTGTGTGCTCAGCTCGTACGCGACATGGCTCATGCCCGCTCCCTCTGCGATGGGGTGCACTTTCCTGCAAGGTAGCGGCCCGTTTCGCGCAACTTCAAGCAACTTCGGGATGATCGGCTGGGCTAGTGTCGTCGGTACGGCCATACGTACGAACGGGAGGACCCCTTTCATGTCGCTGTCGCGGGAGGCACGGTGGCAGGCCCTGCTGGCCCTGCTGGTGGAACGCGGCCGGCTGGAGGTCGATCCGGTGGCGGCGGAACTCGGGGTCTCGGCGGCCACCATCCGGCGGGACCTCGACCAACTGGCCGAGCAGCAGATGCTGGTGCGCACCCGCGGCGGCGCCGTGCTGCACGGGGTGAGCTACGAACTGCCGCTGCGCTACCGGACCTCGCGACGGGCGGCGGAGAAGCGGCGGATCAGCGAGGCGGTGGCGGACCTGGTGGACGCGGGCGAGGTGGTCGGGCTGACGGGCGGCACGACGACCACCGAGGTGGCCCGGGCCCTGGCGGCCCGCGCGGACCTGGCCGAGCTGGGGCCGCCCGCACTGACGGTGGTGACGAACGCGCTGAACATCGCGGGCGAGCTGGCCGTCCGCCCGCAGTTCAAGATCGTGCTGACGGGCGGGGTGGCCCGGCCCCAGTCCTTCGAGCTGACGGGCCCCCTGGCGCAGAGCGTGCTGGAGCAGATCACCGTGGACACGGCGGTCCTCGGGGTGGACGGCTTCGACGTGGCGGACGGCGCGGCCACCCGCCACGAGGACGAGGCGGCGGTCAACCGGCTGCTGTGCGCACGGGCGCGCCGGGTGATCGTCGCGACCGACTCCAGCAAGCTGGGCCTGCGCGCCTTCGCCCGGATCTGCCCCACCTCGGCGGTGGACCTGCTGGTCACGGACGCGGGCCTGGGCGACGCCGGGGCCCGTGCCTTCGAGTCGGCGGGCGTCGAGGTGGTCCGGGTCTGACCCGACAGGCCGTGCGGGTCCCAGACGGCGGAGGCGGGACCGGCGGACGCGGGGCCCGCGGGAGGTGCGGGCACGGCGGGCGCCGGGGTCAGTGGATCGGCAGGTGCTCCGCGGCCGTGCGCAGGGCCGTCAGGACCGGGGCGATCAGGGGATGGGACTCGGCGCCGCGGCGGGTGGCGGCGAAGACGCGCCGGGTGGCCGAGGGCCCCGTGACGGGGCGGACCTGGACCTCCTTGAGCTCCATGCCGTGCAACGCCGACCGCGGCACCAGCGCCACGCCCGCCCCGGCCCCGGCCAGGGCGACCACGGCCCGGAAGTCGTCGGAGGAGTGCGCGAAGCGCGGCTGGAACCCGGCCAGTTCGCAGGCCAGCAGCGTCACGTCGTGGCAGGGGTTGCCCGGGTACTGGCCGATCCACTCGCTGTCCGCGAGGTCCGCCAGCGCCACCTCGGGCAGCTCGGCGAGCCGGTGCCCGACGGGCAGAACGGCGTCGAACGGTTCGGCGTAGAGCGGCAGCACGGACAGCCGGGCGTCGTCCGCGCCCGGCCCGCCGCGGTACTCCACCGCCAGGGCCACGTCGGCCCGGCCGTCCAGCAGCATCGGCAGGCTCTCGTCGCCCTCGGCGTCCCGGACCCGCAGCCGCAGCCCCGGGTGGTCGCCGGCCAGCCGGGAGATCGCCGGGGCGAGCACCTCGGCGATCCCGGTGGCGAACGCCGCCACCGTGACCTCGCCCGCCGCCCCGCCGGCGTACGCGGCCAGTTCCGCCTCGGCCCGCTCCAGCTGGGCGAAGACCTCGTGGGCGTGGCCGAGCAGGATCTCCCCGGCCGCCGTCAGCCGGACGCCCCGCCCGCTGCGGCGCAGCAGCACGTGCCCGGTCTCCTGCTCCAGCGCGGCGAGCTGCTGGGAGACGGCGGACGGGGTGAGGTACAGGGCTGCGGCCGCGGCGGTCACCGTACGGTGGTCCGCCACGGCCCGCAGGATGCGCAGCCGGCGGGGGTCGATCACCCGCCCATTGTCTCAGGCCGCGGGGCCGCCCGGAGCGGGTCCGTCCGGGCAGTGGGACCGCCGGGAGAGGCCCTGCTCAGGCCGTCGGGGTCCCCAGGGCGGCCCGGGCGTCCACGAAGGCCGCCACGGCGCGCTCGACGTCCGCCGTGGAGTGGGCGGCCGAGAGCTGGACCCGGATGCGGGCCTGGCCCATGGGGACCACCGGGTAGGAGAAGCCGATCACGTACACGCCGCGCTCCAGCAGCAGCTCCGCCATCCGGGCCGCCTCCGCCGCGTCCCCGATCATCACGGGGGCGATGGCGTGGTCGCCGGGCAGGATCTCGAAGCCGGCCTCGGTCATCTTCGTGCGGAACAGCTTGGTGTTGGAGGCGAGCTGCTCGCGCAGGTCACCGGCGGACTCCAGCAGGTCGAGGACCTTCAGGGAGGCGGCGGCGATGACCGGGGCGAGGGAGTTGGAGAACAGGTACGGGCGCGAGCGCTGGCGCAGCAGCTCCACGATCTCGGCGCGGGCGGCGACGTAGCCGCCGGAGGCGCCGCCGAGGGCCTTGCCGAGGGTGCCGGTGATGATGTCGACGCGGTCCATGACCCCGTGCAGCTCCGGGGTGCCGCGGCCGCCGGCGCCGACGAAGCCGACGGCGTGCGAGTCGTCGACCATGACCATGGCGTCGTAGCGGTCGGCCAGGTCGCAGATCTCCGGGAGCGGGGCCACGTAGCCGTCCATGGAGAACACGCCGTCGGTGACGATCAGCTTGCGCCGGGCGCCGCCCTCGACGGCGGCCTTGAGCTGGGCCTCCAGGTCGGCCATGTCGCGGTTGGCGTACCGGAAGCGGCGGGCCTTGGACAGGCGGATGCCGTCGATGATGGAGGCGTGGTTGAGGGCGTCGGAGATCACCGCGTCCTCGGCGCCGAGCAGGGTCTCGAAGACACCGCCGTTGGCGTCGAAGCAGGAGGAGTACAGGATCGTGTCCTCCTGGCCCAGGAAGGCCGACAGCCGGGCCTCCAGCTCCTTGTGGACCTCCTGGGTGCCGCAGATGAAGCGCACGGACGCCATGCCGTAACCCCAGCGGTCCAGCGCCTCCTTGGCGGCGGTGACGACCTCGGGGTGGTCGGCCAGGCCCAGGTAGTTGTTGGCGCAGAAGTTGAGGACCTCGCCGGGGGCGCCACCTGCGGTGACCGCGACGGCCGCGCTCTGCGGGGTGCCGATGACGCGCTCGGGCTTGTGCAGGCCGGCCTCGCGGATCTCGTCGAGGGTGGTGCGGAGGTCGGCGCGTACGGACTCGAACATGGGCTTCGCTTTCTCCTTGTGCGGCGGAGCTGCTGGCGGTGCGGGGGCGGTGCAGTGGTGCCGTGCGGGGCGGTGCCGTGCGGGGCGGTGCAGTGCGGGGCGTGCGGAGGGGCCGGCCGGCCGGACGGGCCGGCCGGCGGCGGGTCAGGCAGTCCAGTCCAGGATGATCTTGCCGCTGCGGGCGGTGGCCGCCTCGTCGAACGCGGCCTCGAAGTCGCGGTGCGAGTAGCGGCCGGTGATCACGGGGCCGAGGTCGAGGCCTCCCTCCAGCAGCACCGTCATCGCGTACCAGGTCTCGAACATCTCGCGGCCGTAGATGCCCTTGACGGTGATCATCGAGGTGACGATCCGGGCCCAGTCGACGGGGAACTCCTCGGCGGGCAGGCCGAGCATCGCGATCTTGCCGCCGTGCGTCATGTTGGCGATCATGTCGCGCATCGCCTCGGGCCGGCCGGACATCTCCAGGCCGACGTCGAAGCCCTCGCGCAGTCCGAGCTGGGCCTGGGCGTCGGCGATGGTCGCCCCGCTGACGTCGAGGGCCAGGGTGGCGCCCACCTTGCGGGCCAGCTCCAGACGCTCGGGGCTGACGTCGGTGATGACGACGTTGCGGGCGCCGGCGTGCCGGGCCACGGCCGCCGCCATGATGCCGATCGGGCCGGCGCCGGTGATCAGCACGTCCTCGCCGACCAGCGGGAAGGACAGTGCCGTGTGCACGGCGTTGCCGAACGGGTCGAAGATCGCGGCGACGTCGAGGTCGACCTCGGTGCGGTGCACCCACACGTTCTGCGCGGGCAGGACCACGTACTCGGCGAAGGCACCGTCGCGGCCGACGCCCAGGCCCAGGGTGCTGCGGCACAGGTGACGGCGGCCGGCCAGGCAGTTGCGGCAGGTGCCGCACACCAGGTGGCCCTCGCCGCTGACCAGGGCGCCGACCTCGATGTCGCGGACGCCCGCGCCGACCGCGGCGACCTCGCCGACGAACTCGTGGCCGAGGACCAGCGGGGTCTTCACCGCGCCCTGCGCCCAGCCGTCCCACTTGCGGATGTGCAGGTCCGTGCCGCAGATACCGGTCCGCAGCACCTTGATGAGCACCTCGCCGGCGCCGTACTCGGGCTCGGGCACGTCCATGAGCCACAGTCCGGGCTCGGCCTTGTGCTTGACGAGTGCCTTCATGGTGGGGCTCCAGGCGTGCGAGGGGGCGCCGTGCACACGGGGGCACGTGCGGCGATTCGGACAGGGACCAATCTGCCGAGACCGCGTTGATCAGTCCATCGAGGATTTCTTAAGCGGGTCGACAGCGGAGCTTCACGCCTATGCTCCTCCCGTGTCCCGGAGAGCGGCCGGGGCGTGGATCGAGCCACCGCGCCGGTCCAGGGCAAGGGTCCGGGGGACGGACCGGGGAGTGGGAGGTGGCGTTCGTGCCGAGCCTGCGCAGTCGCGCGCTGTCGGCCGCGCTGTTGGCGACGGGCCGGCGAAGACGGCTCGCCAGTGCCGAAGCGGTCAGGGCCACGGTGGCGTCCAGCGCCCGCCGTCCGGCCTCGCACCTGCCTCCGCGCTCGCTGGGCCGGGTCGCCGAGCTGTCGCGCACGTTCGTCGGGGCGTGGCCGGTCTACGACGCCCAGCCCCGCGACACCGAGCCGGCGGCCCGGGTGCTGTACGTGCACGGCGGCACCTACGTCGACGAGCTGGAGCGCCCGCACTGGTCGCTGGTGCGGACCCTGGTGACCCGGGCGCGGGCGCGCTGCGTGGTCCCCGCGTACATCCTCGCCCCGCGCGGCACCGCCGACCGGACGGTACCCGTCGCCGCGGACCTGCTGAGCGGCCTGATCGCCGGCGGCGGTGCCGGCGGGACCGTGCTCATCGGCGACTCGGCCGGCGCCGGACTGGCCCTGGCCGCCGCACAGCGCCTGCGGGACCGCACCGGGGCCGGGCCCTGCCGGATCGTGCTGATCTCGCCCTGGCTGGACCTGAGCATGAGCCACCCCGACCAGGCGGCCCTCGAACGGGCCGATCCGCTGCTGGCCCGGTCGGGCCTGGCGGAGGCCGGTCGGCTGTACGCGGGCAACCTGACCGCCGACGACCCGCGGGTGAGCCCGCTCCTCGGCTCGTTCGCGGGGCTCGCCCCGATCACGGTGTTCACCGGCACCCGGGACGTGCTCACCACCGACAGCCGCGAGCTGCTGCGCCGGGCCACCGCGGACGGCGTCGAGGTCGACTACCACGAGGAGCCCGGCCTGCCGCACGGCTACCCGCTGCTGCCGGTGCCCGAGGGCCGCGCGGCCCGGGACCGGATCGTGGAGCTGGTGCGGTCGGCGCGCTGACCCCGGGCGCCTCGGGGCCCCCGGCCCGCCGCCCGTCAGGCCACGCAGGTCAGCAGGCTGCTGACCGGTGCGCTGCGGTACGACGCCCAGTAGGCCTCGTCCCGGGCCGCGCAGGGCGGCGGGGTGCGGGTGGGGTGCCAGGCGATCGAGGTGAAGCCGGCGAGGACCGCGGCCTCGCCGTACTCGGCGTGGGGCCATTCGCGGAACTCGAACGGGACGGGCGGCTCGGTCAGGTACAGGGCCCGCAGGAGGGGGGCGTCGGCGTCCTGCTCGCGCACCCGGTCGAGGATGCGGACCCCGAACGGCGACCAGTCCACGTGCGGGTACGCCCCCGGGTTGGGGACCACCGCCAGCAGCCGGCCGCCGGGGCGCAGGTTGTCCCGGATCCCGGCGAACATGGCCCGCAGGGCGGCCCGGTCCGGCGCATGGTTGAACAGGTACACGGCCGTGACCAGGTCGAACGGGCCCAGCCGGGGCAGGGCCGCGGCGTCGGCGACCACGAACTCGATGCCCTCGGTACCCTCCGGCCGGGTCCGGGCCAGCCGGATCGTCTCCCCGGACACGTCCACGCCGACGGTGCGCCGGGCCCCGGCCCTGGCCAGCAGCCGGGTGTAGTAGCCGAAGCCGCAGGCCAGGTCGAGGGCGTCGAGGCCCTTGACGCCGCCGAGCGCGTCGAGCTCGCCGAGGAGGGTGAAGGTGTCGGCGGCGCAGAACGCCGCGGCACTCACGGACTGTTCGACGAAGGGTTCGAAGCGTTCGCCGAGGGTGTCGTACTGCTGGAGCATGCCCGTAGCGTCCCCCGGCGCGGGCCGCGGGCCGGCCCGCGCACCGGGGCGTCCCCCGGACGAGCGACCGTGCCGGGACGCGTTCGGGTCAGTCCGTACGGCGTACGGGGCTGCCCCGGGCCCGCCCCGCGCCGGGTCCCCGTCCCGCGTGCGGGGCGGCGGGAGCACGGGGCATGCTGGCTGTGTGGCGGGCACACCGGACGGGCCGGGGCTGGTACTCGCCCGGGCCACGGTCGGCGCGGTCGAAGCCGTCGGTGGCTTCGCGGGCGGCGTCTACCTGTGCTCCAGCACCCCGAAGCTGCTCAAGCTGGCGGTCGTCGCGGGGCTGCCGCCGCCGCTGTTCGAGCCGTGGTGGCACATGATCGAGAACCGGCCGTTCCCGGTCGCCGAGGCGCACCGGACCGGGCAGGCCGTGCACCTGGCCGACGCCGAAGCCGCCATGCGCCGTTTCCCGCAGCTGATGGCCGGGCTGCCGTTCCCGTTCGGCTCGCTGTACGAGCCGCTGGCCGTCGGCAGCCGGAAGTTCGGGGTGCTGATGGTGCTGCGGCCGGCCACCCCCGGCCGCCCCGTGGGCCCGTCGGACCGGCGCCGGCTGCGCGAGGCGGCGGTCCGGCTGTCCTGGGAGCTGGCCCGGCTGGCGGACGGGGGCGTGCCGGTGCTCTGGGACGCCGATCCGCTCGGCCTCCAGCTCCCCCAGCCGTACCCGAACCCGTCGGAGCCGGCCGGTGCGCCCTTCGGCTGGGAGGCCGGGGAGCCCGCCCCGGAGGCGCTGACGGCCGGCTGGCCGGCGGAGGACCGGCTCGGGCTGGCCGCCGCGGCGGGCGCGCTGGCGGAGGGCCGGGCGGGGCGGACGTACCTGCTGCCGGTGCAGGACCGCCGGGCGCGGACGTACACGGTGGAGCTGTCGCGGGCGGCGGGCTCCCCCCGGACGGTGCAGGCGCGCCTGCTGCCCGTTCCGGCCGGGGCCGCCGCCGACCGGCTGCCGCAGGCCGTGGCCGGGCTGGACCGGCTCGGCCGGGTGGGCTACGTCAACCGGGCCGCCCGGGAGCTGCTGGGCCCGGAAGTGGCCGGGCGGGTGCTGTGGGAGGCGCTGCCCTGGCTGGGCGGGCCCGCGCACGAGGACCACTTCCGTGCGGTGTTCATGTCCGGCGACCCGGTCGAGTTCGTGGCCCGGCACCCGTACGGGGTGTGGCAGTCGGTGTCCCTGCACGCCGACCGGGCCGGGGTCACCGTCCAGCTGACCTCCGCGGAGAAGCCGGTGTACGCGCCGGGCTCGGTGGTCCGGCCGGGTACGGGCCTGGGCGCGGCCGCCGACCGGGCGTCGGCGCTGTACCGGCCGGTGGCGCTGGCGATCGCGCTGACCGAGGCGGTGACCGCCCGCCAGGTGTCGGCGGTGGTCACCGAGGAGCTGCTGCCCGCGTTCGGGGGCCGGCAGCTGGCCATCTACCTGCTCGGGGACCAGCATCTGCACATGGCCTGGGAGATCGGTTTCCCGGCCGGGTTCCTGGACCCGTTCGACGGGGTGGGGCTGGACGCCCGGCTGCCGGGCGTGGAGACGCTGACCACCGGCCGGCCGATCTTCTTCGAGTCGATGCAGCAGCTGGCCGCCGCCTATCCCGGGATCCCGCTGGACGCGGACGTCGGCGCCCGGGCCTTCCTGCCGCTGATCGCCTCCGGTCGCCCGGTCGGCTCCTGCATCCTCGGCTTCGACGAACCGCGCGGGTTCAGCCCCGAGGAACGTACCGTCCTCACGGCGCTGGCCGGGCTGATCGCCCAGGCCCTGGAGCGGGCCCAGCGCTACGACTCCGAGGCGGCCCTGGCCCGCGGCCTGCAGGCCGCGCTGCTGCCGAACCGGCTGCCGGTGCTGGCGCACGTGGACACGGTCGGCCGGTACCTTCCGGGCACCCAGGGCATGGAGGTGGGCGGGGACTGGTACGACGTCATCGAGACCGGGGACGGGCTGCTGGCGCTGGTGATCGGTGACGTCCAGGGCCACGGGGTGGCCGCCGCGGCGACGATGGGGCAGCTGCGCAGCGCGGTCCGGGCGTTCGCGCTGAGCGGGAACCCGCCCGAGGACGTGCTCGGCGGCACCAACCGGCTGCTGATCGATCTCGACCCGGGCCAGTTCGCGAGCTGCTGCTACGTGCTGCTCGACCCGGCGACGGGCACCGCCCACGCCGTCCGGGCCGGGCATCCGCAGCCGTTGCTGAGGGCTCCGGACGGGGCGACCTCGGTCCTGGACCTGCCGGGCGGGGTGGTGCTGGGCGTGGACGGCGAGGCCACGTACCCGGTGGCCGAGCTCGTACTGGCCCCGGGGTCGGTGCTGGCCCTGTACACCGACGGGCTGGTGGAGCAGCCGGGGGTCGACATCGACCTGGGCGTGGAGCAGCTGCGGGCGCTGCTGGCCGAGGCGGGGCCAGGTCCGCTGACGGAGACCGCCGACCGGCTGATCAGCGAGGCGGGCCGGGCCGCGGACCGGCCGGACGACATCGCGCTGCTGCTGGCGTGCCGGTCCACGGGGTGACCTGCCGGTCGGGTCGGTCCTGCGGCGGCCTTGCGGGCGGGCCCCGCTCCGGGGTGCCCCCGGGGCCCGGCGGGCGAAGACTGGAAGGGGGACCCGAGGAGCGGAGGCGAACGGCGATGAGCGGCATCTTCGGTGACACCCTCACCTACACCCAGGAGGAGGGTGGTGAGGTCCGGCTCGTCACCTTCGGCGACGACAAGTACGCGCGGTACGAGACCCTCGACGGGTATTCGGTCGTCTACGACGCCACGCAGGGGCGCTACTGCTACGCCACGGACGACGGCGGGGGTGACGAGCGCCGGTTCGTGTCGACGGGCGTCGCGGTGTCCGAGCCGGCGCCGACGGGACTGCCGCGGCACCTGAGGGAGGGGCAGCTCTTCCGGCGGGACCGGGTGAAGGCCCGGCTCATGGAGATGGTGCCGCCGGGCGAACGCGCGGCGGTGGACCCGGACACCCTGCTCACCTTCGGCCCGGAGCAGGGGCTGTTGCCCGGGGACCGGCTGACCGAGGGCGATGTGCAGGGGCTGACCATCCTGGTCGACTTCCCCGGTACTCCGACGGACGTCCCGGTGGACGCCGTCGAGGCCCTGCTCAACGCGCCCGACTACACGGCCAACGGCAACACCTGCTCGGTCAAGGGATTCTTCGAGACCATGTCGACCGGCCGGCTCCGGTTCGCCAACACCGTCGTCGGGCCGTTCCGGCTGAGCCGGCCCCGGCTCGCGTACGCCCTCCCCGCCAACCAGGGGCTGCTGGTGCCCGAGGCGCTCCAGGCCGCGCTGGACCACGGGGTGGACTTCGGCCGGTTCGACTCGCTCGGGCGCGGCATCGTCGACTCGATCTGCATCATGTACGCGGGCCGCACCGAGTTCCGCGGTGACCTGTGGCCGCACAACTCCCGCTTCGTGGCGCAGATCGACGGGGTGTCCACCAACTTCTACACCGTCACCAGCATCGGCGGGAGCGCGGCCGACCTCAGCATCGGCACGTTCTGCCACGAGAGCGGGCACCTGCTGTGCCGGTGGCCCGACCTGTACGACTACGGCAAGATCGAACGCGAGGGCGACGACTTCACCAGCGCGGGCCTGGGCACGTACTGCACGATGGCGGCGGGCAACCACCTCGGCCACGGCTTCGTGCCGTCCGCGGTCTGTGTGTACCTGCGCCGGCTGGTCGGGTGGACCCGGGACGTGGACATCTCCGAGCCCGGTACGTACGAGGCGCGGCACGGCGCGTACGACGAGGCGCTGGTCTTCCCGCACCCGGGGCGCCAGGACGTCGAGTACTACCTGGTGGAGAACCGCAGCAGCATCGGCTTCGACGCGGAACTGACCTCCAGCGGGCTGGCCGTGTACCACTGCGACATCCGGGGTTCGAACGAGTTCCAGCAGGGCACCCCGACCCGGCACTACCAGTGCGCGCTGCTCCAGGCGGACGGCCACCTGGACCTGGAGACCAACCGCAACCAGGGCGACGGAGCCGACCTGTACGGGCCCACGCCCGGTACCGCCGTGTCGCACAGCAGCCGGCCGGCGTCGCTGTGGTGGGACGGCACCGAGTCGGGTCTGACCGTGTCCGCGATCAGCCCTCCGGGAGAGGTCATCACCTTCCGCACCGGCGCGCGCGGTGTGGCCGGCACCGTGGTCACGGGCTCGTCCGCGCCCGGGGCGGCGATCGTCGACGACGCCCGGGGCGGGCTGACGGACGTGATCACCCTGGACGCGGAGGGCACGGTCGGGGAGCTGACGGTCGTGCTGGAGATCGAGCACCCGCGGATCGGTGACCTGCGGGTGGTGCTGCTGTCGCCGACCGGCCGCCGGGCGGTGCTGCACAACCGGACCGGCGGGGACGACAAGAACCTGCGGCTGGAGCTGGATTCGCAGCCGCCCACGCCGCTGGCGCCGCTGCTGGGCGACGGGGTGCGCGGCGCCTGGAAGCTGAAGGTGACGGATGTGGTGGCGCCCGCGGCCGGCACGCTGGTCGACTGGTCGCTCAGCGTCCGGACGGGCACCTGAGCCGGACCGGGTGGTGCCGATGGCCGAGGATACGACGGCCTGTCCGCGGTCCTCGCTGACCCTGATCATGGTCGTGCTGACCGGGGTGACGGGGCTGGTGGAGGCGGTGAGCCTGCTGGCGCTGGGGCCGGTGTTCAACGCCATGCAGACCGGGAACCTGCTGTTCCTGTCCTTCGGCGTGGTCGGGGCGGGC
>NZ_RPRY01000012.1 GCF_003949795.1 Streptomyces sp. WAC06614
TCGCGTGTCCATGAGCGCGTAGACGATTCCGCCCGAGGTGAGGACGGTGGCCGCCGCCACCGTCCTCACCTCGGGCGGAATCGTCTACGCGCTCATGGACACGCGAGGCGTCGACCGGGCCGCAGGCGGGCCGACGACGACCCTCCCCACGTCGACGACGACCACCGACCCGCTCTCCCCGGGCAACCTGTCCTCCCTCGGCCCCGGCGAGGCAGCGTCCCGCACCCCGTCGAAGGACGAGAACCACGGCGCCGTCCCCGGCACGACGCCCCCCACCGCGTCCGACAAACCGTCCGGCCCCCCGGCCGCCTCTCCCAAGCCGGCACCCGGCTCCACGGTGAAGGAGCCCACGCCGGTCTCGACGGCATGCACCGGCTGGGCCCACTCGAACCGCAGCGACGGCTACGGCAAGACGTCCCAGGGCACCCACCTCTACACCGGACCGTACGCGGAGTGCTCCTACGTGACCGAGGTCAAGTCGGGCACCAAGATCTACTACCACTGCTACGTGACCAACGCCCATGCCAACAAGTGGATCTACGCCCGGATCGCCGGCACGAACACCGAAGGCTGGGTGTTCGGCGACAAGTCGACCCTCGACGGCGGCACCCTCGCCCGCTGCTGACCCGCTGGGCCCGGTTCGGCCGGGCCGGGCGCTCCGCCGGCGCGTGCCGCGTACGACCGGGCAGGTCCGGGCCATGGCCCGTTACGCCTGCTGCCCCGGGCCCGGCGCCCGTGTCAGCATGGCCGCCATGACGCATGCAGGGCACACGCCGGCCGGCGCACCCGCACCCGCATCCGACCCTGGGCCCGGCCGGACACCGCACACCGCCGCCCCGCTCGGCCCGCTCACCGTCGGGGTCGAGGAGGAGTTCCTCCTCGTCGACCCCGTCACCCGTGAGCTGCGTGCCGAGGCCGAGAAGGTCGTCGCCGAAGCCGCCCCGGACCTCGGTGACCGTGTCGGGCCGGAGCTCACGCGGTACCAGGTCGAGACCCGTACCGACCCCCACACCCGACTCGCCGACCTCGCCGACCAGATCCGCAGCACCCGGCACGCCCTGGCGCAGGCCGCCGCGCGCCAGGGGCTGCGCATCGTCTCCTCCGGTACCCCCGTCCTCGTCGCCCTGTCGGCCAACTCGCCGTACTGGGCGGGGCGGGACACCGGGTACGCGAGCTGGCGCACCACCACCTGGGGGCGTTGGCCGGTCTCGGGCCCGCCGCCGTACTTCGAGTCCTCCTCCCACTTCGAGGACCTCGTCGCCGGCTTCCTGGCCACCGGCACCGTCCTGGACCGCGGCGGCCTCTACTGGGACATCCGGCCGTCCCACCACCTGCCCACCCTGGAGTTCCGGGCCGCCGATGCGACGGCCACGCCGGACGACACCGTCCTGCTGGCCGGCATCGTCAGAGCCCTGACCGCGACCGCCCTGACTGCCGTCCGGGCCGGGGAACGGCCTCCGCGGCCGTCTCCCGAACTCCTGAGGGCCGCCTGCTGGCACGCGGCCCGCGACGGCATCACCGGCCTCGCCGTCGACCCTGACACCGGCCGCCTCACCCCCGCCGCCGCCCAGGTCGACCGGCTGCTCGCCCGGCTACGACCCGCCCTGCACGACCACGGCGACTCCGCCCTCGTCCACACCCTCTGGTCCCGCCTCCGCACCGAGGGCAGCCGCGCCGAGGCCCAGCGCGCGGCCCATCACCGCCGGGGCCACCTCACCGATGTCGTCGACCACCTGATCGCCACCACCGCGCCCCGCCCCTCGGACCCGCGACCCTGACCGCCTGCCCGTCGCCGGCCGTCCCGGTGCGGGTCCGAGGACGACCGCGTCGCGCGGATCGGATGCTCCTGAAGATCATCCCGTGAACCGTCGTGGACGTCCGGACCGAGTGACCCCGACGGAAGGGAGACCGGGACGGGCACGGTCTACGCTGGGACGGACGGCACTCGGGGTCTCGGGGACCAGAGGTGACTGCCATGCCCATCCTCCGTTCCGCCCGTCCGGCCCGTCGGCCCGGCGTGGTGTCCGCCGGCGCCGCCGCCCTGCTGCTCCTGCTCGCAGGCGGCGCCGTGGGCGCCCCCGCGCCACCCGACGGGACGGTCACCTCCAGCGCCACGGCCGGCTCCGTACGGTCGCAGCTCGACCCCGGCACCGTACGGCAGCTCGACGCCGCCATCCAGGCGGTGATGCGGAGAACGGGCGTCCCCGGGGTGACCGTCGGCCTGTGGCTGCCGGGACGCGGACAGTACGTGAAGTCCTTCGGCGTCGCCGACACCCGGACCCGCACCCCGCTCGAGGTCGACATGCGCACGCGGATCGGCAGCGTCACGAAGACCTTCACCGTCACCGGAGTCCTCCAGCTCGTCGACCGCGGCCGGGTCCGCCTCGACGATCCGATCGCGAAGTACGTCGGCGGGGTCCCCGGCGGTGACCGCATCACCGTGCGCCAGCTCGCCGCCATGCGCAGCGGGCTCTACGACTACACCAACGATCCGAAGCTCCTCGCCTCGCTGCGCGCCGACCCGCACCGGTCGTACACCCCGCGCCAACTGCTGGAGCGCGCCTTCGCGCACCCGCCGAACTTCCCGCCGGGCACGAGATGGCAGTACAGCAACACCAACACGGTGCTGCTCGGCCTGCTGGTGGAGAAGGTGTCGGGACAGTCGCTGTCCGACTACCTGCGGAAGCAGGTGTTCGACCGGCTGGACCTGTCCTCCACCGCCCTGCCCACCGACGCCGCTTTCCCCTCCCCCCACGCCCACGGCTACACGACCTTCGCCCCCCGCGGCGCCGTCACCGACGCCACCGACTGGAACCCGTCCTGGGCCTGGGCCGCCGGGGCGATGACTTCCGACCTGGAGGACCTGCACACCTGGGTCCCGGCCCTGATCGGCGGCTCACTGCTGGAACCCGCGACGCAGGCCGCGCGGCTGCGCACCCGGCCGATCGGCCTTCCCGGGGTCTCCTACGGTCTGGGCATCGCCGAGGTCGACGGCTGGCTCGGGCACAACGGTGAGCTGCCCGGCTACGAAACGGTCGCCGCAGGGCTGCCCGCGAGGGCACGCGACGGCGGCGGGGCCGTCCTCGTCGTCCTGGTCACCTCCGACATCGACCGCGGTGGCTCGCTGAGCACCCAGGTGGCGAAGGCCGTCACCACCATCGCCACGCCGACCCACGTCTGGGGCCTGCCGTCCCCGGCGCAGACCGGCGAGGAACAGCACTGAACAGCGGGGGCGTTCATCGGTGCCGCGGGCGACCGTGGTGCGATGCTGGGGGAGTGAGGAGGCGCGCGCGGTGGCTGTCATGGACACCTTGGTGCAGTTCGCCCCCTTCTTCGTGCCCGTGATCAGCGGCCTGGTGGGTGGGGCCAGCCTCCTCATCCGGGACCGCCGCGAGGCGCGCAGCGCCGATCACCACTACCGCCGCCGGCTGGAGAAGGCCCAACTGGAGGTCCAGTTCATCGCCGGCTGGATCCAGGCCAGGGAGCGGATGCCGACCGCCGGCCCGGCGCCACCGCCGGACCCGGAACCGGGCCGCTGGCTGGACGACTGCTACGCCTCGGTGCGCCGTGCCAGGGCGGAAGCGGAGGAGGACCACCGGGCACGACCGGTCTCACTGCGGCGCCTGCTGCTCCTGGGCGAACTGAGCGGCCCCGCGAAGAGCGTGCGCGTCGCGTACTGGATCTCCTTCGCCCTGTTCAACGCCGCGCTCGCGTGGTGGGTGAAGACGCTCGTCTCCGGCGTCCCGGACTTTCTGCACGAGGAAGGCGTTCCGGAGTCCGAGGAGATCGGCTCCTACCTGGCAGTGGCGTGCTTCTTCTTCGTGCTGTCCGCCCTGCTGTGGCTGTGGACGGTGCACCTGGGCGCGGCGGAGCCGGCCCAGGTCTACCGCAAGCGCATCGACTCGGACGCCTGGGCGGAGCAGGAGCGCAAGAGGCTCGCCGCCGCACGGGCGAAGGAGCAGCACCCGCAGGGCCGGCTCAGGTTTCCTGGACGACGGTGGCGCCGTGGTCGGTGAGGTCCACCTGGGTGCCGTACAGGTGGACGGTGCCCCCGTGGGCGACGACGGTCGCCTGGCCGTGGGCATGGACACGCGCGTTGCCATGGACGATGACGGTGGAGCCGTGATCGGCCTGGACCTGCGCGTCACCGTCGACGGTGACGGTGGAGCCGGCTCGGGCGTAGACCACGGCGTTGCCCGCCGCGTGGTGCAGCACGGCTTGGTCGTCGACCACGATGACGCCGCCGGTGGCCGAGTGGACTGCGGATCCCGGGAAGGCGTGGACGCTTCCGCCGTCGACGGCCCGGACGCAGGCTCCTGCCTGGAGGTCGGCATGTCCACCGGACACGTGGGCGATCGGGGTGGTGCTGGCGGAGATGATGTGTCCGCCGCGGACGGACAGGAGGTGACTGGTGTCGCGGAGGTGGACGTCCCCGCCGATCACCTCGCCCACGGTGGTGCCGCCCCAGGCCCACAGGCTGCCGTCGTGCACGACGGAACAGGACGACTGTCCTTCCAGAACGGCATCCCCGTCGTACAAGTGCTCGACGGTTCCGTCCGTGACGTTCGACAGGCTCTTGTTCCGCTTGTTGCTGATGACCCCGCCGCTCTGGCAGTGCACGGTCCCGGCGATGACGTCGACGACGGTCCCGCCGTGCATGACGGTGCAGTACCCGCCGTTCATCTGCGTCACGGTGGCACCGTCCCTGAGGCTGACGTTGCCTCCGTTCATGAGGGTGATGACAGCTCCGTCGAGGGCGTCGACCGCACCGTCGTCCAACACGGCCAGGGGTTCGCGGTCGAGTCCCCCGTACAGGTGGACCGGTCCGCGAGCGGCGCTGCGGTCGAGGGTCAGGTGCTCCGCCTCACCGCCCCCTCCGGGCGCGAAGCGGAGGACACCGCGCTCCGCGAGGGACGCCGTCAGTTCGCTCTGGGTGTAGATGGTGCGGTAGGGGAGGTCGGTCCGGCTGCTGAGGCCCTGCAGCTGCCCGGCGGGTGTGCGCGGCAGCTGAGATGCCGGGAACCCGTGCATGCCCTTCTCGGTCCGCGCCCAGCGGCCCCGGTCCTCGAGCGGCAGCCTCTCCATGACCTGATGAACGAGATCAGGAGGGAGCTCGGGCAGGGGGTGCTCTAATCCTGCATGGTCGGTCAAGACGACGTCCTTCGTTCCAAGGCGATTCAGGCCTGCCATGTCCCCGGTGGGAGCGATGAGTTGTCCAGGCAGGGTCCGGTCAGCCTATAGAAGAGTCGATGTGCCCCTGATGCCCTTTCGGGCGGCACATCGTGCAGCAGTGGTGAGGGGCCCGGGGCTGGTCGCGGCGTCGCGCTCAGGAGGATCCCAGGGCGAACACCTCGACCGGCTCGATCCGCCCGCGCAACGCCACCGCGCCGACCGGGATCAAGCCGTACACGTCGTCAGGCAGAAGTCGTCGCGTCGAGTCGGCCAGCAGAATGCTGTGCCCGAGCTCTTTGGTGAGCTGTTCCAGCCGTGAGGCGGTGTTGGTGGTGTCGCCCACGGCGGCGTACTCGAGGCGGCGCTCGGATCCCACCGTTCCCGACATCACGGGACCGCTGTTCAGCCCGATGCCCATGCGGAACGGGCCCCCGACGCCCCGGTCGGACAGCCAGGCGTTGAAGCCCGACAGGGCGGTCATCACCATCGCACGGGCCGCTCTGGCTGCGGATTCTGCGTGGTCGGACTGCTCCAGCGGTGCTCCGAAGACCGCCATGATGCCGTCGCCCAGGTAAGAGACCAGGGTGCCGCCGTGGTCGAGGATCACGTCGCTCATCGCCCCGAGGTATCGGTTCAGTACCTCGATGACCAGATCGGGCGGGCGGGTCTCGGCCCATGAGGTGAATCCTCGGAGGTCACTGAACATCACGGTGACGAACCGTCGCTCGCCGCCCAGGCGCAGGCCGGCGTCGAGATCGGCCAGCATCTCGTCCACGACCGGCTCGGGAACGAACCGGGCGAACCGGTCGCGGACCCGGCGGTGCTCCAGGTCCTTCAGCCGCTTGCGGTTCAGGCTGGAATTCAGGCGGGCGCGCAACAGCGTTCTGTTCACCGGCTTCGAGAGATAGTCGTCCGCACCCATCTCGATCGCGCGGACCACATTTTCCAGGTCTTCGAGCGCGGACACCATGACCACAGGGAGATCATTCGTGTTCGGATTGTTCCGCACGAAACGCAGGACGTCGAAGCCGTCCAGATCCGGCATCTCGATATCGAGCAGTACGATGTCGACGGGGACGCTTGCGAGGAGATCGCACGCCTCGCGCCCGGTCGCCGCGGTGACGACCTCGTTCCCCTCCTGCTCGACGAGCCGGGACAGCAGTATCCGGGTCACCGCGTCATCGTCCGCGACCAGGACGACTGCCTTGCCCGCCACGAGGTACCTCCCTCTGCTGCCCGAAGACGGATACTACGGGCCGCCGGCGTCCAGGGCGGTAGCACATGCCGTCGTCGCACGAGGACCGGTATAATTATTGGCCCTTACGGCCACAATTCCAGGCCGGCTCCGTCCATCGGTGAGAAAGGGGAGGTCGAAATGCCGACCCAACTCAAGCTCGAATGCCCCAAGGTGATCCCGATGTCCGGCTGCACGCACGTCATGATCGCGGACAGCGAGGAGAAACTCATGGAGCAGGTCGCCGAGCATGCGGGGGTGCACGGCCTGACGCCGACCCCCGACCTGGTCGAAACCGTCCGGAAGCACATCGAGTACGTCCAGGTCGACGCCTGAACGTGAGGCTGAACCGCTGGCGACGATGTCCACGTGACGGGGCGAGAACTCCGCTCACGCATGATCAGGACAGGGTGCCGTTGTGGACAAGCACCGAGGTACGGGGGGCCGCACGGGACCCGGAGCTGCCGCCGCGGGGCCCTGGGACGACCACGAGCCGGAGCTGACGCTCAGCGAGGCGCTGGAGCAGCAGGCCTCGACGGGCGAGATCCTCAAGGTGATCAGCAGATCGGGTGCCAGCCTCCCCGAGATCCTCAAGACCGTGGTGAACAGCGCCATCCAGCTCTGTCGCGCCGATCAGGGGTTCATCGCCAGGTTCGACCTGTATCCACCGGAGCCGGGGCGGGGAAGCCTTGTCGGGCGGGTCGCTCTCGAGCATCGGACCATCCATATCCCTGACGCCCTGGAAGACCCTGATTTCGACCATGAGGCGGCACGGCTGTCCGGGTTCCGTTCCTTGCTCGCGGTTCCCATCTTCCGTGCAGGGTCCCCCTTCGGCGCCCTGCAGCTGTGGCGGCACGAGCCTCGCCCGTTCACCGACCACCAGATCCACCTCCTGGAAACGTTCGCCGATCAGGCGATGATCGCGATAGAGAATTCGCGCCTCTTCGAAGAACTGCGGTCACGCAATCAACAGGTCGAAGAGGAAAAAGAGCGGATCGAAAGTCTGCTTCGTACGGCGGAGCTTCTTCGTGAAATCACGGCCGCCGCCAATCAGGCGAGCTCCGTCGAGGACGTCCTGGCGATCGCCCTCCGCAGAGTCTGCGAAACCACGGGCTGGACGATCGGGCACGCCTATCTCCTCGCCGCGGACGCATCACCCCCCGTACTGGCCTCGGCGCGGATATGGCACGACGAAGGGGGCGATGCGACACTCGAGTTCCGTCGCCGAAGCGAGGAGCTCACGTTCCTGCCGGGCGTGGGCGTACCCGGGCGGGTCCTGCTGGAGCGGCGGCCGATCTGGGTCCCCGACATCGAGGCGGGCCCGGACCACCTCCGCCGGGATCCGGACCGGAGCCTGGGACTGCGCACAGCGACGTGGCTACCCATCCAGACCCATGGCGAAGCGATCGGCGTGCTGGAATTCCTTTCCCGCGACACGGAACAGCCCGCAGACGAAATACTGCACATGATCGCGGACATCGGTACTCAGATCGGATGGGTCGCCGAGCGGGTGCGCGCAGGCAGGGGGTTGGAGCGGGCCAGGGATCTCGCGGAGTCGGCCAGCCAGGCGAAGAGCGCGTTCCTGGCCTCCATGAGCCACGAAATTCGTACACCGATGAATGCCGTCATCGGCATGACCGAACTACTGCTCGACACGGATCTCACCGATGATCAACGCACGTTCGCGCAGACCATTGCCAAGAGCGGTGACAGTCTGCTGGTCATCATCGAGGACATCCTGGACTTTTCGAAGATCGAGGCCGGGAAGCTCGAACTTGAACAAAGGGAGTTCGATCTGCGCGAATGCCTGGAGTCCGCCTGCGAGACGTTGGCGAGAAGGGCGGAAGAAAAAGGCCTCGAGCTCGCCTGCGTGATCGATCCGGGCACCCCTGAAGCCATAGTGGGCGACGAGGTCCGCCTCCGTCAGATCATCATCAACCTGCTGGGAAACGCGCTGAAATTCACCGATGCCGGCGAGGTGGTCCTGACTGCCGCACCGAGTGACGGATGCCTCCATTTCACCGTGCGCGACACCGGTATCGGCATACCTCCGGATCGGATGGACAAGCTGTTCCGATCCTTCAGCCAGGTCGACCAGTCGACGACTCGCCGTTACGGTGGCACGGGCCTGGGGCTGGCCATCAGCAACCGGCTCGCGGGTCTCATGGGGGGTCGCATGTGGGCCGAGAGCGTAGAGGGCGTCGGCTCCACCTTTCACTGCACGATTCGCGCCGAGGCCGTGACGAGCCGGACGGTCCGTGTACCGGCAGGGGTGAATGACGGGCTACGAGGAAAACGCCTCCTCGCCGTCGACGACAATGCCACGAACCGTATGATCCTCACGCGCCAGGCCGAATCCTGGGGGATGATCGTCCGTACCACGGGTTCCCCGGCGGAGGCGCTGAAGTGGATAGCGGGCGCAGACCCCTTCGACATCGGCATACTCGACTTCCAGATGCCGAAGATGGACGGCGTCGAGCTGGCCCTGCACATCAGACGACACCGGGACGAGGGCAGTCTTCCGTTGGTGCTGCTGACCTCTGTCAGCGGAGCGAAGGAGGCGGATGCTCAGCATTTCGTATCCTGCCTCAGCAAGCCGATCAGGGCTTCGCAGCTCTACAACACCCTCCTGGCTGCGCTGATTCGACGCGATGCAGAAACCGCACCGTCCTCCCTCTCCTCCTCCGCTGCTGAGGAGCCCGAGAAACCCACGGACGATCTCCACGTCCTCCTGGCGGAGGACAACATGGTCAACCAACAGCTCGCCTTGCGCATGCTGGAAAAGATCGGGTATGCGGCGGACGTTGCGGACAACGGGCTGAAGGTACTGGAGTGCATGCAGCGCCACCGGTACGACGTCGTGTTCATGGATGTGCACATGCCGGAGATGGACGGCCTGGAAGCCTCGCGCCGAATCCATCGAGAGTACGGCGGTGACCGGCCCTACATCATTGCCATGACGGCGAATGCCATGAAAGGGGACCGGGAACTCTGCATCGCCGCCGGGATGGACGACTACCTGAGCAAGCCTGTTCGGTTGAACGACCTTCGCAGTGCCTTGGGACGCTATCGAGAACGCGGTCTCCCTCCCGGCGGCGGTACCGCTGACCCGGGATCCGAATGAGCCGGAGCCACGGGCTCGCATCGGGTCAGGCTGACGGCAGGCCGCGGGAAAGGTCCGCTCGGGCGGCCTCCAAGGCATCGCGGGCCGGCGGGTAAGCGATGTCGACACGGTGGGCGAGAGGATCGGCGTCGGTCAGCCTGCCGGCGGCGGCAAGGTTCTCCAGGTCCTGGCAGAGCGGGGCCAGCTGCTCCAGCCCGAACGTCCAGCTGTGGGACTTGAGCGTATGGGCGGCGCGGCGCACGCGTTCCACGTCTCCGTCGCGGAGGCCGTCGTGAATGTCCGAGACCAGGTCAGGTGAATCCGTCAAGAACGTGTCGATCAGTTGCACCGCAAACTCGGCATCGAGCGAATCGACCAGTTCCTGGACGGTCGCAGGGTTCAGGACGGGCGCGGCGGACATGGCGGCCTCCGGTGCTTCTCGTCGGTGCGGGCGCGGTGGGAATGGCTGAGACCTCCTTACACGATCCGGTGCCGGTGAATGCGGTCGGCACGCGTCGCTCGTGATCCGTTCGAACTCGACCGGTGGACGGCCGGGCTGCTGCCCCACGTCCGCCGAGGTGTGCCGACAGTGGTGAGGCGCCCACCGCACGGTCCGGGGACGGTTCGTGCTCCTCGCCCACGCAGACGGGCAGGCGAACGATCCAGGCCGAAGTAGCGATCCGGCCGGGCTGGGTGGAGAATCGAATTGGGGGAAAATTCTCCTGCGAAAAAGAGGAGGTCGGACGTCATCTCGATCCTCCCTCTCCGGCGTCAGGAAAAAGCATGCGTAATATTTCCTCGCGATACTTCGACTATGGAGAATCGACCGCCCGCGAAAAATATGGTGACGTGCGTTTTCTGGCGGACCTTCCGGACTCGGACTGGGCCAGACTTGCCAAGTACTCCGAGGCGCGGCGATATTCCCCGGGCAGCGCTCTCATGGAAGCAGGCGCCGGTGATCAGTCGTTGTACCTTCTGACAAAGGGCCTCGTCGGGGTGGTCCTGCCGGGCCAGAAGTCGCCCTTCAAGGAAATCGACGCGCCATCGGTTCTCGGTGAGGTCTCGTTCATCGACGGTGGTCCGAGGTCCCTGAGTCTGGTGGCGCTGAGCGAATGCGAGGCGCTGCGCCTCAGCATGGAGGCGTTCGAGGTCCTGGCGGCGCACGAACCCGAGTTGGGTCGGAGGGTTCTCATCGCCATCGCACGGGTCCTGGCGATGCGTCTGCGGTCGGCCACCGAACTCATCAACCAGAGCGGGAGTGCATGAGATGAGCACGGCATTCCCGAGCTACCTGCACATGCCGACCCGAGTACCCCGATGGCTCTGGGACGTGGGCCGCCTTGCTTCGGTGGCAGGTCTGGTGGCCCTCGTCGTGGCCCTGCTGGTGGAGCCGCGGTGGGGGCTGAGGGTGTGGTGGGGGATCGTCGTGCCGTGCCTCCCTCTCGTATGGCTCTTGGTGCCCGGACTGTGGCGCAATCTCTGTCCGGCTGCGGCGGTCAACCAAGTTCCCCGACGCGCCGGCCTCAGCTTCTCCCGCACCGCGCCGGCCTGGTGGAAGAACTACGCACCGGCCGTCGGTATGGCCCTCTTCCTGGCTGCCGTCGCGTCGCGCCCGCTCATTTTCGACGACAATGGCCCGGCTACGGCTGCCGGCATAGGGGTTGCTTTTGTCGGGGCGCTGGTCGGGGGTGTGGTGCTGAAGGGGAAGAGCGGCTGGTGCTCTTCCGTCTGCCCCATGCTGCCGGTGCAGCGGCTGTACGGGCAGACCCCGCTGGCAACTGTCCCGAACTCGCACTGCAGACCCTGTGTGGGGTGCACCAAGAACTGCTACGATTTCAATCCGAAAATAGCGTGGCTGGCCGATGTCAATGACGAGGACGAGCGCTGGGCCGGATTGAGGCTGATATTTGCAGGCGTGTTTCCGGGGGTTGTTCTGGCCTATTTCACGAGCCCCTCGGGGGCTTCTGCGGTCGAAGTCTATGCCCGCTTCCTTCTGGCACTGGCCGCCAGCGTGGGGCTCTTCATGGTCCTGCGCACCATGCGGGTGATGTCGGACGCCAAGCTGACGGCCCTGTATGCGGCGGCTGCGATCGTCCTCTTCTACTGGTGGGCCTCCCGGGTGCTTGCCGGATCCGTCTTCGGCGATCCCGATCATTTCTCGATCTGGATCATACGCCTGGCAGCTTTTGCGTTTGCCGCATCCTTCGTCTGGCGTTCGGTGAGGAAGGAATCAGTGTTCCTCACGGATGAGGCGCCGTCGACGGAGTCGGTTCGCTTCGGCGGAGCGGGGGCTCTGACCGCCATCGCAGGTGCACAGCAGGAGACAGCGGAAGTGACGATCGAACCCCACGGGACGCGCATCCTTGCCAAACTCAATCAGCCACTGCTGGAGGTGGTGGAGGGTTCCGGCATCAAGCTTGAAGCAGGCTGCCGAATGGGCGTGTGCGGTGCCGATCCGATTTGCATCGTCGAGGGTATGGAGAACCTCTCCGAAGTGAGTCGTGAAGAAAGGGGCACGCTCGACCGTCTCGGGCTCGCCGACACCACCCGCATGGCGTGCAGTGCGCGGCTCAAGGGTCCGGTCACGATGAGCATCGAGCCCGACGAAGACAGCTCTCGAAGGGTTCGGCGCGTCGAAGACTTCGTGTGTGACGCATCTGTCAAGAGCGTCGTGATCTTGGGAAACGGGATCGCCGGGATCACCACGGCGGACCATCTTCGCCGCCGCCACCCGACCTGCTCGATAGACGTGATCGCGGCCGAGCCGTATCCGCTGTACAACCGGATGGGAATATCGCGCATCATCTACGGACGCTCCGCCATGTCTGGTTTGACGCTTCTTCCCGATTCGTGGTACGAGGATCGCCATATCACCGCCTGGCTGAACACACGGGCCGTGCGTATCGACCGTGAGGAGCGGACCGTCGCTCTGGGCACCGGTGAGGTGCTGGCATACGACCGACTCGTGCTCGCGACCGGGGCGCAGGCTTTCGTCCCCACACTCGAGGGGTACGGGATCCCGGGGTCGTTCACGCTGCGCAGCGCCGGTGATGCGTTCTCGATCCGCGAGTACTCCCAGAAGAACGGATGCGACAGGGCGGCCGTGGCCGGCGGTGGGCTCCTCGGTCTCGAGGCCGCGGTCGCCCTGTCGAAGATCGGCCTTGACGTGACGGTCCTCGAGCGGGGCGAACGACTTCTGCGCCGCCAGCTCGACCTGCGCGCCGCCCAGTTGCTGCAGGCGTACCTCGAAGGGCTCGGGCTGACCGTACTGGTGAATGCGACGTGTCTGCGACTGCTGGGTGACGGACGACTGGAACGGGTCCTCCTCGAGGACGGCCGTTCAGTGCCGGCCGAGATGATGCTGATCGCTGCGGGAATCCTGCCGGACGTCAGGCTCGCGCAGGAAGCCGGTCTCGAGGTGGCCCGGGGCGTGGTCGTGGACGACTCGATGTGCGCGAGCGATCCATCGATCTACGCCGTAGGGGATGCTGCGGAATTCGATGGAAAGATATTCGGGCTGTGGCCCACGGCCGTGGAACAGGCCGAAGTGGCGGGAGAGGTGATAGCCGGAGGCGTGCGCAAGTTTGCCGGGGCGGTGCCTGTGGCCGTTTTGAAGGTGGCAGGAATAGACGTTCTTTCCTGCGGTCGCATCGAGAGCTCCGGGATGCCGGGTGAAGAAATAATGGTGCACGAGGACCGAATGGAAAAGCGCTATACGAAGCTCGTCGTAGTCGATGGGCGGTTGGAGGGCGCGATTCTCCTCGGCCACAGCGTCGAAGGCGTCACGGAATTGAGTGAAGCCGTGAAGGAACACCGCGACATGAGTGCGGAACTCGACAGTCTGCGGCGCGGTGACCTGAGTGTCCTGTCGTGACCCCTGGTCCGGGCCGCCCGTCGATCGGGGGATCGGGCGGTGGGTCGCCGCTCCACCGCTCCGCCGGGTGGCGTGCCCGGGCGCCGTCCGCCGACCGGCCCTGATGTGCGGCAGTCCGGCATCGGCCCCAGGATTCTCGCCTAGGGTCGACAGACGTGGGCATTCCAACTGATCTCGTCATCGTCGTCGGTGCCGTGCTCGTGGTGGCTCTGCTGTTCGACGTGACGAACGGTTTCCACGACGCCGCGAATGCGGTCGCCACCACGATCACCACCGGTGCGCTCGGCCCCCGCGCGGCCGTCGTCCTGTCCGCCGTCTGCAACCTGATCGGCGCCACCCTCTCCGTCACGATCGCGCAGACCCTCTCCGGCGGTCTTCTCCGCGCCTCGGACGGGGTACGGCCGGACGTCGTCCTCGCGGCCCTCGCCGGCGCGATCGTGTGGAACCTGCTCACCTGGTGGCGGGGCATCCCCTCCAGCTCCACGCACGCGCTGGTGGGCGGCCTCGTCGGAGCCACGGTGACCTCGGTGGGGCCGCACGGCGTGAACGCCGGCGCGGTCCTCGCCACCGTGCTGGTCCCGATGGCCCTCTCACCGTTCGTCGCGGGCGCCGCAGCCTGGGTCGCGACCCGGATCACCGTCCGGGCGGCGGCCCGGACCACCGAGCGCAGCCGGGCCCGGGGCTACCGGGCCGGACAGATCGCCTCCGCCGGGATGCTCTCCCTGGCCCACGGCACCAATGACGCCCAGAAGACCATGGGCGTGATCACCCTCACCCTCGTCACCGCGCACCTCCTGCCGGCCGGATCGGCCCCTCCGCTGTGGGTGGTCGCGGCCTCGGCGACCGCCATGGCGGTGGGCACGTACTGCGGGGGCTGGCGCATCATCCGGACCCTGGGCCGTGGCGTCACCGAGGTCCGGCCCGAGCAGGGTTTTGCCGCCCAGACGGCGTCCGCCGCGGTCGTCCTGGCCTCCTCCCGGCTCGGCTTCCCGCTGTCCACGACCCACGTGGTGACGGGCGCGGTCGCCGGGACCGGAGCGGGACGTACGGGCGCAGGGGTCCAATGGCGGCGCCTCGCCGTGATGAGCTGCTTCTGGCTGCTGACCCTCCCGGCCACCGCCGTGATCGCGTCCGCGGCCGAGCTCCTCACCGCACGGGGCCTGGGGGGCGAGGTACTGACCCTGGCCGTGCTGGCCGGCTCGGCGGTGACGGTGCGCCGCCTCGCCCGCCGCGACGCGGTCACCGCGGCCACCGTGACCGCCGACCCGTAGGACCCGTCACGGGCGCGCCGGGACCGGCAGGGCCGTGGTGAGGTCCCCGCGGTGCCACGTCGTTGCCCTTACCTCCGCAAGCTCCCCCGCCGTGGGGGTCGATCGGTGGTTCCCGCACCCGGAACGGGGACGCGAGCATGGCCGTGGCGGACCGAGAGGACAAGGAAGTGGGGAGCGAGAGTGCCGAGCCTGCTGCACGAACCCCCGGCCGCCGGCTCGGCCACGGCCTCCCGGGCGACGCTGTGGGTCCTCTGCCTCGGCTTCTTCATGATCTGCCTGGACGCCACCATCGTGACCGTGGCCGTCCCCGACATCCGCCAGTCCTTGGGGGCGTCCCTCGACGCGGCGGTCTGGGTCACCAGCGCGTACGCCCTCTGCTACGCCGTCCCCCTGGTCCTCGCCGGCCGGCTCGGCGACCGCTACGGCCCCCGGCGCATGCTCCTGACCGGACTGGCGGTCTTCGTCCTGGCCTCGCTGGCCTGCGCGCTGGCCCCGACCACCGGGGTGCTCATCGCCGGCCGGGCCGTCCAAGGGCTGGGCGCGGCGCTGGTCGGACCGCAGACCATGGCGCTGATCGTCCACCTGTTCCCGGCCGAGCAGCGCGGCCGCGCCCTGGGGGTCTGGGGCGCGGTGGGCGGCGCGGCCATGGCCGCGGGGGCGGTGGTCGGCGGGCTGCTGGTCGCCTGGACCGGCTGGCGCGGCATCTTCCTGGTCAACCTGCCGATCGGGACCGCCGGGTGGATCGCCGTCCAGCGTCTGCTGCCCGAACGGCGGCCGGGCACGGGCGGGAGGCTGGACCCGTGGGGCATCGCGCTCAGCGGTCTGGGACTGGCGGCCCTGCTGTTCGGGGTGCAGAGCGGCGAGGCGTACGACTGGGGCACCGTCGCCGGACCGGTCACCATTCCCTCGGTGCTCGTGTTCGCGGCCCTGTGCCTGGGGGTGTTCCTGTGGTCGCAGTGGCGCAACACCGCTCAACCGCTGCTGCCCCTGCGGCTGTTCCGCCATCGGGACTTCTCGGCCGGCGCCGCGGGCGTCGCGGCCCTGGGCCTGGCCATGGGCGGCCTCTTCCTGCCCCTGATGCTCTACCTGCAGAGCGGCCTCGGGTACAGCCCGTTCGCGGCGGGCGCGGCCACCGTCCCGATGTTCGTCCTGGCGTCGCTGTGCGCACGCACAGCGGGCACGTGGTCCGCCACCACCAGCCCGCGTGCCCTCGCAGCGGCCGGCTTCCTCCTGCTCACGGCGGGCACCGGCGCGCTGACCTGGCTGCTGCACCCGAGCGTCGCCCTAGGGCTGCTGATGCTGCCCCTGCTCGCGGCCGGCATCGGCATCGGACTGGCCTCCGCGCCCCTCGCGGGCATCGCCACCCGAGGTCTGGACCCGTCGCTCGTCGGCGCCGCGTCCGGGGTCTTCAACACCAGCCGCCAGCTCGGCGGGGCCTTCGGCACCGCCGTCACCGGGGCCCTGCTCCAGGCCCACTTCGGTGCCACCGCCACCTCCGCCACCCGGGCGGCCCTGGCCTTCCCCGTGGCCGCGCTGCTGCTCGGCCTGGTGTGCTGCGCCTTCGTCCGGCCCTCGGCCGGCCCTCGGACCGCCCGCAACGGAACCGGCTCCCGCCGGGGGCCGGCGCCGGCACTCCCCGGGGTACGCCCGGACGGCGAGGCCCCCCGCGCCGTGGCCGAAGGGGGAGGCGCCCACGCCCAGGGGTGCCTTCCCCGTACTCCCCCCGCTCCGCCGAACGGATGATGACCCGGGCCTCGCCGCGCGCCTAGTTTCGTCTCGTGCCACAAGTGACCCCAGAACCAGGACGTGACGCCGGCCGCGCCCGCTCCCGTGCAGAAGACCTTCGCCACCCCGGTGACGAGGAGCTGTGCCGCGCTTTGTGCGACATGGCGCTCTGCATCGAGGAGTCGGGTGACCCGGCCACCGCCGAGGAACTACGGAGACTGGCCGAGGCGCTGCGCCCGGTGTGCTGAGGCCGGGCCGTCCGGGAACCTTCCCGCCCAGCGACCCGGGCCGTCTCCGTCCGCGCCCGCCCCGCCCCCCGGCGGGAGCATGCCTGCGGGGCGGGGACGGCGAAGGAGGTCGCCGTCCCCGCCCCTCGTGCCCTGTCGTCAGCAGTTCCCGGCCGGCCGGTCGCGGACGACCAGCTCGGTGGAGCCGGTGGTCGAGTCGAGCCAGGCGACCTGGCGGCCGGAGCCCGCCGCGGGGTAGTTCTGCTCACCGCGGTTGCAGGAGACGCGGTCCCGACGGGAGCCGTCGGTGGACAGCTGCCAGAGCTTGGGCAGCGACTCGTTGCGGTACCGGGTGTCGGGCGTCCAGCCCACGACCGTCAGGGCGTCCTGCGAGACGGTCAGGTCGGACGCGATGAGCGCGCCCGGCTTGTACTCGCTGCTGACGGCGTACGCTCCCGTACCGTCCAGGGCGGCGCTCATGATCGTCAGCTGCCCGGCGTCGCTCCGGTTGGTGTCGGCCAGCCAGAACACGTTCTTGTCGTTGACGGCGGTCTGGCCGAGGCTCACCGGCTCCTCCAGCCGTTCCGCCATCACGGACTTGCCGGAGGCCAGGTCGAGGACCTCCACTCCCAGCCGGTAGGTCCCGTCCTGGGGGTAGAGCTTGGCGTAGGCGATCTTGTCGCCGTGGAGGGAGGGGAGACCGGTGAGGGTGTCCCGCCTGCGTCCGTCGGTGAAGACCGGCGTCCTGTCGGCCGGGCGCTGGTAGGCGACGTGCCGTCCCCCGAGGATGTCGTACTCCTCGAACACGACCACGCCCTTGTCCACCCGCAGACCGGAGACGCCGGTCGTCGAGCTGTACAGCGTCTTGACCGGACCCCCCGCGACGGGACGGGACAGGACGTCGACCGACGTGCGGCCGTAGGCGGTCCAGACGACCGTCCTGCCGTCCGTCGCAGGAGAGGTGTGGTACCTGCCGTCGTTGGGGCTGATCACCTTGGGGGCGCCCTGTCCGTCCAGCCGGCCGGCGTAGACGGAGTAGGGCTCGGAGCCGTCGTCGTTCGACTTCGAGACGGCCCACCAGCCGCCGCCCGCGCCGACGCCCGAATCGGTGGTGTTGAGCGTCCCGAAGAGGCTGTCGGTGTCCAGGCCGAGGGCCTGCTCCCAGCCGGGGACGATGCCGTGGGCGTTGAACGACCGCTTGACCGTGTTCTGCTGGGCGGCGGTGGCGCCCAGCGCCCTGGCGGCCGCGAGCACCGCCTCCCGGGCCTCGGTGAACCCGTCGATCGGCGTCATGTACTCGGTGACGGCCTTGTAGACGATCTTGTCGGCCAGCGTGCCGCCGAGGTCCTCGCGCATGTCCCACAGCGCGCCGGAGAAGATCGTCGAGTTCAGGTGCACGCCACCGTTGTCGGTCGCGAACGACACGCCCAGGAAGTTCTTGGACGTCGTGGCACCGTCGTTGAGGTTGCGCAGGGCGCAGTCGGCGGCGGCCTTGGTGCGGCAGAGGTCCTCGCCGATCAGTCCCGCCGTGGGGTCGCTCATCGGCGTGCCGTTGGCGGTGACGTCGATCGCGTTGCCGAAGTAGTCGGCGAGGGCCTCGTTCAGGGCACCCGACTGGCCGGCGTAGACGAGGTTCGCCGAGTGCTCGATCACCCCGTGGGTCATCTCGTGGCCGACCACGTCGGTGTCTGCGGACAGCGGCTTGTACTCTGCGTTCCCGCTGCCGTACACCATCTTGGTGCCGTCCCAGAACGCGTTGACGTAGGGCAGGCCGTAGTAGGTGACGCCGACGAGCGAGTTGACGGCCGTGCCGTTGCCGTCGAGGCTGTCCCGCCCGTGGTTCTTCTTGTAGTAGTCGTAGACCTGGCCGGCGTTCCAGTGGGCGTCGACGGCACCCGAATCGGTCGCGGCGGCGCCGAACGCGGAGGTCGGGGAGGAGAACATCTTGATTCCGCTCGGCCACCGGCCGGAGGCCTCCGAGACCGACCGGCCGCGGGCGTCCCAGGTGGCCAGCAGCCCCTTGCTGGAGCCGCGCATCCGGGCGGCGTCGGCCAGGACGAACGCTCCGGCGGGCTGGTCGTAGGCGATGTCCAGCGTGGCCGCGGCACCGTTCAGCCGGGTACCGGAACCGCTTTCGGGGAACAGCCCCGGCGCGGCCTCCGGCGGGGAGCCGGCCGTCGCTCCGTCGGCCGCCCGCGCCGCACCCGGTGCTTGCGGAGCCGCCATCGTCTTCACGGCGCTGTACTGGAGCACCGGGTAGCCCGCGTGGGCGTCGACGTACACCTCGTGCACGACCGGCTCCGTGCTGCCGGGCGTGGTGCCCTGCACGGTGACGCGGTAGGCGAGGACACCTGCGCCCTTGGGGAGCACCACCAGGCCCTTCGACTCACCGGTGAGACCGGTGGCGGCGGGCGAGCCGCCGTTCTCCTCGCGCGGCGCCTGGCTCTTGTCGAGGGCTCCGGCGAGCCGGCGGTAGGTGGCCGAGACCGCGCGCCGCACGGCGAGTCCTTCGTCGATCTCGGGGGTCACGTCGGTGGTGAGGGCGGTGAAGTAGTGCCCCGAGGTACCGGTGACCACGCGCTTGTCGTTCTGCTTCTCCATGCGCACCACGTACTGGCCGCCCAGCACCTCGACCCCGCGGTGCTTCTGCTGCAGCCGGACCGTCTCGGCCGTCGGTCCCGAGGACGTCGCCACCGGCGTCAGATCGCTGCCGGCCCGGGGGATCTTGTACCGGCTCTTGTTCGACGCGAGGTGCTCGCGCGCCGCGTCGGCCGGGGCGGCCTTGGCGTCGACGGACTCGCGTATCCCCTCGACGAGGACCGGAGTGGCGGTGTCCCGGCCGGGCCGGGCGTTCACGGGGCCGCCGACGGTACCGACGGCCCACGCCGCCGATCCCTGCAGGGCCGTCGCCACGGCCAGCAGGACGGCGAGTGCGCCGGCCGGAGCGAGACGTTTGCGCCATACCTGTTGCACGACTTCGGCAGACGCCGACGAGGGTGCTGTGAACCTGGGCAACGGGTCTCCTTCACCATGAGTGCCTGGACGGTTGCGGTGAGCAGCCGCCATGCAAGCGCCGCTGACGGTCCGGGCGCCAGATCCGGGGCCGGCTCAGAAATGGACATGCACACTTGTGTGCACGCCGTGAAGGCCGTGAGAATCCGCGGCATGATCGATACCGACCCGTACGAGCCGGGCCCGGAGCCCCCGCAGGACGACAGCGGGACGGTGGCCCGCAAGGGGATCGGCGACCCCGCCGCGGCGCTGGGCAGGATCATCCAGCGCCGTGAGCAACTCCTGCGGCAGGAGTCCGCCGTTCTGGAATCCCTGCGCGTCTACTCCGACCTCCTCCGGCGCGGGCCGCGCCCCGTCCCGTCCCGCCCGCCGGCGCCGCCGCAGATCGAGACGCTCGTCAGCACCGAGGACGTCGCGGCGCGCGTGGACCGCATGCTCGGCGCCGCGGAGAAGGAGGTGCTGGTGCTCGACCGGCTGCCGCACGGCCGGGGGAGGGAGGGGGCCGGAGAGGTCGCGGCGGCGGGGTGCCGCCACGTCCGCGGGCTGCTGGCCCGGGGCGTCACCGTGCGGACCGTCACCGACCGCACGGGCACGGACTTCCCCGACAAGGCGAAGGTGTTGACCGTCCTGACCGAACTCGGCCTACAGGTACGGACCGGACCCCGCCTCCCCACGAGCCTGCTCCTGGTCGACCGGCGCACCTGCCTCCTGCCCGTCTCGGGCTCCACCGACGTCACGGGGCCGGCCCTGGTGTTCGGCGAGCGCCTGCTGCGCCGGACCGTCCTGCCCCTGTTCGAGTCGCTGTGGGGACGTGCCACGCCGGTCGGCGACGCCGGCAGCCCGCTGACCCCGGGTCAGCGGGAGCTGCTGGGGCTGCTCGCCGCCGGGCTGAAGGACGAGTCCATCGCGCGGCGCCTGGGCGTCCACGTCCACACCGCCCGCCGGCGGATCAACCAGCTCCTCGGCGAACTGGACGCGGACACCCGCTTCCAGGCCGGCATCCAGGCGGCGACCCGCGGCTGGCTGCATCCGATCCCGGAAGGCTGAGGGGGTCCGCAGGCCCGGCCCGACCGGCTCACGACACGCCGGTCGCCATGCCGCCCGACCCGGGCGCGGAGGACCGACCGGGCCCGGCGGGCCCGGCCCCCAGCGACTCGACCCGCTTGCGCTGGAGGAAGAGGACCAGGCCGGCGAGGACGGCCAGGGCGCCCTCCACACCCACCACCGGGGTGGTGCCCAGCTTCACCCCGGACAGCACCAGCAGCGAAGCCACGCTGTCACCGGCCGTCACCGCCAGGAACCAGATGCCCATCGTCTGGCTCGCGTACTTCAGCGGAGCCATTTTCGTGGTCACCGACAGCCCGACCGGCGACAGGCACAGCTCGCCGATGGTCTGGATGAGGTAGATGGACACCAGCCACATCGGGCTGACCTCGGCGCCGCCTCCGGACATGGCCATCGGTACGACGAACACCAGGAACGAGACACCGATCAGCCACAGACCCATGGCGAACTTCACCGTGGTCGTCGGTTCCTGCCGGCGGCGCGCCAGCCACAGCCACACCCAGGCGAACACCGGGCCCAGGGCCATGATGAAGACCGGGTTCGCGGACTGCAGCCAGGAACTCGGGAACCCGAAACCGAACAGCTCCCCGCTGGTGTTCTTCGCGCCGAAGACGGCCATGGTGGAGGCACCCTGGTCGTAGATCATCCAGAAGACGGCGGCGGCCACGAAGAACCACACGTAGGCGCTCATCCGGGACTGCTCGCCCGCGTCCAGGTCCTTGTCCCGCTTGATCCGTACCAGCACGACCACCGGGATCGCGATGCCCGCCAGGGCCAGTGCCGCCAGCGCCATGTCCATCGTGAAGTGGCCGGACAGCACCAGAGCGGTGCTGACGACCGCTGCCGCGGCCAGCCAGAGACCGGACGTGCGCAGCACGGTGCGCAGCTCGGCCCGTCCCACGGGTTCGGGCACGACGTCGCGCCCGCCGCCCAGATGGCGCGTCCCCACCACGAACTGCACGAGCCCGAGGGCCATGCCCGCGGCGGCGAGCGCGAAGCCCAGGTGCCAGGAGACCTGCTGCCCGATGGTGCCGATGATCAGCGGGGCCAGCAGGCCGCCGAGGTTGATCCCCATGTAGAAGATCGTGAAACCGCCGTCGCGGCGGGGATCGTCCGGCCCCTGGTAGAGGTGGCCGACCATCGTGGAGATGTTGGCCTTGAGCAGGCCCGAGCCGATCGCGACGAGCGCCAGCCCGGCGAAGAACGGCGGCAGGCCCGGTACGGCCAGCAGCAGGTGGCCGGCGACGATCACGCATCCGGCGACGATCACGGTGCGTCGCGGCCCCCACAGCCGGTCGCCCAGCCAGCCGCCCACCATGCAGGGCAGGTACACCAAGGCCATGTACAGAGAGGTGATGGCCAGGGTGGTGGACTCGCTCATCGCCAGGCCGTTGCCCTGGGACCCGGCCGCGGCCGCGGGCCCGCCGGCGATCAGGTAGAGCGGGAGGAGCGCTCGCATGCCGTAGAAGCTGAACCGCTCCCACATCTCGGTGAGGAAGAGCGTGGCCAGCCCGCGGGGGTGTCCGAAGAAGGTCTTCTCGGAGACCGGCCCGTCGTCCGGCGCGGGGGTCTTGGTGATCGTGACCATGGGCTACCCATTCGGTGGGGTCGGGGCGTGCACGCCTCGGGCGTACGGGCCCCTGAAGAGCGTGGCCGGCACGCGGCTCCGACGAGCCACGTGTTCCCCGGCCTACGGAACACGCCAGCCAGTCTGCCGTCGGACTCCCGGCCCCCGACACGGCCGTCGGTCGGTCGTCGGGGTGGGACCCTGCCTCACCCGGTGGCGTCCCGGCCTCCGCCGGAACGTCCTCCGATCGGGCACGTGCCCCGGCTCCCCCTTCTTCCGGCGTGCACCCTGCGCACCGATGTGCCACGGCGTGGAGGTGGCCGGCGCCCCGGTCGTGACCCGGGACACGGCCACCTCCCCGGCCGTCACCGTCGTCCGGCCGCCACCGGATCGGTGTCGAAGGCGTAGAACGCGCGGTGGTCGAGCATGTCGGCCGGTGTCACGTCGTTCCACGGCCGCATGGTGTCGCGCAGGTCCACCACGTTCGCCGTGCCCGCCGCCGGCAGGTAGGGGGACCCCGGGTGGAGCGCCTGCCACTCCGCCCAGAGCTTGTCCACGAAGGCGTGGTGCATCCAGAAGACCGGATCGTTGGGCGAGGCCCCGCTGGTCATCTGACCGCCGACCCACACGTGCACCCGGTTGTGCAAGTTGACCCCGCGCCACCCCTCCAGGTGGTTGCGGAAGCCGTCCGAGGCACTGTTCCAGGGAGCCATGTCGTACACCGGCATGGCGAGCACGGAGTCCACCTCGGCCCTGGTCGGCAGTTCGGCCACCTCGGCGCCGAGCGCCCGGCGGAGGAACGCCCGTCCGTCCACCCGCACGTTGATCGGGAATTTGCCGCCCGCGTAGGCGAACGGGCCGTCCGTCACCTGCCCGTCGCGGGCCCGGCCGTTGCCGCCGAGGAAGTCCGGGGCCCAGAGGGAGGAGCGGGGGGTCCGGTCGACGGTCCAGTCCCAGTACGGGAGGCTGACCGAGGGGTCCACCTGCTGCAACGCCCCCTCGAACTCCAGGAGGAACCGGCGGTGCCAGGGCAGGAACGAGGGGGAGCGGTGCGCGTACCGGTCGCTGGTGTCGGTGTCGTTCATGACGAAGGAGTTGTGCGTGGTGACGAAGCGGTCGTAGACACCGCTCCGCTTCAGTTCGACCACCGCGTTGGTGAAGGCGCGCTTCTCGTTGCCGTTCAGCGCTGCCTGGTTCTTGCGGACGATCATGCGTTGCCCCCCATGGGGGCGAACGGAGCGAGATCGGCGCCCTGGAGCTCGCGCACGGCGGCGCGGGCCACGGAGAGCGGGTCGGCGCAGGGCTCGTAGTGGGTGATCACGCTGATCCAGGTGCCGTCGACGTTGCGCATCACGTGCAGCTCACGGCCGTCTATGCGGACGGTGGGCATGTCCGCACCCCCGTGGTGCCCCCCGTGGGAGCCGCCTGCGGCCCAGGTGATCTGGATGCGGCGGCCCAGGTAGACCTCGTCGACCTCGTTCGCCGCCGAGCGCGCGGCGGCCGTGCGGGGCGAGGCGCTCGCGTGGGTGGCCGTGGCCGTGACGGTGGCGGTGAGGCCGAGGACGGCTAAGGCGCCGGCCGTGGTCCTGAGGGCTTGCCGGCGAGTGATTGTGTTCATGGCCCGAAGGAGTATCAAGCGGCGCCCCGGCTCTCGAAGGGCCCGGTGGCCCCGATTCGGGCGGACCGCGAACCGGCCGTCCGGGCTCCTCCGGACGGCCGGACCGTGCAGGGACGGTGGGCGTAGTCCCGCCGGAAGGGCCGCCGTCGAGCGACTCCCGCCGAACGGCGCGGGCGGTCCGCTCAGACGGCCTCGCCGACGAGTTCCTCCAGCACGTCCTCCATCGTGACGAAGCCGACGACGGTGCCCTCGGGCCCGGTGACGGCGGCGAGGTGGGTGCCGGCGGCGCGCAGGGCCGTCATGGCGTCGTCGAGCGGAGTGTCCACCGTCACCTCGGTCACCGTGCGCAGGGCGGCGGGCGCGAAGGCGGCGGCGCGGTCGGTGGCGGCCAGGGCGTCCTTGATGTGGAGGAATCCCAGGACGGCCCCGTCGGGTCCGGTGACCACCAGCCGGGAGAAGCCGTGCTCCGCCGCGGTGCGTTCCAGCTGACGCGGAGTGACACCCTGGCCCACGGTGACGAACTCGGTGCGCGGGATCATGATCTCGGCGACCCTACGGGTGCCGAGATCGAGCGCGTCCTGGAGGCGTTCGCCGTCCTGGGGGCCGAGCAGGCCGGCGTCCTGGGACTCCCTGACCAGACGGGCGAGTTCGTCGTCGGTGAACACCGAGGCGACCTCGCCCTTGGGCTCCACCTTCAGCAGGCGCAGCAGTGCGTCGGCGACGGCGTTGATGCCGAACACCACCGGGCGCAGCGTCCGGGTCATGGCCACCAGCGGCGGGCCGAGGAGCAGCGCGGTCGGTGCCGGCGCGGCGAGCGCGATGTTCTTGGGGATCATCTCGCCGAGCAGCATGTGCAGGTACGTCGCCAGCGTCAGCGCGATCACGAAGGCGATCGGGTGGACCAGCGCCCCCGGTACGCCGATCGCCGCGAACGGCGCTTCCAGCAGCTGGGCGATGGCGGGCTCGGCGACGGCGCCGAGCAGCAGGGAGGACACGGTGATGCCGAGCTGCGCGGTGGCCATCGCCGCGGAGAGGTGTTCCAGACCCCACAGGGCGGTCCTGGCCCGCCGGTTGCCCTTCAGGGCCGCGGGCTCGATCTGGCTGCGGCGTACGGAGAGCAGGGCGAACTCGGCCCCGACGAAGAAGGCGTTCGTGACCAGCGTCAGAGCGCCGATCAGCAACTGGAGGGTCGTCATCGGCTCTCCTCCTCGGTGCGGTCGGTGCGGTCGGTGCGGTCGGTGCGGTCGGTGCGGTCCGGGCCGGCGGGGGCCAGGATCGCCGCCCGGTCGGCACGGTGGTGCTCGACGTCCAGGACCGTGACCTCCCAGCCGTCGACGCTGACCCGGTCACCCTCGGCGGGAATGCGTTCCAGGCGGGTGGCGATCAGGCCGGCCAGGGTCTCGTACGGGCCCTCGGGGACGGTGAAGCCGATCTCCTCCAGCTCGTCGAGACGCACGCTGCCGTCGGCCTCCCACACCCTGCGTCCGTTCTCCTCCGGGGCCGGCACCAGGTCGGGGACCTCCAGGGGATCGTGCTCGTCGCGGACCTCGCCGACGACCTCCTCGACGATGTCCTCCACCGTGACGACTCCGGCGGTGCCGCCGTACTCGTCGACGACCACGGCCATGGTGCGGGCCTCGCGGAGCCGACCGAGCAGGGTGTCCACGGGCAGGGAGTGCGGGACCAGCAGCGCCCCCGTCATCAGATCGGTCACCGGTGTCGCCTCCCGGTCCTGCTCCTCCAGGGCCAGGACGTCCCGCACGTGGACGGTGCCGACGACCTCGTCCAGGCTGTCGCGGTGGACGGGGAAGCGGGAGATGCCGGTGGCCAGCGTCAGGTCCGCGGCGTCCTGGGCCGTGGCGCCACTCCCCAGGGCCCGGACGTCCACCCGCGGGGTCATCACGTTCTCCGCGGTCAGCTCGGCCAGGTGCAGGGTCTTGACGAACAGTTCCGCGGAATCCGCCTCGATCGCTCCCTCGCGTGCCGAGTGCCGGGCCAGCGCGACCAGTTCCTCCGGGGTACGGGCGGAGGTCAGCTCCTCGGCCGGCTCCAGCCCGAGCCGGCGCACCAGCCGGTTGGCCGTGTCGTTGAGATGCCGGATCAGCGGCGCGAACACGGCCGTGAAGGCACGCTGGGGACCGGCCACGACCTTGGCCACGCCCAGGGGATGCGAGATCGCCCAGTTCTTCGGCACCAGTTCACCGACCACCATCAGCACGACGGTGGACAGCACCACGCCCAGCAGGGTCGCCGTGGTGGACACGGCGCCCTCGGGCAGGCCCAGTGCGCCCAGCGGGCCGCGCAGCAGTGCGGACACCGAAGGCTCGGCCAGCATGCCGATCACCAGCGAGGTGACCGTGATGCCCAACTGGGCGCCCGACAGCTGGAAGGTGAGCCGTTTCGCGGCCTTCAGCGCGCTGTCCGCGCCGCGCTCTCCGGCCGCGGCGGCCCGTTCCAGCTCACCGCGCTCGACGGTGGTCAGGGAGAACTCGGCGGCCACGAACACCGCGCACGCCATCGTCAGCGCGAGGGCGAGGAGCAGCAGCAACAACTCGGTCACCGTGCCACCCCCACCCCGCACGCGGGGACCCCGAAGGTGGGCGGGCAGGACGTGGCACGGCAGGGACCGGGAGGTTCACCCATTGCGGGTCCGCTTCTCCGTTCGCTTCTCGGCGGACCTCGTACGGGTCCGGGCGCAGGTTCGATTGCGGACAGTATCCGTACTTGTCGCTAAGAAGGGGGTAAATCGGACCTGTGCGGCGTCACCGCCACGTCCTCCGGACGGCCCTCGCCCTCAGAACTCCTCGTGCACGTCCGGGTCCATGGCGGTCTGGGTACCGGCCAGGGTGTCGAGGGACGCGTGGTCGTCGGCCGTCAGCCGGAAGTCGAAGACGGCGAAGTTCTCCGCGAGGCGCACGGGGCGCACCGTCTTGGGGATCGGTACCAGCCCGTTGTCGAGGTGCCAGCGCAGCACGGCCTGTCCGGGGGTCCTCCCGTGCCGTTCGGCGACGCTGTGGACCACGGGTTCGGTCAGCAACGAACCGCCGTGGCCGAGCGGCCCCCACGACTGCAGCACGATGCCCTTCGTCGCGGCGTACTCCTGCCATGCGGTCTGGGGGAGGCGCGGGTTGATCTGGACCTGGTTGACGGCGGGCACGACGCCGGTCTCCTGCTCCAGACGGTCCAGGTGGGCCGGGGTGAAGTTCGACACCCCGATCGACCTGACCCGACCCTCGGCGGCCAGCCGCGCCATCGCACGCCAGGTGTCCACGTACAGGTCCTGCCGGGGCAGCGGCCAGTGGATGAGGTAGAGGTCCAGATGGTCCAGCCCCATGCGCCGCAGGCTCTCCTCCAAGGCGTGCAGCGTCGCGTCGTAGCCTTGGTCGCCGCCGCGGACCTTGGACACGACGAAGAACTCCTCCCGCGGCACCTCGGCGGTCCTGACGCCTTCGCCGACGCCCCGCTCGTTGCCGTACCTCGCCGCGGTGTCGATGAGGCGGTAGCCGATCCGGGCCGCCCGGCGGACCACGTCCGGGACGTCCGCGTCGGGGATCTCGTACGTCCCCAGACCGATCGTCGGCATCATCGCGCCGGAGTTCAGGAGCACGGTGGGAACCGTCGGTGTGCTGGTCATGGTGGACTCCTGCCCGTGGACGTCAGCAAAGGGCCGTACTCATGATTGTCCCGGTATGTCACCGAACGGGCGACTCTCCTCTCCGGGACCCCGCCCTCCCCCGGTCGGGGGAGGCCGATCGGGGGAGAGGCGATCCGCCGCCGGGCCGGCCGGTCGGTGTCTGGGCCCCGCACAGGGACTTCCGTAGGCTCGACGCGATAAGCCAATCGGTGACACAGGACAGCGCAAGGGCACGGACCGACCGTGACATGAGGAGCGTGCACGGCTGATGCGGCAAACGCTCTCCGGGGCGTGAGAACCCGGCAGTAACCAATCTGTGAGTAGACCCGCGCAGCGCAGTCCCCGCCCTGGGTTTCACCACCCGCCCGCCGTCCGGTCACCGGATCCGCCCGTCACGTGGCCACCGTCGGGCCGGCGCCTCTGCCGTGCCCGACGGTGGCCGCGACGTTACCCGGGGGTAGCGCCGCGAAGGCCTCCGGTGCGCCGGTCCGGCAGGGCGTGCACGAAGTGGAATGCTGAGGACCCACGGCGCCCCGCCACGGTGGCGGAGCCGGCACCGCGGTCGGCCGTGCCGTGCAGCGCCGTGGCGCGGAGAGTGAGGAGGCCCGATGGTCCAGCCCGCCGAGTCCCCCGCGGACCACGTCATCGTTCTGTTCGGTGCTACGGGCGACCTGGCCAGGCGCAAGCTGCTGCCGGGGCTGTTCCACCTGGCGCGGGCGGGGTTGATGCCGCGCCGCTACCGCATCGTCGGCACCGCTCCGGCGGCCGAGGCCCTCACCGATCAGGAGTTCCGGCGCCACGCGCAGCAGGCCGTGGCGCAGTTCGGGCGCTCGCGGCCCGAAGGCCCGGCGTGGGAGGCGTTCGAAGCCGCCCTGTCGTTCGGCGCGGCCGACACCGGGGCTGCCGACCCCTTGCTGGCCGCGGTGCGGGAGGCGGAGGCGGCCCTCG
Organism: Streptomyces sp. WAC06614; assembly: GCF_003949795.1. Taxonomy (GTDB): domain Bacteria; phylum Actinomycetota; class Actinomycetes; order Streptomycetales; family Streptomycetaceae; genus Streptomyces. Next base: position 28,451 of record NZ_RPRY01000012.1, read on the forward strand.
GGGGCGAGCCGCGCCGGCTCTTCCACCTCGCCGTGCCGCCCGTGGCGTTCACCTCGATGATCGATCTGCTCGGTTCCACCGGGCTCGCCGGGAACGGCAGGGTCATCGTCGAGAAGCCCTTCGGCGCCGACCTCGCGTCCGCCCGTGAGCTGAACGCCGCCATCCACGCCGTCTTCGACGAGTCACGGGTGTTCCGGATCGACCACTTCCTCGGGAAGGAGGCCGTCGACAACGTCCTGGCCCTGCGCTTCGCCAACGGCTTCTTCGAACCCCTGTGGAACCGCGAACACATCAGCCACGTCCAGATCGACGTCCCCGAGCACATCGACATCCAGGGCCGCGCCCGCTTCTTCGAAGGCACCGGCACCTTCCGGGACATGGTCGTCACCCACCTGTTCCAGTTGCTCGGGTTCATCGCGATGGAACCGCCGGTCGCCCTGGAGGCGGACGCGCTCCGCGACGAGCAGGTCAAGGTCTTCCGCAGCATGCGCCCGCTGGACCCCGCGCACGTCGTGCGAGGCCAGTACACCGGCTACCGCGACGAACAGGGCGTGGACCCGGCGTCGGACACCGAGACCTTCGCCGCGCTGCGGGTCGAGATCGACAACTGGCGCTGGGCGGGCGTCCCGTTCCACCTGCGCACGGGGAAGGCCCTGGCCGAGGGACGGCACCTGGTCACGCTCGGCCTGCGCGAGCCCGTCCTGCGGATGTTCCCGCTGGACACGCGGGCGGCCGCGGGCGGCCGTGGCAACGAGCTCGTCATCGACTTCGACGACCCCGGCTCGCTCACCGCCCGCTTCCTGGTCAAGGAGCCGGGGCCGTCGATGCAGCTGGCCGACGGCGACATGGTCTTCCGCTACGGCACCTCGTTCGCCGCGCAGAACTTCCTGGAGGGGTACGAACACCTCCTGCTGGAGGCCATGCGCGGCAACCAGTCCCTGTTCACGCGGTCCGACGGGATCGAGCGGCTCTGGGAGGTGGCGGCCCCGCTGCTCGCCGCGCCACCGGCGGTGGAACCGTACGCACCCGGGAGCTGGGGACCGGACAGCATCGACACCCTCGTGGCGCCGTACCGCTGGCACCTGCCCGACCGACGGGCGGTCCCCTCCTAGGCCCGGACGAAGGTCTGGTCCGGGGGGCGAGGCGGCGCGGGGTACGGAGGTCAGAAGGCAGGCATGTGGCCACTCTCCAGGAGAGTGCGGATCTGCTGCACCCGCAGTTGGGCGCCTTCGTCGTCCACATTGTCTCCCCGCAGCGCGACCCAATACAGATCCATCATCTTCATCAGCCGGTCGTGCAATTCGGCGTCGGCCGTCACAAAACAGGTAAATCGGCTGCTGCTTTCTCCGGTGAGGCTCCGGGTGTACGTGAGGAAGCGACGAAATGCCTCGACTTCGAACGCGCCGCATTCAAGGACGTCGTGATAGGCCCGTACGGCCTCTTCCCAGGACCAGAGCAGGAAATGAACGGCCGGCGAGCGCTCTTCCCACGCGTCGGGGCCGGCCACTCCGGACTCGAAACGCTGAAGGGTGTCCCACACCTCCTTCTGGTTCGCCAGTACGTCCTGAAACGCAAGGCCCATCTCCAGAACGATGCTCCCGTCGCATTCCAGGAGACCCTGGGAGGCATCCAGGACGAAATTCCTCGCAGGCCCACCGAGGCATTCCCGGAGGAGTGGGATGAAATTGAGTTCGCTGTCCTCCTGGCGCAGTCGGTACAGCCGTTCAATGTCTGCTCCGGTGCGCGCGATGATTCCCGAGCCCTGGTCATGGTCCGGATAGTGGATCATGTATTTGAATTCGAACTTGGGTTCTTCGAGGTTGATGTCCCCTTCATGGCTGAGGAAGAATTCGATTTCCCAGCGGTCCGTGCCCCACTGCTTGGGCAGGCCGAAGCCCGATGCGATCGCCCGGCACCGGAACCCGAGCTCCTCCTCCGTGTGGGAGTGGATGGACGACGCCACGTTCGCGGCGTCCACGGGACCTTCGCCGTCCACGGGTTGCAGGGTGAACCGCACGACCCGCTGGCCGCCGAATTTCGTGCCCCTGGGGGCGGGCACGTTGACGGGGCCGGTGATCGTGCGTGTCCAGTCGGCCAGCGCCGCTTCGAAACTCCGGCGTGCCCGGTCGTCCGGGCTGAAACGGCCGTTCTGGAGGGTTCCGCGCACACCGTTCACCGTGATCGTCGCGATGCCGGTCGCGAGATCGAAGGTGAAGACGTCCACCTTTCCCCCTGCGGGTGCGGCACCCTCGAGGCTCGTGCGCGCGCGGTGCAGCGCTTCCAGGAGTGCCGCGCGCTCGGGCGTGTCCTTGAGGATCTGGGGGTTGACGATCCGGTGCACGTCGACCAAGAGCTTCCCCACCTGAGCGAAGTCCCCGACCAGTGCCGACTCAGGGGCGGTCGGGAAACCCGTGGCCGCCTCGAGCCAGCGCAGCCCTGGTCCTGCCACCGTTTGGGCCTGCCGGGCGGCATTGGCGGTCGTGGTGATCGCGTCCAGGTTCCCCTCGGATCCCGCGCCCTCGAACTTCCGCCCCGCGAGCCGGTCCACCGTCGAGTCGTCCGCAGCGTCGGCCTTGGTGACCGCCCCGGTGACGAGGCCGTCGAGGTACTCCATGCCCACCCCCAGCGCGGCGAGAGCGGTCAGGACCGCCGGGCCGCTCGCCAGACTGAGGCATCCGACCAACGCGGCCGTCGTGGCCAGCGCGAGCTTGGCCCCGACCATCGCCGTCGTGGTCTTGCGGTGCTCGGTGGCGAAGTTCGCCCGGATCTTGTTCTCCGTGTCGTCCTTCGCCCACTGGATGAAGCCCTCCGCGAGTCCGACCAGGGCCGCTCCGACGCCGCTGCACGCCTCCGTGTAGGCCACCCAGGCCTTGAACAACTCCTCTTCCGCGGCCTGTTTCACCCGGAGTGCCGCTCCGGGCTGCTGCTCGCCCAACGGCCGGCGCATGCGGTGACAGGCTTCCCGAAGCCAGCCCTCGGCGCTGTGGAGCTCCGAGTAGGCCGCCTCGAACTCCACGACGCAGGGAAGCTTCGCCGTTTCCTCCGTCCGATAATGCTTGTAGGCCTCCGCGCACTGAGGTTTGACCGATGTCGTGAAGGCGGTCATCACCGCTTCCATGCGGGCCGGAGTCACATCGGACATGTCCTCCCGGAGCCCCCGGGGACCCTCGCTCTCCCATTCCCTTGAGCGGTCTCTGGCGATGGCCACGCCCGCGCGGATCCGCAGCCTTTCCTTCACCTGTTCTTCCGTCACGCCCGTGGCCCCTTGGGCGGTGTCGGTCCTCGCCCCCTGCTCATGGCGCAGCTTCTCTTCGGCCGCCAGTTCTTTGCGCGCCTCACCCTCTTCCTTCTCCAGCCAATTTCGGAGTTCCACGACGGTCGTATGGAAGCCGAGGGTGAGGCGATGGGACAGCTCGTCGACCTTGTCATCGGCGACGCCGTACGTTTTGTTTTTGATCAGATCGTTCCACCGCTTGACATCGTCGAGCGGCGGCTTCTTGTACGTGTGCCCGTGCCACCTCTCGAAGAGGTCGATCCATGTCGCTCGATCGGCGTTGAGAAACGTCTCCAGGTCGTCCACCGGGGGATCCGAGACTCGCAGGAACGCAAGATCGGTGCCTTCTGATATCCATGTGAAAGCCATGGGGCCCTCCTGCCCGAAAGCCTTGTGCCGGTTTCGGACAAGGATGCGCTCCACCATCGGGCCGGTCCAGCCTCTTCCGGCTCGCCGCGGTGCAGACTTTCGTATGCCCCAAGAGGCCGGGCGGTCGGGCGTTGAATTTCCGCCCGTTCCTCAATCGTTCCTCGGGTGTGATCCGTACGTCGTCGTCACCTCCGTCCTGGCAGCACGACTCCCGGCTCGGGCGGCCCCACGTCCACCGCCCCGGTCTTGACGCTGCGCCGCTCCCGCCTGGCCACCCAGGCGGCGAACCAGGAGAGCAGCATGCACAGGCCGATGTAGATCGGGGCGATGATCATGACGACCGGGATGAACGGCAGGTCGTAGTCGAGGTTCGAGGCGATCAGTTTGCCCGCGTGCAGGAACTCCTCGTACGTGATCAGGTAGCCCAGTGAGGTGTCCTTCAGGGCGACCACCAGCTGGCTGATGATCGTGGGCAGCATCGCCCGGACCGCCTGCGGGGCCAGTACGAACGTCATCACCTGGGTCTTGCGCATGCCGAGCGCGTACGCGGCCTCGCGCTGGCCCCGGTCCACGGCGTTGATGCCGGTGCGGAAGACCTCTGCCAGCACCGAGCCGTTGTACAGGGTCAGGCCCGCGACCAGGGCGGGCAGCGGCTGCACCTTGAGGGCCACGAAGATGAAGAAGATCATCACCAGCACCGGCATGGCACGGAAGAACTCCACGCACGCCGTCGCCAGCCGGCGCACCGGCCGGTGCACCGAGAGCCTGCCCGTGGCCAGGACCGCGCCGAGCGCCAGCGAGAGCACCGCGGCGTAGAGGAAGGCCTTGAGGGTGTTGCCCAGTCCCTTGAGCAGCAGCTCCTGGATGCCCTGGTAGGTGAACGGCTCCACTTGGCCGCGCTGAACTGGCCGGTGGCGACGAGGAGGTGGATTCCCCAGCCGAGCAGCCCGAGGAGCAGCGCCGTGGAGACGAGCCCGTAGAGGAGGTGGCGGCGCCGGGCCCGCGGGCCGGGCAGGTCGTACAGGACGGTGGACTCCGGGTCCCCGTGGAGCGCGTGTGCGGTCATCGGGCGACTCCGTAACGCTTCTCCAGCGCGTGGAACAGCGCGCTGATGGACAGGGTGATGATCAGGTAGCCGACCGCGATCCAGACGAAGGTCCAGACGATGTCGTGGCCGAGCTCGTTGAGGGTCTTGTAGGTGCCCAGCAGCTCGGTGACGCTGAAGGCGCCCGCGATGGCGGAGTTCTTCGCGAGGGCGATCAGCGTGGACCCGACGGGCGGGATGACGGAGCGGAAGGCCTGCGGCAGGACCACCGAGCCGAGGGTCTGGGTGAAGGTCATGCCGAGGCTGCGCGCCGCCTCGCCCTGGCCCTTGGGCACGGTGTTGATGCCCGCGCGCAGGGCCTCGCAGATGAAGGCGGAGGTGTAGCAGCCCAGGGCGAGGACCGCGAACACCTGGAAGGGCAGGACCACTCCGAAGCGGGGCAGGCCCAGCAGGACGGCGAAGAAGAGCAGGGTGAGCGGGGTGTTGCGCAGCACCGTGACCCAGACCGTGCCGAGGACGCGGAGGGAGCCGATGGGGGCGACGCGGAAGGCGGCCATCAGGAATCCGAGGACCAGGGCGAGGGCCGAGGCGTAGACCGTGAGCTCGACGGTGCCGAGGAATCCCGCGCCGTAGAGCGAGAAGTTGTGGGTGAGTACGTCCATGACGGTGTGCCTCCCCTCAGTTCGCCGGGTAGCGGTCGATGGCGGGCGGTTGCGGGGCCGGGTTGCCGGACAGCCCGAGCGTGGCGTCGTAGGCCTTCTTCCAGTCGCCGTTCTTCTCGTGCGCGGCGAGGGCGTCGTCGAGGGCGAGGCGCAGGGCGGTGTCCCCGCGGGGCACGCCGATGCCGTAGGGCTCCTCGGAGAACGGTGCGCCCACGACCTTGAGTTCTTCGGGGACCTTGGCCGCGTAGCCGAGCAGGATCGGATCGTCGGTGGAGACGGCGTCGACCTGGTACGTGAGCAGGTTGTCCACGCAGATCGAGTACGTGTCGTAGGCGACGAGGACGGCCTTCGGGAACTCCTTCTGGAGCCGCTGGTAGGGGGTGGAGCCGGCGGCGGAGCAGACCTTCTTGCCGGCCAGGTCGCCGGGCCCCTCGATGTCCTTCTCGCCCTTGCGGACGAGCAGGGACTGTCCGGCCATGAAGTACGGCCCGGCGAAGCCGACCTGCTTCTTGCGGTTGTCGTTGATGGTGTAGGTGCCGACGTAGTAGTCGATCTGGCCGTTCTGCAGAGCCGTCTCGCGGTTGGCGGAGGCGATCGTGCGGAACTCGACCGCCGTGGGGCCGAAGCCGAGCGAGGCGGCCATCATCTTGGCGATCTCGATGTCGAAACCGGAGTACCGGCCGCTGGCGGGGTCCTTCTCGCCCAGGTACGGCTGGTCCTCCTTGACGCCGACCACCAGGTGGCCGCGGCGCTTCGCCTCCTCCCAGGTGGGGGAGTCGGGCAGGTGGAAATCGGTGGCGACCTGGTAGACGGGCAGGTCCTCGGGTTGCGGGCCCTTGACCGGCGGGCTCCCGGACCTGCCGAAGCCGGTGGTGACGGCGGTGACGGCGGTGGCGGCGAGTGCGAGGGTGAGCGTGAGGACGAGGAGTACGACGCGGGGTTGCTTCATCGGCCGGCCCTCAGTGCTTCAGGATCTTGGAGAGGAAGTCCTTCGCCCGGGTGCTCTCGGGCGCAGTGAAGAACTCTTCCGGCGTGCGGTCCTCGACGATCCTGCCGTCCGCCATGAACACGACGCGGTTCGCGGCGGAGCGGGCGAAGCCCATCTCGTGGGTGACCACCACCATGGTCATCCCCTCGGCGGCGAGTTGCCGCATGACCTCCAGCACCTCGTTGATCATCTCGGGGTCGAGGGCGGAGGTGGGCTCGTCGAAGAGCAGCGCCTTGGGGTTCATGGCCAGGGCGCGGGCGATGGCCACGCGCTGCTGCTGGCCACCGGAGAGCTGGGCGGGGAACTTGTCCGCGTGGCGGGCGAGGCCGACCCGCTCCAGGAGTTCCCGGGAACGCCCGTCCGCCTCCTCGCGCCCCCGACCGCGCACCTTGACCTGGGCGAGCGAGACGTTGGCGAGGACGGTCCTGTGCGCGAAGAGGTTGAAGGACTGGAAGACCATCCCGACCTCGGCGCGCAGCCGGGCCAGCTCCTTGCCCTCGGCGGGCAGGGGCTTGCCGTCGAGGAGGATGGTGCCCGACTCGACGGTCTCCAGCCGGTTGATCGTCCGGCACAGCGTCGACTTCCCGGAGCCGGACGGGCCGATGATCACCACGACCTCGCCGCGGCCGACGGTGAGGTTGACGTCCTGCAGGACGTGCAGGTCCCCGTAGTGCTTGTTGACGTCACGCAGCTCGATCAACGGGTCGACGGTCATGCGCCGCCCACCCTCGGGACGTGGTGGGCCGCCGGGCCGCATATGAGGTTTTTGCCATCTGCTGTCATGTGTGATCCTTCCGACCTGTAACGTCAGATTGATCCCAACATGAACCGGCAGGGGAAAGGTGCCTCTTGAGGCTGCCCATGGGGTGCGGCCCCTCGCCCCCTCGGCCGCCCGCTGCACCCCGCCCGGCCCCCTTCAGGGGGCCACGGGGCGGTCACCCGAAGTAGCGGTCGGTGAGCGGATTGCGGAAGGTGCCTTCGGGGTCGAGGGCGGTGCGCAGGGCCCGGAAGTCCTCCCACCGGGGGTAGCGGGCCGCGAGCGCCTCCGGCGCGACGGTGAAGAGTTTGCCCCAGTGGGGGCGTGGCGCGAAGGGCGCGAGAGCGGCTTCGACGGCGGGGAGCACCTGGAGGACGCCCGGCACGTCGAGCCGCCAGGTGAAGTGGACGGCGAGGCTGTCGCGACCGTGTCCCGGGCCGATCCAGGCCTCGTCCGCAGCCTGGGTCCGCAGCTCGGACAGCTGGAGCACGGGCCCGATCCGGTCGCGCAACGCGTGGACGGCGCTCAGGGCCTCACGGGCTCGGCCGAGGGGCACGAAGTACTCGGACTGGAGCTCGTTCCCCGTGCTGGGCAGCCGGTCCGCGCGGAAGTGGGGAAGCCGTTCCCACCAGGGCCCGGGCACGCCCTCCTGCGGCGAGCAGTTCTCCGCGGGCAGGCCCGCGAGGGGGTGCCGCGGTCCGCTCGCCGGCCGGGCCCCGGTGAAGGCCAGGTCCGGCAGCGGATCGTGGACCCGGCGCTTGACCCAGACGCTGTGCCCACGGTGCCAGTCGGTGAACACGCTGACGCTGTGGGCGCACGCCGTGACGGCCTCGACCTCGCGCAGGAGGTCCTCCCACTGAAGCCCCTCCCAGACGTACTGCTCCACGTCGTAGGCCGGTACGAGGTCCAGCGTCAGGTGGGTGGCCACGCCCAGGGCGCCGAGCGAGACCACCGCGCCGCCGAATCCGGGTGAGGAACGGTCGAGCCGGGCGAGCGACCCGTCGGCGGTCACGAGTTCCACCTCGCGCACGCCGGCCGCGATCGACGGGTTCGCGTTCCCCGAGCCGTGCGTACCGGTGGCGCAGGCTCCCGCGACGGTGATGTGGGGCAGGGAACCGAGGTTCTGCAGGGCGAACCCCAGTCGGTGGAGCTCCGGGGCGAGCTCGGCGAAGGTGATGCCGGCGGCCACGCGCACCCGGCTGCGGTCGGCGTCGATCTCGATCACCTTCGGCATGCGGTCGAGGCGGACCAGCGCGCCCTCGGTGTCGGCGACGGTACTGAACGAGTAGCCGGAACCGACCGCCTTGACCCGCCGGTGACCGGCGACGACGGTGGAGAGCTCGGCGACGCTCTGCGGCCGGTGCACGGTGGAGGCCGAGAACGAGACGTTACCGGCCCAGTTCCGGGCCTTCCCCGCCTGCCAGGTCGTCCTGTCCCCGCCGCTGCCTGCTGCCCCGGCTGCCGCTGCGGCCGTGTGCGGGTTCATCCCGGTACCTCCGGTACGTGCTGGGTCCGCCCCCAGGACTCTTCCCAGTGTCCCTCTACGCCGGGAGATCGCGAGCTTTGCCACCACGGCGGCCCTCACCGTCCCGCCACCGTCGTCCCTCGGGAAGGGCGCGGCCCGGCGTACCGGGCCGTCGCGGACTACGATGGACGGGTCGATCGATTGCACAGCAGCGTTCGTGCGGGCCCGGGGACCCGCGGCCTGACGAATGAGGCACCATGCCGGAGACGTATCGAGCCGATGTTCTGATAGTGGGATCAGGTCCTTTGGGTGCGACGTTCGCCCGCAGGCTCGTGGCCGCGGGCCGCACCGTCCTCATGGTGGAAACGGGCGCGCAGCTCTCGGCGCGCCCCGGGGAGAACCTGAAGAACGCGTACATCTACCAACGTGACCCCAACCTGTTCGCGCCGGTCATCCGGGGACACCTGCACCTGTTGTCGGTCCCTTCCAGCGGACGGGCGGAGCTCGGCGTCGACCCGTCGGCCGTCGCCGAACTCGGGACCAACAGGAGCAGTGCCCGCAACGCCGAGAATCCGGATCAGGATCCCTATCGCAACATCCCGGCCGCCGCGGCCTGCTACGCCGTCGGGGGGATGGCCACCCACTGGACCTGTTCCTGCCCGCGTCACCACCCCGTGGTGGAGCGCTACCGGGGCATACCCGACGCGGACTGGGAGCGGTACTACGCGGAGGGTGAGGAGATCCTCGGGGTGAGCCGGCACGAGTTCGACGGGTCGATGCGCCAGCGCCTGATCATCGACGCACTGCGCGAGGTGTTCCCGGAGCTTCCGGAGGGGTACGAGGTGCAAGGCCTGCCGCTGGCCGTGAAGCGCCGCGCGGACAACCCGCGGATGGTCCGCTGGGCCGGTACCGACACCGTGCTCGGCAGCCTCGCGGACGGTGGGGAGGAGCGGTTCACCCTGCTGCCGCACCACCTGTGCACCCGGCTCGTCCAGGACAGCACCGGATCGCGCATCGCCCACGCCGAGGTCCGTGACCTGGCCCGCACCCGGGAGGTGCGCGTGGAGGCCGACACGTACGTGGTGGCGGCGGGTGCCGTGCTCACCCCCCAACTGCTGTGGGCCTCGGGGATCCGTCCGCCGGCGCTGGGCCGGTACCTCACCGAACATCCCACGACCTTCTGCCAGGTGATGTTGCTTCAGAAGCTGATCGACCGGGCGGCCACCGCGGAGCAGTTCAGCGGCCTCCTGCGCGCCTACCGCGAACGCTTCCCCGACGACGCACTGCCCATCCCGGAGGACGACCCGGACCCGAACGTGTGGATCCCCCTCACCGAGGACCGCCCGTGGCACGCTCAGATCAACCGGGACTCCTTCCAGTACGGCGACATCCCGCCGCACGTGGACGGACGCCTGATCGTGGACCTGAGGTGGTTCGGACTGGTCGGCCCCCGGCCCGAGAACCGCGTGACCTTCTCGGACACCTACACGGACGTGCACGACATGCCGCAGCCGACCTTCGACTTCGCCTACAGCAGCGAGGACGGCGCCCGCCTGCACCTGATGATGGCGGAGATGCTCCGTGCCGCTCTGGCCCTGGGGGGCTTCCTCCCAGGAGCGGAGCCGCGCTTCCCCACCCCCGGCCTGCCCCTGCACATCGCCGGGACGGTGCGCATGGGTGAGGACCCGCAGACCAGCGTCGTCGACACGGACTGCCGGGTGTGGGGTTTCGGGAACCTCTACCTCGGCGGAAACGGCGTGATCCCCACGGCAACCGCCAGCAATCCGACGTTGACCAGCATGGCCATGGCCCTGCGGGCCGCGGACCGGATGATCGCCGGAGCGTGAGCGCGCCGCGCATCCGGGCGTGAGGGGCCTAGCATGGGAAAGGACCGGTCGGCGCGCTGATTTTCCTTCTGCTCGGGTTCGGCAATTGAGGAACAATCATGAGCCTCGCCAATATCATCCGCACTCCCTTGGGCTTCGGCACCGGACCGCTGGGCAACCTCTTTCGAAAAATCTCGGAAGAGGATGCGCAGGACACCCTGCAGGCGGCGTGGGACACGGGAATTCGCTACTACGACTCGGCTCCTCTCTACGGGGCAGGGCTCTCCGAGATCCGTCTCGGAGAGGCCCTCTCGGGCCGCCCACGAGACTCCTTCGTCCTGTCCACCAAGGTGGGCCGGGTCGTGTTGGACGAGGAGGAACCGGCGGCGCACCGCCGGACGGGTCCGTACGAGCACGGCCGCCCGAACAAGATCGTGGACGACTGGTCGGCCGACGCCACGAAGCGGTCGCTGGAGGACAGCCTCAGACGCCTGCGCGTGGACCGCATAGACATCGTCTGGGTGCACGACATCGCCCAGGACGCCTACGGGGACCTGTGGCTGCAGAAGTTGGAAGAGGCGCGGACCGGGGCGTTCCGCGTTCTCGACGGGCTCCGCGACGAAGGCGTCATCGGGGCGTGGGGCATCGGCGTGAACCGCACGGAACCGATCGAGATCGCGCTCACGCTCGAAGAGCCCCGGCCGGACGGCTTCCTCCTGGGAGGGTGTTACACCCTGCTCGACCACGCGCACGCCCTCCAACGCCTGCTGCCCATGGCTCAGGAACAAGGGGTCCAGATGGTGGTCGGTGCGCCCTACAACTCGGGGATCCTCGCGGGAGGGACCCACTTCCAGTACCGGGAGGCTCCGCCCCGGGTCCTGGAGCGTGTGCAGCTCATCGGAGAAGCGGCCGCTGAGTACGGCGTGACCACCAAGGCGCTCGCCCTTCAGTTCGTGCTCGCCCATCCCCTCGCCGTCGCGGTCATTCCGGGAGCCTCGCGCCCCGACCGGGTCGCCGAGGACGCCGCAGCCCTGCACGAGCGGGTTCCGGCCGCCCTGTGGGACCGGCTGAGGGAATCGGGCCTCATCAGCCCGTCGGCGCCCCTGCCGGGCGACGGCGGCCGACCCGGCTGACCTACCGCCGCGCCCGCAGGAGGAGCTCCTCCTGGACCTCGGCCAGCGAGCGGTCCTTGGTCTCGGGGACGAACCGCCGCAGGAGCAGCAGGAAGGCGAGGCAGAGCAGGGCGAAGAACAAGAACACCAGTCCCACCCGGGCGGGAACCGCGGGCGTCCCCACGATCACCGGGAACAGCAGGGCCACCAGGAGGTTGGCGCCCCAGTTCAACGCGAGGGCCGCTCCGGCGACTCGGGCTGCGGCCTCCTCCGGCAACACCTCCGCCATCAGCACCCAGGCCACCGGACCGGCCGAGAAGGCGAAGCAGGCCACGTAGAGCAGGATCGCGGTGACCGTGACGGCACCGGTCGCCGAGCCGCCCGCCGCCAGCAGGCCCCACCCGGCCACGCACAGCGCCCCGGCCATGCCCACCAGGCCCACGGTGAGCAGCGAGCGCCTGCCGTAGCGTCGGACCAGCCCCAGGGCCACCACCGACATGGCGACGTTGACGACACCGATCGACATGCTCGCGACCTGGGCGCCCGAGGAGCCGCCGACCCCTGCCGCGGTGAAGACCAGGGTGGAGTAGTAGACGACGGCACCGATGCCGACGAGGGCGTTCATCAGAGCGGAGCCGAGCGCGATCGCGACCGGCAGCCGCGTACCGGGTACGTGCAGGCTGTGCAGGACCCCGACGGTGGGCAGCTCGCGCACCCGGACGAGACGTGCGTACTCGGCCTCGGCCTCGGCCTCGTCCCGGGTGGCCCGCAGGACCGCGCGGGCGGCCGTGTCCCGTCCCGAGGCCAGGAGGTCGCCCGGAGCCTGCGGGACCAGCGCCGCCGAGACCGCCTGCACCGCGGGGAGGACCGCGTTCGCGGCGAGCAGCAGCCGCCAGTGGCCCCCCGGGTCCCAGGCCACCCCGAGGGCGAGCGCCGCGAGCACGCCCACGGTCAGGACCAGCTGATAGGTGGTGATCACGGAACCCCGGGAGCGCGCCGGCGCCAGTTCCGCGAGGAGCACGGGTGCGACCGCCGAGGTGGCGCCGACGGCCATGCCGTTGAGGAAACGGCCCGCGACCAGGGACGCCTCGTCGGGTGCGACGGCGCAGACCGCACAGGCGGCGGCCCCGAGCACCCCGGACAGCACGAGCACGCGACGCCGGCCGAGCCGGTCGGTGAGCGCGCCCGCCGCCACGCATCCGGCGACCGCTCCCACGACCAGAGCGCTGACCACGATCCCCTGATGGAGGCTGGACAGCGCCATCTCCGTACCGACCCGGCTGATGCTCTGGTTCATCGAGGAGATGGAGAAACCGAAGAACGCGCCGCACGCGGAGGCCAGCATGAGGAGCCGGGCGGCCGATCCACGAGCCGCGCGGCCCGTGCGATCGGCCGGCGCCGCCCGCCCGGTGCGGCCCATGTCTCAGGACCCCGTGAGGACGATCTTGACCACGTCCCCGGTCAGGTCGCGCAGTGCCGCGTCGGCCTCGTCGAACGGCCGGGTACCGGAGATCAGGCGGTCGAACGGCAGGTCGTGGCGTGCCAGCAGGGCCATCCCCTCCGCGTACGACCTCGGCGGGTTGAAACTCATGCCGAGCAGGCGAAGGTTGCGCTGACACACGTCACTCGCCGGGTCGACCTGGACGGTGGTGCCGTCCGGGACGATGTTGCCCACCTCCACGACCGTGCCCAGCCGGCGGACCAGCGCCATGGCCTCGGCGAGCGCCGCCGCGCTGTTCGTGGCGTCGACCGCCAGGTCCGCGCCGCGGCCCCGGGTGAGGTCGAGCACCGCCCGTCGCCGGTCCGCCGCGTCCTGTGCGTGGGTGTCCAGGACCACATCGATGCCCACGGCTCGGGCGGCTGCCAGCCGGGCCGGACGGCTGCCCGAGGCGATGATCGTGCCGACCCCGGTCTGCCTCAGCACGATGGCGGTGAGCAGGCCCACCGCCCCCAGCCCGAGGACGACCGCGGTGGAGTCGGGGGTGAGCACCTCGTCCCAGGTACCCGTGGGCGTGCGGGTCACGTCCACCGTGCGCACCGCGACCGCCAGGGGGTCCAGCAACGAGGCGACGGTGTCGGGCATGTCCTCCGGGACCCGCCACAGGTACGTGCCCGGGCGGACGTCCACGTGCCGGCCGAACCCGCCCGTCAGCGTCGGCCCCGGGTCCGAGCCGGCGGGCGCGGGGGCGAGCGGCGGCAGGCCGATGGCCTCCGGGGGAATCCCGTAGACGAAGGCGTCCGTGCAGGTGGTGGCGCCGGGCCCGAACCGTCGGCAGCCCCAGCACCGGCCGCAGGGCAGCCACGGGAACAGGGCCACCCGGTCGCCCTCCGCGAGCGGGATCCCGTCCGCGTCGTGGCGCTCGTGGGCGGGACCGAAGGCGATGATCCGGCCGACGATCTCGTGCCCGAGGACGAGGGGCGCAGTGGGGGCCCGGTTCAGGAAGTGCACATCGGTCCCGCAGATGCCGTTGGCCGTGACCTGCAAGAGCAGGCCTGCGGGGGCGGGCTGCGGCAGCGGCAGCGACATGGCTTCGAGCTGGTTCCGGCCGGTCCACACCTGTGCGCCCGTCGACTCCATGGCCGCTCACCGCCCGCGACGGTGGGGCCGGAGGGTGCGGCGGGCGTCCACGGGTGCTCCTCGGGCGGCGTTCACGGCTGCTCCTCGGGCGGCCACAGGCTGGGGAAGCCGCGTCCGTCGGTGTAGGCGGGGCGGCCGTCGTCCATCACGATGGGCTGGGGCACCGGGCTGACGAACTCCAGCCGGATGCCGTGGAGGTCCTCCTTCTGCGTGAACCAGAGCAGGATGTTCCCGTCCTCGTCGAGGGCCATGCCGTCGCACCCCATGCCGGACCCGGCGAGTTCGCGTTTGCGCTCCTCGACCGCGGGATGGTCCATGAACCCCAGGTGGTGGATGCCTTCGCCGTTCCGGGCGGAGTGGGTGCCCTCGCCGTGGAACTCCATGAGTTCGATGTGCGGGGGCCCTTCCTTGGAGAAGGCGATCCGCGCGTCGTGGTGGTGCGGCTGCTCGTTGCTCCGGTCCACGTAGAAGTCGGTCCGGTAGCGGCCGATCTCGCTGAAGGTGTAGCCGGTCGCCAGGGACCAGCGCTCGATCGCCAGCTCCAGGTCGGCGACGAGCAGACCGATGTGGTGTATCCGCTGGGTGGGGGCCATGTCGGCACCTGTGCCTTTCCGCCCGGGCTCTGCAGGATGATCCACGGCCGGTGGTCCTCTTCACGCTACTCCGGCCGTGCGGCGCCCGCGCGCCGGTGCGCGTACGGCTGCCGGGAACGGCGACGAGCTCCCCCGGGGATCCCCAGGGGAGCTCGTCGCCGGCGACGTGCGCCGCCGCACGGGGTGGTCGCGTCGTGCCGGTCCGCACGGCTCAGGCGGCGGCCCCGGCGGGAACGGCGCCGCTGCGGGCACCGCACAGCTCGGCCACGGGCGCGTACGGGTCCCGAGCGAGTACGGCCATCACGCGGGAGGCCTCGGTGATCTCCTCCTCGCTGACGTCGTCGACGAACTCGGTCCTGCCGATCCCGTCCAGCAGGGTCAGGAACTGGTGGCCGTCACGGTGGCGCATGGTGTCCGCCAGGGCGCGCAGCATGGTGGGGGCGTCCCCGAACATCGGGTGGGAGGGGGCCAGCCCGATCCGGTTGACGGTGGCCACGATCCGCTCCAGCTCCTCCATCGGCAGCAGCCCGCGGCGGGCCGCCAGGACGGCGCTGAAGACGCAGTCCATGGCCACGGCTTCCCCGTGGTAGAGCTCGGGCAGCGCGCTCATCTCCACGATCGGGGAGAAGGTGTGCCCGTAGTCCACGATCCGGCGCAGCTCGGTCTCCCACAGGTTCTTCTGGAGCTCCTCGGCCATGCCCGAGATCGCCCGGTGGATGACGGTCTCGCCGGGGCCCTGGTCGCCGGGGTAGGTGCCGCTGTCCTGGAGCCGGTCCTCGACGAGGTGGTCGCCGTACCGCTCCAGCACCTCGAACAGCGTGCGGTCCTTGATCAGCGCCATCTTCAGGGCCTCGCCGAGGCCGCTGCGGATTTGGCGGGCGGGCAGGGTGGCGATCAGGGTGGAGTCGATCAGGGTCCTCGGGGGCGGGGCGAAGGTGCCGAGCCGGTTGCGGCAGCCCTCGTAGTTCACTCCCGTCTTGGCCGAGACGCTGCCGTCGATCTGGCCCAGCAGGGTGGTGGGCACCCGGACGTAGGGGATGCCGCGGCGGTAGAGGCTGGCTGCCATGCCGACGACGTCCTGGACGACGCCCCCGCCGATCACGATGGGCGGGGTGTGGACCCGGTCGGTGCCGATCTCGGTGAGGCGGGAGGCGACGCGCAGCATCTGGTCGAAGGTCTTGTGGGCGTCCCCGCCCTGGAGGGTGAGGTACTCGACCGAGAGGTGCCTGCGCTCGAAGTAGGTCCGGATCCGTTCGCCGAAGATCTCCGCGACCGTCTCGTCCATGACGACCAGGCGGGTGCCGGGGCACTCCCCGCCGTCCGGCAGCCGGCCGAGCTCCGGGTTGGCCGGGTCGAACAGGTCCGACGTCTCGACGATCTCGTACGTGAACTCCTTGACGGCGTTCATGGTCCACTGGGTGCTGGTGCTCATGGGCCCACTCGCATTTCGTGCTGGTACGTGGTGTTCGAGGTAGTTCGGGCCGTTCCGGCCGTATGTCGAGTTTGTGGCCATTCGGAGGGTCGGTCTGTCCCCTGAACGGGCCACCCGTCGGGGGACAGCGCACCCCGAGGCGCACACGGTGGGGAAGGGCGATCCTGGAGGGAGGGAGGACGCGGGACGGGCCGGCTGCGGCACGTCCGGGTCGCCCCGGGGGGCGGTTCGAGCAGCGAGGACTGGCCATGGACGAGACCTCCGGAAGGGTCCGGGTGCTGGTGGTGGACGATCACCCCGTGTATCGCGACGGGATCGTCCGTGCCCTCACCGTCAGCGGCAGGGCCGAGGTGGTGGCCGAGGCGGAGAACGGCGTGGAGGCCCTCGAAATGATCCGCACGCACGCTCCCGACGTCACCGTCATCGACTACTACCTGGGCACCGGGCTCGACGGCATCGGCGTCGTGCACGCCGCCGTACGCGACCACCTGCCCACCCGGCTGCTGATGCTCTCCGCCAACACGGACAGCTCGGTGGTGTTCAAGGCCGTCGAGGAGGGCGCCGCGGGCTATCTGCCCAAGGACGCCAACCGTTCGGAGATCGTCGACGCGGTCATCGCCGTGGCCCGGGGGCGCACCGTGATCCCGCCCGAGCTGGCGGGCGACCTGGCCGGGGAGATCCGCCTGCGGGCCGACCACGACGCCCCGGTGCTCTCCGAGCGGGAACGCCAGGTCCTCCAGGCCTTCGCGCGCGGCCTGAGCATCCCGCAGACCGCCGGGGAGCTCTTCATCGGCGCCAGCACGGTCAAGACGCACACCCAGCGCCTGTACGAGAAGCTCGGCGTCTCGGACCGGGCCGCCGCCGTCGCCGAGGCCATGCGGCGAGGGCTGCTGGAATGACCCCCGCCGGGAACCGGGACGGGCCGTGGACCACCCGTCCCCGGGTCACTGCTGCGGGCCGGTCGCTGCGGGGAGCGTCACCCGCACCGCGGTGCCGCGCTCGGTGGGGAGGTAGGTGAGCGTGCCGCCGGCCGCCTCGACGCGGGCGCGCAGCGAGGCGACGCCGATGTGGCCCTGGGCGAGCCGCTGCTCCAGGACGGACGGATCGAACCCGGAACCGTCGTCGACGACCTCCAGCGTGACCTGCTGCGGTGACTGCCGCAGAGCCAGGTGCAGGTGCGAGGCCCCCGCGTGCTTCATGACGTTGGCCACCAGCTCGCGGGCCACCGTGAACAGCAGCCTGTCGTAGCCGGTGGGGTGCTCGTCGACGTCATGGGACACCGTCAGGCCTCGCCCCTCGGCCGACGCGAGCAGTCGGCGCAGGGCGGTGGCGAGGCCTGCGGACTCCAGCACGTCGGGGTGCATCTCCGAGGTCATCCGGCGCAGTGCCAGGGAGACGTCCTGGAGCGTCTCGTCCGCGCGCCGCAGGTCTTCGGCGGCCGCCGTCGTGCCGAAGTCCTGCAGGTCCTGCCGGGCCGCGAGCAGGGACTGCAGGGCCTCCTCGTGAAGGGCCTCGGCGAGCCGCCGCCGCTGGTCGTCCTCCGCGGTCATCACCTGGCGCAGCAACAGGGAGCGGCTGTCCAGCAGCTCGCCGATGCGGTACGTCCGTGCCCTCTGCATGTCCGTGATGGTCAGGACCAGCAGGCACAGCGCCACGTGGCACAGGATCAGGACCGTGAGCGTGGCCGCCGGCAGCGTCCGCGTCATGACCGGGTCGGACACGACGGCGAGCGTGAAGGCGACCACGTTGCAGCCCAGTGCCACCAGGGTGTTGGTGCGGCGCAGGTTGAAGGCGGAGAACACCGGGAGGATGAACAGGAGCAGCAGCAGCAGGTAGGCGGGGCTGGTCAGCTCCAGGAGCAGGAACGTGGTCACCACGTCCAGGACCCCTCCCAGCGCGGCCACGAGGACGAAGTGGCGCACAGGGGGCCGCCGCACCCAGAGCAGCATGCTCCCCAGGGCGATCAGGACGTAGACGGCGAGGATGCCGAGCAGGGGCGGCCACTGGCTGCGGGGAACCCCGGCGCAGACTGCCGCGGCGAGAAGGGCCGCGAAGACGAGCCGCAACGCGCTGCGCAGCCGCTGGATGCGGTCCGCGTAGTCGGCGAGCACCCGGTCCGTGAGGGAGGGCGTCATGGTGACCTCACGCCCCAGTATCCGGCCGCCCCCGGAGGCGGGCAATCCCGCCCCGTGGCCCGCCTACGCCCCGGCCGGTGCGGGGCCGTCCTGTTCGAGCTGTCGGACCGCTCGGGTGAGGTCGCGCAGCAGGGCTCGTGCCGCGGTGATGTCGGCCTCGTCGATCCGGGCGGTGATGCGCCGGTGGGACGCCTCTGCCCGTGCCGTGATGGCCCGCAGGACCTGGTGGCCCTCGGGGGTCAAGCTGAGCAGGGGCGAGGTGCGGTGGTCGGGGTTGGGGGCGAAGGCGGCCAGGCCGTCGTGGGTGAGGTCGTTGGCGATGCGCTGGACGTTCTGGCGGGCCACGCCCAGCCGGCGGGCCGCGCTGGGGACGGTCATGGGTTGCTCGGAGACCACGCTGAGGACCTGCCAGCGCGCCTGGGTCTGGCCCTCGGCAGCCGCGATGGCCTCCCCGGACCGGCGCAGCGCCCCGGCGGCCTCGAAGACGTCGGCGACCAGCAGGGCCATCTCGTCGGACATGTCCACACCCTCCAGATTGACAACATGATGTCTAGATGGAACTCTGGTGTCATCTTACCGAAGATGCCGGGAGGCACATCCCACCCGAGGAGCATGCGATGAGCACCGCGATCGAGAACCTGAGGGCGGCCCAGGAACGGGCGGCGACCGTCCGGCCGAAGGTCGGCGGATTCCCCTACCTCGCCGAGGCCCTGCGGCAGGCCGGCGTGCGCACGTACCGCTGCACCGTGCCCGCCGGTGCGAGCCTCTACGTCACCGACGCCGGCCCGGTGGCCACGCAGACCGCGCCGATTGTGGACGGCGCGGTGGACGTCGCCCCCTGGGACGAGGCAGCCCTCGTCGCGGCCATCCGCGCCGACCAGGCGGGCCGGACCGGCTACCCGGAGTTCGTGAGCGCCTGCTGGAACGCCGGCGTCCTCCACTACGAGGTCGACCTCGCGGCCCGCACCTGCACCTACTACGGCGCGCTGGGCGACTCGTACACCGAGTCCTACCCGCACGTCGACATCTGAGTCGGCGGCGACCCGCCCTGCCCGTTCCCACCCCGCCCGTCCCGCCCCGGAGACACGGCCCCGTTCACGGCGTGGAGTGCCGCTCCAGGTCGTCGAGGATCTGCTGGAACGGCCGGCGGAGGGCCGTGGCCGCGGGGCGGCCGTCGGCGCGGGCGTAGGCCATGAGCTGTTCGCGGGCCGCGGTCCGGGCCTGCCAGGGGCGGTCCCCGTCCAGGGTGTCCGCGATCGCCTCGGCGGTCGACGCGGCAAGTGCGGGCAGCCGGTGGCGGGCGTCGGTGAGCACCTCGGTGAGGTCCTCCCGGCCGGTGAACGCGGCGGTCTCCCTGGCCAGGGTCGTCAGGTGCGGGGTGAGTCCGTCTGCGGTGGCGACATTGCGGGCCAGGCGTGCGACCGTGTCGCGTTGCCGGCGGCGCAGGGGGTTGAACCGCATGGCGCGTTCGGCCTTGCGGGCCAGGACGGCGTGGCCGTGAACGGCTTCGACGTGACCGCTGACGGCGGTGAGGTTGTCACGGGCCGCCCCGGGGTCGGTGCCGAGGACCGCGGCGGTGCCGATGAGGGCCTGGGTGAGGTGGGCCCGGGACTCCTCGACGAGGACGGTGAGGGCGTGCCGGGGGTCGGGGGGCCACAGCAGCGGCGCCAGCAGGATCGTCACGACCGCGCCGGCTGCGGTCTCCCAGAGGCGGTGGAGGGCGTAGGCGTCGGGGGAAGTGCTGGCGAAGACCAGCAGGGAGGAGGCCGGGACCTGGACGTTCACACCGCCGCCGGCCGGCAGGAACAATCCGACGACCAGACCCAGGGCCACGACCAGCGCGAGCGCGGCGGTCGAGGGGTGCAGGACGTTCAGCACGGCGATGCCGATCGCCACGCCCGCGACGACGCCCAGCACGCGCTGGAGGGAGGTGGCCAGGGCGTTCAGCGGATCGCCACGCAGGGCGACGAGCGGGACGATCGCGGCGTAGACGGGCGGCTGGTCGGCCCCCAGCCACAGGGCCGCCTGCCAGGCGACGACCACGGTGACGACGATCCGTGCAGCGGCCGGTCCCTCGGTGACGAGGACGTCCCGGGCCCGGCCGAAGATCGGCGTGAGTACGCCGGGTCCGTTCATCCGTCGAGTCTGTTCATCCGCGGTGGCCCTTCGTTTCCCGCAGCACAGCGTGACGGCCGGACGACCCGGACCGTCCCATTACGCCGAACGCGGTATGCCGCACACCATCACACCGGCCGGAGCCCGGCCTCGGCAGTGCCCGACGGGCAGACGGATGGGCGACCTTTCGGTCGGGCCGACACTCATGGCACCCGGACGGGTGAACCCGCCCGGGTTCCGGCGACCGGAGGCCGTCAGGCGCGCGGGGACTGGGCAAGGTGACCAGCGACCGTGTCGCCGCACCCGCTGGAGGACCCATGCTCGGCACCGCCTTCCGTACCGGCTCGCCCAACTGGCTCGACCTCGGCAGCCCCGACACCGGCGCGGCTGCTGCCTTCTACGGGGCGGTCTTCGGTTGGGAGTTCGTCTCCGCAGGCCCCGAGGCGGGCGGGTACGGCTTCTTCCGGCTCGGCGGGAAGACCGTTGCCGCTCTCGGCCCGCTCACCGAGGAGGGCGCGTACTCGGCGTGGATGGTGCACTTCCAGAGCCCCGACATCCAGGCCACCACCGAGGCGGTGCGGGCCGGGGGCGGGAGCGTGCGGATGGAGCCCATGGACGTCATGGGCGAGGGCTGGCTGGCCCAGTTCACCGATCCGCAGGGTGCGCAGTTCGCCTCCTGGCAGCCCGCGCGGACCGGTGGGCTGGAGGCGGCCTCCGAGGAGAACACCCTGGTGTGGGTGGAGCTCCACGTACCGGACCCCGTCGCCGCGATCCGCTTCTACGCCGGGGTGTTCGGGTGGCGGTACATCGAGAGGGAGGTTCCCGGGATGACGTACCGGGTGCTGAGCATCGGCGAGGGGGACCAGGAGGAGGGATCCTTCGGCGGGGTGGCGCCGCAGGGTGAGGGCGCGGGCGGCGGATCGTCGATGGTGACGCGCTGGGTGCCGTACTTCCACGTGACGGACGTGGACGCGACCGTCTCGGTGGTCGAGGGGAACGGTGGCGGGGTGCTGATGCCGGCGGTGGACGTGCCCGACGTCGGCCGGATCGCGTGGGCCTCCGACCCGGCCGGCGCCGTGTTCGCGCTCCTGAAGCCGGCCCCCGGGATGTAGCGGGACGGGTGCGGCCGGTGCGTCCCGCCGGCCGGCGGCCCTCAGGTCCAGGCGTCGACCTGGTCGCGTAGGGACCACATCGGATGACCCAGGCCGAGGAGGGAGTTCTCCTCCACGTTGCCGGGGTCGGTCGGTGCCTTCCTCCGCGTGTTCGTCAGCACCGCCAGGCCATAGCCGTCTGCGGTGCGGGCCATGAAGGAGTTGGTCCCCGGCAGATCCCCGGTGTGGAAGATCGATCCTCCATAGGTCTGCCATCCCAGCGCGTGGTGGTCGGCCACCGGCGTATGGGGGCCGCTCCGCCTCACTCAAGACGCTAGGACCCATCTGCCGCACCCGCATCAGGGTGTCGGGTCAAGCCCGGGGGTCGGCGCAGTGGTGTCGGCCGGGCTTGATGACGGTGGGATCGCCGGCGGTGTGGGTGGCCTTGTCGCCGCCCCCGGTGACGTCGGCGGTGTTGACGACGCGGCGCCGGTCGCCTCTCTCGCCGCCGGGGGTGACGGAGGGGGAACTCCGGCCGAAGTCGTGGTCCTTGCCGCTGCAGAGGACTTCGACGGTCAGGGTGATGGGCGGGTAGCTGCGGTTGGGGAGGAGGGCGTCGCTGCGGTGGCAGGTGAGAGTGGCCAGGGCGCACGTCCACCCCCGGCCGGTGATGTCACGTGCCTTCAGAGCGCGGGGAAGCCTGTCGTGGACCGTGACGGGGGAACCGTCCGTCGCGCCGGGCCCGCTGTTGCCCACCGTGATGGTGTAGACACCCCGCCGGCCTTGGACGAAACGCCCGGTGTGCGTCTTGGCGATGGTCAAGGCGGGGGAGGGCACGGCGTAGGAGATGGTCACCTGGCCGTTGTGGTTCGCCGTCCCGATCGGCGACGACGCGAAGCTGGTGCCGGTGCCCGACGCGAAACTGCTTCCTCCCCCTCCTCCTCCGCCGCCCCCACCCGGCGCGAAGG
>NZ_RPRY01000132.1 GCF_003949795.1 Streptomyces sp. WAC06614
ACCTCGGCCCTCGCCGTGACGCACCCCGACGGGCCGCCCGGGCCGGCCGCGCAGCCGGCCCCGCCGCCCCCGCCGGCCGGCGGGGGTGACGCGGCCGGGGGCCTCGGTGCGGCGACCGGCTATGCGCTCGGCGCGCTGGAGGTGCCCCCCGCGGGCAGCGGTCGCATGCCGCCGGAGAGCCGCGCGGTGCCGCAGGCGCCGACCGGCGTCGTGCCCCCGGCCGTGCCCGGCCCCCGGGCGGCGGACCCACCTGCGGCGGACCCACGGGCGCGGGACCCTCGCGCGGCGGACCTGCGGGCGGCCGGGCCGGCCGGGGAGCCGCGGCCCGTGCCCGGGCACCTCGGGGACCGGGCGCCCACCTACGCGGCCGAACCCGGCCGGCTCGCCGAGGCCGACCCGGCGGCGTTGCAGGACGTGGTCGCCGACACCGTGCTGGAGGGCGCCCGGTACGGCACGTACACCCTGCGCGCGGCCTCGGTGCGCGGCGACTCCGCCCGCTTCCGTGGCGAGGAGCGCCGCGACGTGCTGCTCACCGCCCGCTTCGGCGGGGGCGACGACGCCCTCGTCCTGGTCGCCGTGGCCGGGGCCGACCGGCACGTGCCCCGGGCCCGCGAGGCCGCGGCCGAGGTCTGCCACTGGATCGCCGCGGCCGTCGGCCGCAGCCAGGTCCGGCTCGGCGACGACATCCGCGCGGGCCGCCGCGACGCACTGCGCTCCGGGCTCCAGCGGCTGACCGACCGCGGCTACGGCCGGCTGCGCGCCCGGGCCGCCGAGCTCGGCTACGAGGAGGACCGGTACACCGCCGGCCTGCGCTGCCTGCTGCTGCCCATCGACCCCGAGTGCCGCACCCGGGTGGTGTTCGGCACCGGCCCGGGCGGGCTGTTCCGGCTCCGCGCCGGGACCTGGGAGGACCTGGAGCCGCCGCCCGCCCGCACCCCGAACGGCCCTGACGGTCCCGACGCGCCGGAGGGCGGCGCCCGCGGCTTCACCTTCCGGGCCGGTGTGGCCCGCCCGGGTGACACCCTGCTCGTCTGCTCGGGCGGCCTCGCCGAGCCGATGCGCGAGGAACCGCTGCTGAGGGGCGAGCTCGGTGCCCGCTGGAGCGCCCCGGAGGCCCCGGGGCTGGCGGGCTTCCTGGCGGACGCCACCCTCCGCCTCAAGGGTTACGCCGACGACCGGACGGCCGCCGCGGTCTGGGAGGCGTAGGGCCGCGGACCGTGCATGGATGGGAGGAGCAGACCGCGACGGGGGGACGGAAGGGGCCCACCAGCCATGGCCAAGCAGAACGTGGCGGAGCAGTTCGTGGACATCCTCGTGCGCGCGGGCGTACGCCGGATGTACGGAGTCGTCGGCGACAGCCTCAACCCCGTGGTGGACGCCATCCGCCGGTCGGGTGAGCTCGAATGGATCCAGGTCCGCCACGAGGAGACCGCCGCCTTCGCCGCGGGCGCCGAGGCCCAGATCACCGGCCGGCTCGCGGCCTGCGCCGGCTCCTGCGGCCCGGGCAACCTCCACCTGATCAACGGCCTCTACGACGCCCACCGTTCCATGGCCCCGGTGCTCGCCCTCGCCTCGCACATCCCCTCCAGCGAGATCGGCCTCGGCTACTTCCAGGAGACCCATCCCGACCAGCTCTTCCGCGAATGCAGTCACTACAGCGAACTGATCTCCAACCCGCGGCAGATGCCCCGGCTGCTGCAGACCGCCGTGCAGCACGCCGTCGGCCGCGGCGGGGTCAGCGTGGTCGCCCTGCCCGGCGACATCGCCGCCCAGCCCGCCCCGGACAAGGCCGTCGAGCACGCCCTGGTCACCGCCCGGCCGACCGTACGGCCCGGCGACGGCGAACTCGACCGGCTGGTGCGGATGATCGACGAGGCGGAGCGGGTCACCCTGTTCTGCGGCAGCGGCACCGCGGGCGCGCACGCCGAGGTCATGGAGTTCGCCGGCCGGGTCAAGGCTCCGGTGGGGCACGCCCTGCGCGGCAAGGAGTGGATCCAGTACGACAACCCGTACGACGTGGGGATGAGCGGACTGCTCGGCTACGGCGCCGCGTACGAGGCCACCCACGAGTGCGACCTGCTGCTCCTGCTGGGCACGGACTTCCCCTACAACGCCTTCCTCCCCGACGACGTGAAGATCGTCCAGGTGGACGTCCGCCCCGAACACCTCGGCCGCCGCTCCCAGCTCGACCTCGCCGTCTGGGGCGACGTACGCGAGACGCTGCGCTGCCTGAACGCGCGGGTGCGCGCCAAGACCGACCGGCGGTTCCTGGACCGGATGCTCAAGAAGCACGCCGACGCGCTGGAGGGCGTGGTCAAGGCCTACACCCGCAAGGTGGAGAAGCGCACCCCGATCCATCCCGAGTACGTGGCCTCGGTCCTGGACGAGCTGGCCGACGACGATGCGGTGTTCACCGTCGACACCGGCATGTGCAACGTCTGGGCGGCGCGCTATCTTTCGCCGAACGGCAAGCGCCGCATCATCGGTTCCTTCAGCCACGGCTCGATGGCCAACGCCCTTCCGCAGGCCATCGGCGCGCAGTTCACCGATCGTGGCCGTCAAGTGGTGTCGATGTCGGGTGACGGTGGTTTCTCGATGCTGATGGGAGATTTCCTCACCCTGGTGCAGTACGACCTGCCCGTCAAAGTGATCCTGTTCAACAACTCATCACTCGGAATGGTCGAGTTGGAAATGCTGGTTTCCGGCCTTCCTTCGTACGGAACCACCAACCACAACCCGGACTTCGCCGCCATCGCCCGCGCGGCGGGCGCGTTCGGGGTGCGGGTGGAGAAGCCCAAGCAGCTCAGCCAGGCATTGAAGGACGCGTTCAGGCATCGCGGACCCGCCTTGGTGGACGTGGTGACCGACCCCAACGCCTTGTCCATTCCACCGAAGATCAGCGCCGAGATGGTGACCGGATTTGCCCTGTCCGCCAGCAAGATCGTGCTGGACGGGGGAGTGGGCCGCATGATCCAGATGGCTCGATCCAACCTCAGGAACGTGCCGCGGCCCTGACCCCGTATGCGTGTGGACCGGCCCGGCGGGAATGCATCCCGTAGGCCTGTTCGAGAAACGGACGCGGGAGGTATACGGCCGTGCGGGTGGGGGCGAAGACCGGAATGACCCGGACGGTACGCCGGGCGGATCTGAAGGCGGTGGGGGAAATCCGCAGATCCCTGCGGGAGTTGTTGTGCCCCCGCTGTCCACGGGACGTGGCGGAGGTGGCCGAGCTGCTCATCACGGAGCTCGTCACCAATGCGCTCGTCCATACCGACCTGGGTGCCGAGGTGTCCGCGACGCTGGACTCCGGCCGGCTAAGGGTGGAGGTGCGGGACCACACCGCGCGCAAGCCCCGGCCGTACGTACCGACCGCCGACGACGGTACGCACGGCCGGGGCCTGTTCCTGGTGGAGGAACTGGCCGACGCCTGGGGCGTGGACCCGCTGGGCGGGGGGAAGGTCGTGTGGTTCGAACTCGACCGGGGGCCGGTCCTGGGCTGAGTTCCGGCCCAGGACCGGCCCCCGGTCTCGGTGCGATCATCCGAACTGCTGCTCCAGGTCCTTGAGCTTGCGCTCCAGGGAGTCGAGCCGCGGGATGGTCTGGGTGTCGTCCTCGGCGGTGAGGTCCACCGTCCGGGGTGCCGGATCAGGACTGTCGGGGGCGGTCACGGCCTGGAGGGAGGGCCGCCTGGAGCTCCCGGCCGGGGGCAGCGGGGAATACGGGGGCAGGAGTCCTGCTTCCGCTATGGCGGGCTCCGCGCCGACCGGCGCGGAGCCGTTTCCCGGGGTCAGCCCGTGCACGTCGACCTGGCGGCCACGGGGCCGGGGGAGGCCGAAGGCCCGGTTCTGCCGGCCGAGCGCCCTGATGTGCGCCCGTTCGCGACGCCGGTGCTCCCGGCGGCGCAGCCGGTCCTGCTCCTTCTCCCGCTTGTCCTCGCGTACCTCCTCCACCGCCTCGTCCAGGGTGCGGACGCCCTCCAGCAGCATCAGCGACCAGGCGCCGAAGGTCTCCCGGGGCGCCCGCAGCCAGCGGACGATCCGGATCTGCGGCAGCGGACGCGGCACCAGCCCCTGCTCGCGCAGCGCCGCCCGGCGGGTCTGCTTGAGCGCCCGGTCGAACAGCACGGCGGCGGAGAGCGACATGCCCGCGAAGAACTGCGGTGCTCCGTCGTGGCCGAGACCGCGCGGTGCGTGCACCCAGTTGAACCAGGCCGCGGCGCCGGCGAACAGCCAGACCAGCAGCCGGGAACCGAGGGCCGCGTCGCCGTGGCTGGCCTCGCGGACGGCGAGCACCGAGCAGAACATGGCGGCGCCGTCGAGGCCGAACGGGACGAGGTACTCCCAGCCTCCGGAGAGGTTGAGGTTCTGCCGGCCGAAGCCGACCAGGCCGTGGAAGGACAGGGCGGCGGCGACCGCTGCGCAGCAGAACAGCAGCACGTACGAGGCGGTGCCGTAGATCGCCTCCTTGCGGCGGCGGCGTTCCTCGCTGCGCTCCCAGTTGTCCTCCGTCGCGCCCTTCTCGCCGTCCCGCCGGCCCCGGGCCAGTACCGCAACCGCCGCGAGTCCGCCCAGGATCAGCAGGCTGCCCGGCAACAGCCAGTCCAGCGATATGTCGGTCAGTCTCATCCGGTGTCCCTTGACTCGCGTACGGCGGCTTTCCGGGCGCCATAGTGGCGGATCGGGACGGGGCGGGAGAGTGGTTTCGGGGCAAGAGCACGCCATCGGGGTGCCAGGCCCTCCGGATAGGGCGTTCGGGGTCGAACTGTCGCTCGCTGTCCGGGAATTGCGTTCGAATACGGTCACCCTTGCGGGTGGTTAGGCGGCGGCCGCTGCGGCCAGGCGGGTGATGCGGTCGGCGTCGCAGGTACGGGGGCAGGTGAGGCAGGTGTCCTCGGGGCGGACGGTGTAGAAGAAGCAGCAGCTGACCCGGTCCCGGGTGGGCAGGGCCGAGCCGTCCGGGCCGGCGAGGGTACGGAACGCGCCACCGCCGGGATACGGGGCGGTGCCGGAGCCCGGCAGGAGCAGGGCGAGTTCGGCCCGGGCCCGCCGCTCCTCGGCCTCGCCGAACAGCCCGGCGAGGTACCACAGGCCCTCGACGAGGTCGTCGGTGACCATGCCCCACAGGGCGCGGGGGCCGCGCCGCATCCGGGTGGCGAAACCTTCCACCACCGGGGTGAGGTGCGCGGCCGACGCCGCCCGCAGCTCCGCCCGCAGGGCCTCCTCGTCGGGCACGACCCGGGCGCCGGGGAGGCCGGCCGCGGGGTCGTCCGGCAGGCAGGCGAACCCGTCGGTGCGGATGCTGAGCACGCCGTCGGTGCGGTGGAAGGCGACCTGCTCCGCCGGGATCCGGGGGACCCGCCGGTCGAGGAACCACGGCACGGTGAACAGCAGCCCGGCCGGCCAGACGTAGCGGTGCAGACCGAACCCGGCCACCACGTCCGGCCGGCCCGGGCGGCCGTGGTCGCGGGCGACCTGGGCCGCGTCCCAGGCCAGGAAGGCGTCCAGCTCCGCCCCGCCGGCCGCGAGCGCGGCCGCGCCGACCCAGCCCCCGCCGCGAGGGACCGGCTCGTCCGGGGCGCGCTCGGTGCACCGCAGGCCGGGGTAGGCCCCCGTCAGCCGTGCGTACGCCGCCGCCGGCGGAGAGCCGTAGGGGGCGGGCGGAGCAGGAGGAGGGACCGGAACGGTCATGGCGAACCACCGCAGCAGGGACGACGAAGGAAGGCAGGCAAGACAAGGCAAGCCTTACCTTACTTGCTTCGTCGGGGGGCGCGAAGAGGGCGTTTTGTATCCTCACCGGAGCCGATCCGTGAGGAGGACCGAGTGCACGACGCGGCCCGCACGGGTCTGATGCCGACCGTTCCGGCGCAGCAGAAGGTGCTGCGCCATTCGGTGCGCGGGCAGGTGCTCGACGCGCTGCGCGCGGCGCTGGTCGACGGTGACCTGGTGCCGGGCGAGATCTATTCCGGCCCCGCGCTGGGCGAGCGGTTCGGGGTCTCGGCGACCCCGGTCCGCGAGGCGATGCAGCAGCTGGCGCTGGAGGGGGCCGTGGAATGCCTCCCCAACCGCGGCTTCCGGGTGCTGTCGCGCAGCCCGCGGGAGCTGGCCGAGCTGGCCGAGGTACGGGCGCTGCTGGAGGTCCCGGTGATGCTGCGGCTGGCCCGGACGGTCGAGGCCGGGGCCTGGACGGCCCTGCGGCCGGCCGCGGCGGCCACCGCGGCGGCCGCCGCCGCGTACGACCCGGCCGGCTACGCGGAGGCGGACCGCTCCTTCCACCGCGCGGTGCTGTCCCTGGCGGGCAACGACCAGCTCGTCCAGGTCGCCGACGAACTGCACCGCCGCTCCCAGTGGCCCGTCAAGGACGCCCCCCGCGTCCGCCGCGCCGACCTGGTCGCCGACGCGGCCGAGCACCAGGCCCTCCTGGAGGCCCTGATCGCCCGCGACCTCCCGGTGGTCGAATCCCTGGTCCGCGAACACTTCACGGGCGCCCCGTCCTGACCCCGCGCGGCGGCGCCGAGACGGGGCGGACCCGCTCCGGGCCGCCCTGCTGCGGGGCAGCGCTCCGGCCCGCCCGGCGGCGGGCGGCGCCCCGGGGCGCCGGGGCGCCGCCTCCCGGCCTCCGCCCGGCGCGCCCGCGTCCGCTCCGCGGGCACGCGGCCTGGCTGCACCCGGTACCTGGCCCGGCTGCGCCCGGCCTGGCGTGGCCGGGCCCGGCCCGGTCGGCCGGCACCTGCCCGGCTGCGGGGGCAGCGCTTCGGCCCGGCTGCGCCCGGCCCGGCGCGACCGCGTCCGGTCCGGCTGCGCCGGATCCGGTTCTGTGTTCGTGCGTGTCGCGCGCCCATCCGTCGGGGCGGTCCGCCCCCGGCAGGGGGCCGGCCCTGCGGCAGGCGGTGCAGTGGTGCGGGCCGGAGCGCGGAGGGTGCAGCCCGGGGCCCGGCCCCGGCGGGAGTCGGGGTCGGCCTAGGCCGGGGTCGGGTGGAGGTGGGCGGCCAGCCAGGTGGGGATGCCGCCCAGGAGGTGGAACAGGCGGCGGGCCTCGGCGCGCAGCCGGGTGGCTTCCGGTTCCGGTTCGGCCTCGGCCAGGGCCGCCAGCGCCGGGGCCGTGCCGATCAGGAAGCCCAGTTCCTCGCGGATGCGCAGGGACTCCAGGAAGCCGCGCCGGGCCTCGGCCAGCTCGCCGTCGCGCAGGGCCAGCCCGGCCAGGTGCCGCCAGGTGAAGGACAGCAGCAGGGTGTCGCCGTGGGCCGCCGCCCCGGCGTGGGCCCGGCGGTAGGCCGGCTCGGCGGCCTGCGGCGCGTCCGCCAGGTGCTCGGCGACCAGCCCCCGCCGGAAGTCCAGCAGCGGCCGGGTCGGCGAGTCCGGCGACAGCAGCGCCGCCGCCCGGCCCAGCGCCGACCGGGCCTCGTCGGACCGGTCCCGTACGCCCAGCACGGTGGCCGCGTAGGCCAGCTGGCCGCGCTCGCAGGCCGCCGCGCCGCGCTGGTCGTCGTCCCCGGCCACGGCCTCCGCCGTGCGCAGGGCGTCCTCGGCCTCGGCCCACCCCTGCCCGGTGAACAGGCACCGTTCGACCAGCAGCGCGGTGCGCTGCACCGCCGCCGCCGGGTCGCCGGTGTGCGGGCTCAGCAGGGCCGCCGCGTCGCTCCAGCAGCCGCGCGAGCGCAGTCGCCATATCGCCCGCTGGAGGGGGTCCTCGCCCCCGATGGTCCCGGCACCCGACATGGCGGTGTCCGCCACATTGCCCTCCCCGAAGCAAGCCAGCAGCGCGTCGTTGAGCCCTGGGGCGAAATGACAGCACGAATCGGCTCGCTCGGCCAAGGGGTCGGGTGAACTCTTTCACAAAGTCCGGATCCCGTGTCCACCACCCCTCGGGGCACGTCCGCTCAGCTCATGCGCAGGGCGAGGAAGAAATCCAACTTGTCCTCCAGGCGCGAAAGGTCACGGGACGTCAACTGCTCGATTCGCCCGACCCGGTAGCGCAGCGTGTTGACGTGCAGGTGCAGTCGCGTGGCGCACCGCGTCCACGAACCGTCGCAGTCGAGGAACGCCTCCAGGGTCGGGATGAGCTCCGCCCGGTGGCGCCGGTCGTAGTCCCGCAGCGGGTCCAGCAGCCGGGCCGTGAAGGCGCGCCGGACGTCGTCGGGGACGAACGGCAGCAGCAGCACGTGCGAGGCCAGCTCGTGGTGGCCGGCCGCGCACACCCGGCCCGGCCGGGCCGCGGCGACCCGGCGGGCGTGCCGGGCCTCCTCCAGCGCACCGCGCAGCCCCTCGGCGGAGTGCACGGCCGCGCTGACGCCCAGCGTGAGCCGGCCGTCCTCGCCGAGGCCCGCCGAGAGCGGCTCGCGTACGGCGGCCAGCAGCGCGTCGGCGTGCAGGGCGGTGTCCGGGCCCTTGTCCTCCCCGCCGTCCCCCGGCAGCGCCGGCAGCGGCACCAGGGCGATGGCCTCGTCGCCGGCGTGGGCGACCGCGATCCGGTCGGAGGGCTCGGGACCCGAGACGGACGGGTCGACGAGGATCTCCTCCAGCAGCGACTGGGCCACCGGGCCGCCGGGGACCTCCCCGCCCTCCCAGTCCACCCGGGCCACCACGACCTGCCAGTGCGGCGCGGTCCCCAGGCCCGGCAGCAGCACCGGGGCCGCGACCCGCAGGCGCGCGGCGATCTCGGCGGGCGCGGCGCCGGTCTGCACCAGCTCCAGCACCTCCTGCGCCAGCCGCCGCCGCACGGTCCGCGCCGCGTCCCGCCGGTCCCGCTCGACCGCGATCAGCTGGGTGACGCCCTGGAGCAGGTCCAGCCGCTCGGCGGGCCAGTCACCGGCGTCCGCCTCGACGGCGAGCAGCCAGTCCGACAGCACGCTCTCGCGCACGTCCCGGCCGGCCGGGGCCCCGGCCCGCGCGCCCTGACGAATCGGGAACAACGAGTACGTAATACCCTGAATGGAGATCCGGTGCGGACCCCTGCGGCCACTCCGGACCGCCGCGAGGTGCTCGCCCGCAAGGGCCGCGCACACACCCGGCGTCAGCGGGGCACCCGCCCCGGCGATCTGCCGGCCGGTGGGTGAGAGCACCCAGGCCCGGAGGTCGAGGTCGGTGGTGAGCAGATCCAGCACCACATCCGGTCCACCGCCGGCCGGCCCCGAGGTCATCAGGCGCCGGTGCCGGTCCACCACGGCGGCCAGGTCCCCGGCACGCTCTCCGGAGACCTGCCGGACGACGTACTCCGTGATGGTGGCGAATGCAACGTCCTCGTTCACGGCGAACAGCGGCAGCCGGTTGCGCCGACAGGCTGAAACGAGATCGTCCGGGATGTCCCCGAGCTCCGCCTCGCCCGCCGCGAGGCCCGCCACCCCGGCACCGGCAAGGATTCGTACGAATGGCTCGGAGTCGGCCGAATTTCGTCTCCAGGCCAGTCCGGTCAGGACGAGTTCCCCTCCGGAGAGGTATCGGCTGGGATCCCTCAGGTCGGTCGTCATGACCCCGCGGACCGTCCGGTCGAGTTCTTCCTCGCCGCCCAGCAGCCGCAGCCCCAGCGCCTCGGTCTCCAGCAGTGCGCGCAGCCGCATGATGTTGCCGCCGATCTGTCTCGATGTTGCCGTTGAAAATCGGGCAGGTCAGTGCAGACCGCCTTTCATACGAATCTACAAGACGAGAGAGGCCGCCAGCCAACTGCTTCATGGTTTCGGTGACTGCACCGGGGCGCGCGTGCCTTGTGTACTGGCTCCACACCGCGTTAACAGCACGTGAACGACCAGTCGAGGGCCCTTCGGCCTCCTGGCTTGAAGTGAACGACCCGATTAAGTAGAAGAGAGCCGCACATGGACTTCCTTCGCCCCGCCAGCTGGGAGGAGGCGCTCGCAGCCAAGGCCGAGCACCCCACAGCTGTGCCGATTGCGGGTGGCACCGACATCATGGTCGAGATCAATTTCGACCACCGCCGTCCGGAATACCTCCTGGACCTGGGCCGCATCGAGCTGCTGCGGGAGTGGGAGGTCGGCGAGGAGGTCACGCGTGTCGGCGCCTCC
Source organism: Streptomyces sp. WAC06614 (assembly GCF_003949795.1). Taxonomy (GTDB): domain Bacteria; phylum Actinomycetota; class Actinomycetes; order Streptomycetales; family Streptomycetaceae; genus Streptomyces. The sequence continues at coordinate 10,013 of NZ_RPRY01000132.1, forward strand.
GTCCCGTACACCCAGATCATCGAGAACCTCCGCGGCACGCTGCCGGGGCTCGCGCTCGCCTCGCACACGGTCGCGTCCCCGCAGATCCGCAACCGCGGCGGCGTCGGTGGCAACCTCGGCTGCGCCTCGCCCGCCGGTGACTCCCACCCCGCGCTGCTGGCCGCCGGCGCCGAGGTCGAGGTCGAGTCGGTCCGCGGCACCCGCATGATCCCCATCGACGAGTTCTACACCGGGGTCAAGCGCAACGCGCTCGCCGCGGACGAGCTGATCAAGACGGTCCACGTCAAGAACGCCACCGGCCCGCAGCAGTACTCCAAGGTCGGTACCCGCAACGCCATGGTCATCGCGGTCTGCGGCTTCGGTCTCGCGCTGCACGCCGACACCCGCACCGTGCGCACCGGCATCGCCTCGGCCGCCCCGACCCCGATCCGGGCGAAGGCCGCCGAGGACTTCCTGAACGCCGCGCTCGACGAGGGCGGCTTCTGGGAGTCCGGCAAGGTCATCACCCCGTCGATCGCCAAGCAGTTCGGGGAGCTCGCCTCCGCGTCCTGCAACCCGATCGACGACGTCCGCGGCACGGCGAAGTACCGCCGGCACGCGATCGGCATCCTCGCTCGCCGCCAGCTGGTCTGGACGTGGGAGCAGTACCGCGGCACCAACGGCCGCCCGCTCGAAGGGGCTGCGTAACCATGCGCGTCAATTTCACCGTCAACGGCCGGCCGCAGCAGGCGGACGACGTCTGGGAGGGCGAGTCCCTGCTGTACGTCCTGCGTGAGCGCCTGGGCCTGCCCGGTTCCAAGAACGCCTGCGAGCAGGGCGAGTGCGGCTCCTGCACCGTCCGGCTGGACGGCGTCCCGGTGTGTTCCTGTCTGGTCGCCGCCGGCCAGGCCGAGGGTCGCGACGTGGTGACCGTCGAGGGTCTGGCCGACTTCGCCAAGCAGCGCGAGGAGCACGGCCACGCCTGCGGCACCGGCGCGTGCGGCGGCGCCCGGAAGGGCGGCGTCTCCACCGACGAGGCCAAGCAGTGGACGGCCAAGGGCACCGACTCCCAGACCGGCGAGGGCGTGGAGCTCTCCCCGATCCAGCAGGCGTTCATCGACGCCGGCGCGGTGCAGTGCGGCTTCTGCACCCCGGGTCTGCTGGTCCAGGCCGACGCGCTGCTGGAGAGCAACGCGTCCCCGTCCGACCAGGACATCCGTGAGGCCCTCTCCGGCAACCTCTGCCGTTGCACGGGTTACGAGAAGATCCTCGACGCGGTCCGCCTGGCGGCCGCCCGCCAGGGAGAGGCGGTCTGATCATGGCCAACACCCGCACCGCGCCCTCCGGTACGCCGACCAACGTCTCCCAGAAGCACAACCAGGGCGGCATCGGCGAGTCCACGCTCCGTCCCGACGGCACCCTCAAGGTCACCGGCGAGTTCGCGTACTCCTCGGACATGTGGCACGAGGACATGCTCTGGGGCCAGACCCTGCGCAGCACGGTCGCCCACGCCGAGATCGCCTCCATCGACATCTCCGAGGCGCTGGCCATGCCGGGCGTCTACTCGGTCCTCACGTACGACGACCTGCCGGCCGAGATGAAGAACTACGGCCTGGAGATCCAGGACACCCCGGTCCTGGCCAACGGCCGGGTACGCCACCACGGTGAGCCGGTCGCCCTCGTGGCCGCCGACCACCCCGAGACCGCCCGCCGCGCGGCCGCCAAGATCAAGATCGACTACCGGGAGCTGCCGGTCGTCACCGACGAGGCCTCCGCCCTCGCCCCCGACGCCCCGCTGATCCACGAGGGCCGCGACGACCACCACGCCGGTCACGTCCCGCACCCCAACATCGTGCACCGCCAGCCGATCATCCGCGGCAACGTGGAAGAAGCGCGCAAGCGCGCCGACGTGATCGTCGAGGGCGAGTACACCTTCGGCATGCAGGACCAGGCCTTCCTCGGCCCGGAGTCCGGCCTCGCCGTGCCCTCCGAGGACGGCGGTGTCGACCTCTACGTCGCCACCCAGTGGCTGCACTCGGACCTCAAGCAGATCGCCCCCGTCCTCGGCCTGCCCGAGGAGAAGGTGCGCATGACGCTCTCCGGCGTCGGCGGTGCCTTCGGCGGTCGCGAGGACATCTCGATGCAGATCCACGCCTGCCTGCTGGCCCTCGCGACCAACAAGCCGGTCAAGATCGTCTACAACCGGTTCGAGTCCTTCTTCGGCCACGTGCACCGCCACCCGGCGAAGCTCTACTACGAGCACGGCGCCACCAAGGACGGCAAGCTCACGCACATGAAGTGCAAGATCGTCCTGGACGGCGGCGCCTACGCGTCGGCCTCCCCGGCGGTCGTCGGCAACGCCTCCTCGCTCTCGGTCGGCCCGTACGTGGTCGACGACGTGGACATCGAGGCCATCGCCCTCTACACGAACAACCCGCCCTGCGGCGCCATGCGCGGCTTCGGCGCCGTCCAGGCCTGCTTCGCGTACGAGGCCCAGATGGACAAGCTCGCGGCGAAGCTGGGCATGGACCCGGTCGAGTTCCGCCAGCTCAACGCCATGGAGCAGGGCACGATCATGCCCACCGGCCAGGTCGTGGACTCGCCCGCCCCGGTCGCCGAGCTGCTGCGCCGGGTCAAGGCCCGCCCGCTGCCGCCGGAGCGCCAGTGGGAGACGGCCGGCGAGGGCGCGGACGTCCGTGCGCTGCCCGGCGGCCTGTCGAACACCACCCACGGCGAGGGCGTCGTCCGCGGCGTCGGCTACGCGGTCGGCATCAAGAACGTCGGCTTCTCCGAGGGCTTCGACGACTACTCCACCGCCCGCGTACGCCTGGAGGTCATCGGCGGCGAGGCCGTCGCGATGGTCCACACGGCCATGGCGGAGGTCGGCCAGGGCGGTGTCACCGTCCACGCGCAGATCGCCCGTACCGAGCTGGGCGTCACCAACGTGACCATCCACCCGGCCGACACCCAGGTCGGCTCCGCCGGTTCCACGTCCGCCTCCCGGCAGACGTACATGACCGGTGGCGCCGTGAAGAACACCTGTGAGGCCGTGCGCGAGAAGGTCCTGGAGATCGGCCGCCGCAGATGCGGCTCGTACCACCCGGCGTGGGCCACCGCCGAGCTGCTGCTCGAAGGCGGCAAGGTCGTCACCGACGGCGGCGAGGTCCTCGCGGACATCGCCGAGCTGCTCGAGGGCGAGGACGCCATCGACATCGAGCTGGAGTTCCGTCACCGGCCGACCGTCGCGTTCGACCTGGTCACCGGCCAGGGCGACGGTCACGTGCAGTACACCTTCGCCGCCCACCGCGCGGTGGTCGAGGTGGACACCGAGCTCGGCCTGGTCAAGGTCGTCGAGCTGTCCTGCGCCCAGGACGTCGGCAAGGCCCTCAACCCGCTGTCCGTCGTCGGCCAGATCCAGGGCGGTACCACCCAGGGCCTCGGCGTCGCGGTGATGGAAGAGATCATCGTGGACCCGAAGACCGCGAAGGTGCGCAACCCCTCCTTCACGGACTACCTGATCCCGACGATCCTCGACACCCCGACCATCCCGGTCGACTACCTGGAGCTCGCCGACCCGAACGCGCCCTACGGCCTGCGCGGTCTCGGTGAGGCCCCGACCCTGTCGTCCACCCCGGCCGTCCTCGCGGCGATCCGGCAGGCGACCGGTCTGGAGCTCAACAAGACGCCGATCCGCCCCGAGGCCCTCACCGGCACCCTCTAGGACGGTCCGTCCTCCGGGGGCCGCGCCACGGCCGGCCCCCGGACCCCAGGCTCTCCGGGCGGTGCGACGACAGGGAACGTCACACTTCCGGCGGAACACCGCCCGGAGTCATGAAGTGCCGCACCGCTCGCGGACCGCTTCACCTGCTCCACCCCCAGCAGTCACGTACCACCTGCAGCACCCCAGCAGTCAACACAGCTCGGGCCGTCACCCCGGGTCGTGCAGCCAACGTTCCATCCCAAATCCCGCAATCCCCTTTCTCACTGCGGGTGCCCCTTTGAACCTTGGGAGTTAGGCACCATGACCCAGTCGTCAGTGGAGCCCAAGACCACCGCGGAAGATGCGGGCTCCGGCTCGCGCACGCCCGCCGGACGGTCCTGGCTCGACCGGTACTTTCACATCACCCACAGAGGATCCAGCGTCGGCAACGAGGTTCGTGGCGGTATCACGACCTTCATGGCGATGGCGTACATCCTCCTGCTCAACCCCTTGATCCTCTCGGGCAAGGACGCCGCGGGCGACACGATGAGCCAGAAGGCGCTCATCACGGCGACCGCCTTCGCCGCCGCCGTCACCACCCTCCTCATGGGCTTCGTGGGCAAGGTGCCCCTCGCCCTCGCCGCCGGCCTGTCGGTCTCCGGTGTGCTGGCCTCGCAGGTCGCCCCCGAGATGACCTGGCCGCAGGCCATGGGCATGTGCGTGCTCTACGGAGCCGTGATCTGTCTCCTGGTCGTCACCGGCCTCCGCGAGCTGATCATGAACGCCATCCCGCTGGCGCTCAAGCACGCGATCACCATGGGCATCGGCATGTTCGTCGCCCTGATCGGCCTGGTGAAGGCCGGATTCGTGCACGAGAACCCCGCGCCCGGTGGCGGCCCCGTCACCCTCGGCCCGACGGGTGAGCTCGCCGGCTGGCCGGTCCTGCTCTTCGCCGTGACGCTGCTGCTCATCTTCATGCTGCAGGCCCGCAAGATCCCCGGCGCCATCCTGATCGGCATCGTGGTCGGCACCGTGCTCGCCGCGATCCTCAACGCCGTCGCCGACATCGACCCCAAGGCGTGGGCCGGCGGTGCTCCGGAGCTCAACGGTTCCGCGGTCTCCATGCCCGACTTCTCGCTCTTCGGCCAGGTCGAGTTCGGCGGCTGGGGCGAGGTCGGCGCGATGACCGTCGCCATGATCGTCTTCACCCTGGTGCTGGCCGGCTTCTTCGACGCGATGGCCACCATCATCGGCGTCGGCACCGAGGCCAAGCTCGCGGACGACAAGGGCCGCATGCCCGGTCTGTCCAAGGCCCTGTTCATCGACGGTGCCGGCGGCGCCATCGGCGGTATCGCGGGCGGCTCCGGCCAGACCGTGTTCGTCGAGTCCGCCACCGGTGTCGGCGAGGGCGCCCGTACGGGTCTGGCCTCCGTGGTGACCGGTCTGTTCTTCGCCGCGTGCATCTTCTTCACCCCGATCACCCAGATCGTCCCCGGTGAGGTCGCCGCCGCCGCCCTGGTCGTCATCGGCGCGATGATGATGCAGAACGCCCGCCACGTGGACTGGTCCGACACGGCCACCGCGATCCCGGTCTTCCTGACCGTCGTGATCATGCCCTTCACGTACCAGATCACGGCCGGCGTCGCCGCCGGTGTGATCTCCCACGTCGCGATCAAGGTCGCGCAGGGCAAGGCCCGGGAAATCGGAGCCTTCATGTGGGGCCTGTTCGCGATCTTCCTGGTGTTCTATGCACTCAACCCGATCGAGGGCTGGCTCGGCGTCCACTGACACGTCAGTGCACGGGCACCGCCCCTCCACGCATCCGATACTGGAACCGAACCTCGTCAGGAGGCCGTAATGCTGGACATCGCCGCAGAGCTGAACCGGTGGGTCGAGCAGGGACGTGACTTCGCCGTCGCCACCGTGGTGTCGACCGGCGGCAGCGCACCCCGGCAGCCCGGTGCGGCCCTCGCCGTCGACGGCGAGGGAACCGCGATCGGCTCGGTCTCCGGCGGATGTGTGGAGGGGGCGGTGTACGAGCTGTGCCGGCAGGCCCTGGAGGACGGCGAGACCGTCCGCGAGAGCTTCGGCTACAGCGACGACGACGCCTTCGCCGTGGGCCTGACCTGCGGCGGAACCATCGAGATCCTGGTCACCCCGGTGCGGGCCCAGGATCCGCACCGCCCGGTGTTCGCCGCCGCGCTGGCCGCCGCGGCCGACGGCCGGGCGGCCGCCGTGGCCCGGGTCGCCGAGGGCCCGGCCGAGCTGAAGGGCCGCGCCGTGCTGGTGCGGACCGAGGGCGCCCACGAGGGCGGCCTCGGCGGCCACCCCGAGCTGGACCGGACCGTCGCCGAGGAGGCCCGGGCCATGCTGGACGCCGGCCGGACCGGGGTCCTGGAGATCGGCGCCGACGGCCGGCTGTGCGGCGAGCCGCTGCGGATCCTGGTCGAGTCGAGCGTGCCGCCGCCGCGGATGATCGTCTTCGGGGCGATCGACTTCGCCTCGGCCCTGGTGCGGATCGGCAAGTTCCTCGGCTACCACGTCACCGTCTGTGACGCCCGGCCCGTGTTCGCCACGAAGAACCGTTTCCCCGATGCGGACGAGATCGTCGTGGACTGGCCCCACCGCTACCTGGCCGCCACAGCCGACGAGGGCGGGCTGGACGGCCGTACGGTCCTGTGCGTGCTCACCCACGACGCCAAGTTCGACGTGCCGCTGCTCCAGCTGGCCCTGAGGCTTCCCGTCGCCTACGTCGGCGCGATGGGCTCCCGCCGTACCCACGACGACCGCAACCGCCGGCTGCGCGAGGTCGGCGTCACCGAGCTGGAGATCGCCCGCCTGCGCTCCCCGATCGGCCTGGACCTCGGCGCCCGCTCCCCGGAGGAGACGGCCCTGTCCATCGCCGCCGAGATCGTGGCGAACCGCCGCGGCGGCAGCGGAGCCGCCCTCACCGGCGCGCACATCCCGATCCACCACGACGGCACCGAGGCCGTGGCGGGCCGGATCGGCGTCGTGGCCTGAGAGCTCCGGGCCGCAGGTACCGCGCAGGTACCGGGTGACGAGTGAAGGGCGCAACCCCCGTCGCGGGGGTTGCGCCCTTCGGGCATCGGCCCTAGCTTACCCGGCGGTAACGGGAAGGAGCTGACCCGATGTCAGGAGCTTTACGACGCCTCCGTACGGTGTCCCTGGTCGCCGCCGCCGGACTGCTGGCCGCCCTCGCGCCCGCGGCGGGCGCCGGGGCCGCCCCCGCGGGGGGTCCGGCCGACGGGCCCCTGCGCGAGGTCCTCTTCGTCGGCAACAACTGGGAGGGCACCGCCGACGTCCTCGCCTCCACCGGAGACATGGCCCGCATCGGCCGCATCGACATCGTCCCGGACAAGGCGGAACGGCTGCGCGAGATCTACCTCGACCCCGTCAAGCTCGCCTACTTCCTCGGGATCCGCACCACCGCCGGCGAGGGCCACGACCAGTTCGTCGACGACATGTACACCACCCCCGACGGATCGGCCGTCGTCGCCTCCCGCCCCAGCTTCGCCGACGTGGTCTCCCTCGACCTGCGCACCGGCCGCATCAACTGGCGCTTCCCCGTGTCGGGTCACCGCGCCGACCACATGGCCGTCTCGCCGGACGGGCGCCGCGTCGCCGTCTCGGCGTCCACCTCCAACACCGTCCACGTCCTCGACATCACCACCGGCGCCCAGGTCGGCTCCTTCACCACCGGTGACAAGCCGCACGAGAACACCTTCTCCCGCGACGGCCGGTACCTGTGGAACAGCTCCATCGGCGAGGTCAACACCGCCCTGGACGCGCCCTGGTTGGACTGGACGAAGGGCGACCGGAAGATCACGGTGGTGGACGCGCAGACCTTCCGTACCGTCCGCGTCATCGACATGCGCCAACGCCTCGACGCCGCCGGCCGCTCCGACCTCTCCGACTCCGTCCGCCCCAACGCCTTCACCCCGGACGAGTCCACGCTCTACTTCCAGGTGTCGTTCTTCAACGGCTTCGTCGAGTACGACGTGGCCAGCGACCGGGTCACCCGGATCAAGACCCTTCCGCAGAATCCGGCCACCTCCTCCGACCGCACCACCTGGGTCAACGACTCCCGCCACCACGGCATGTCCATGAGCCCGGACGGCACCCGGCTGTGCATCGCCGGAACGATGGACGACTACGCCACCGTCGTGGACCGCGCCACCCTCACCGAGGGCCCGCTGGTGCCGGCCGTCAAGCCGTACTGGGCGACCGTCAACGGCGACGGCACCGCGTGCGTCATCTCCGAGAGCGGTGCCGACCGGGTCACGGCCATCGACTTCGCCACCGGCACCAAGCGGGTCTCGGTCCCCGTGGGGGACCACCCGCAGCGCGTCCGCCTGGGCCATGTCCCGGCGGGCTGGAGCGGCCCGGCCCGGTAGCCCGCACCGCACCGGATCCCACCGCACCGCACCGGATCCCACCGCACTGCCCCGGACCGCACCGGACCGGGGCAGTGCGGCGTATTCGGGCCATACCGGCCGACGTCGCCCGTGCGGACGGACTAGGGTCCCGATCATGGTGGACATCGACATCCGTGAGGTACCCGAGGCCGACCTCGACCGTGCACAGGAACTCGCCTATCTGGCCTTCCACGACCGCCCCGGGGAGGAACTGCGCGCGCACCACCGCGCGGTGCTCACCGGCTGCGCCCGGCTCGGCGCCTACGACGGCACCGAACTGGTCGGCTTCATGGCCGCGCACGACTTCCGGCTCTCGGTGCCCGGGGCGGACCTGCCCTGCCCCGGGATCACCTTCGTGGCGGTCGCCCCCACCCACCGCCGGCGCGGGGTGCTCAGCGCGCTGATGGCCGGGCAACTGCGCCGGAGCACGGAGGCCGGCAGCCCCGTCGCCGCACTGTGGGCCTCCGAGGCCGCCATCTACGGCCGCTTCGGCTTCGGCGCCGCCACCCAGGGCGTCACCGTCGAGATCGACTCCACCCGCCCGCTCGCCCTGCGCCTGACCCCCGACGAGCGCCCGCTGCGGCTGGTCGCACCGGCCGACGTCCCCGCCCTGCTCGGCCCGTTCCACGAGGCCACCCGCGCCGCCCGGGCCGGCCGCCCGGCCCGCGACGCGTGGCGCTGGGCCGAGGTGTGGCTGCGGGAGCAGGACGAGGAGGACGAGGAGTGGGGCCCGCCCCGCGTCATCGTCCAGGGCGAGCCCGGCGGCCCGGTCGCCGGGTACGTGCTCTACCGCACCAAGCACGGAGACGACGGCACGCACCCGCCGACCCCGGGCCTGGTCCGCGTCGACGAACTGGAGGCCGCCACCCCGGCCGTGGCCGCCGCGCTGTGGGCCTGCGTCGCCTCGCTGGACCTGACGGGCAAGGTGGTGGCGTGGGGTCGCCCCGCCGACGACCCGCTGCTGCACTTCGCGGCCGACCGCGACCAGGTCAGGGTCACCTCGGCCGCTCCGGCCCTGTGGCTACGGCTGGCCGACGTCGGCGCCGCCCTGACCGCCCGGTCCTGGGCGGCCCCCGTCGAGCTGGTGCTCCGCGTCCACGACGCCCATCTCCCGGCCAACGCGGGCCTGTTCCGGCTGAAGGCGGGCCCGGGCGGGGCGACGTACCGGCCGTGCCCGGGCGCCGCCGGCGACGAGCTGGACCTGACGTTCGAGGTCCGGGACCTGGCCGCCTGCTACCTGGGCGGGACCCGGGTCGCGGACCTGGTGGCGGCCGGGCTGGTCCGGGAGCACCGCCCGGGTGCGGCGGCCGCCCTGGACGCGGCCCTGCACACGCCGCTGCTGCCGCACACCGGGGAGGAGTTCTAGCGGCGCGGGATCCGGGACGCCGCCATGCCGAAGCCGGGCAGGGCGAGGGCGGGGGCCAGGGAG
>NZ_RPRY01000133.1 GCF_003949795.1 Streptomyces sp. WAC06614
CCCGGTTCACGCACGCTGCGCACGTCATGCCGCCGACGATCAGGTCGGTCGTCGTCGCCGGGGCGACGACGACCGACCTGATCGTCGGCGGCATGACGTGCGCAGCGTGCGTGAACCGGGTGGAGAAGCGGTTGTCCCGGCTCGACGGGGTGAGCGCGACCGTCAACCTCGCCACCGGGAAGGCGCGGATCAGCCACCCGCCGGCCGTGACCACCCAGGACCTGGTCGCGGCCGTGGAACGGGCCGGATACACCGCCGAGCTGCCGCCCCCACCGGCCGCCGTGCCCGTGAAGTCCCCGACGGCCGAGTCACCCGCAGACGGTGCCCGCCAGGAGCGCGAACGGCTCGTGATCACTGCGCTGCTGTGTGCCCCGGTCCTGGTGCTGTCGATGGTGCCCGCCCTGCAGTTCCGCAACTGGCAGTGGCTGTGCCTCGTGCTCGCCGCGCCGGTCGTCGTATGGAGCGCCTGGCCGTTCCACCTGCGGGCGGCCCGCGGGCTGCGGCACTCGACGGCCACCATGGACACACTGGTCTCCCTCGGCGTCCTCGCCTCCTTCGCGTGGTCGCTGTACGCCCTGTTCCTCGGCGGCGCCGGTGACCCGGACATGCGGATGCCGTTCACGCTCCTGCCGTCAGCGGGCGAGGGGGTGGCGCACGTCTACCTCGAAGCCGCCGTCGGAGTGCCGCTGTTCGTGCTGGCCGGCCGCCATCTGGAGGCTCGCGCCCGGCGAGGCACCGGTACCGCGCTGCGGTCGTTGGCCGGCCTCGCCGTCAAGGAAGTCACCGTGCGGGAGGACGGGAGAGAGCGCCTGGTTCCCGTGGAAGACCTCCGGCCGGGAACGGAGTTCCTCGTGCGGCCCGGTGAGCGCGTCGCCACCGACGGCGTGGTGGCCTCCGGAAACTCCGCCCTCGACCTGTCCCTGGTGACCGGGGAGAGCGATCCCGTGGAGGTAGGTCCCGGCCAGGAGGTGGTAGGCGGCGCGGTCAATGCCGGCGGACTGCTCCTCGTACGGGCCACGGCGGTCGGTGCGGACACCCGGCTCTCGCGGATCACCCGCATGGTCACCGACGCCCAGACGGGCAAGGCCCGGGCCCAGCGCCTCGCCGACCGGGTCGCGGGAGTCTTCGTCCCCGTGGTCCTGGCCCTGGCTGTCACGGTGCTCGGCTTCTGGCTCGGCGCGGGTGTCGATCCCCAGGCCGCCGTCACCGCCTCGGTCGCGATCCTCGTCGTCGCCTGCCCGTGCGCCCTGGGCCTGGCGACCCCCACCGCGCTGCTGGCTGCGACCGGGCGGGGCGCGCAGCTCGGGGTGCTGGTCAGCGGGCCTCAGGCGCTGGAGGCCCTGCGCCACGTCGACACGATCCTCCTCGACAAGACCGGCACGCTGACCACCGGGCACATGAGCGTCGTCCAGGTCACAAACGTCACCGGCGGGATGGGCCGCGAGGCGGTGCTGCGGCTGGCCGGAGCCGTGGAGACCGGATCGGAGCATCCCCTGGGCCGCGCCGTCGCCTCGTACGCCCAGCGGGCCCTCCCCGAGCGACCGCTGCCCGAGGTCACCGGATTCCTGGCCACGCCCGGATCAGGCGTCGAGGGCGTCGTGGAGGGACGGAGGGTCGAGGTGCTCACCCCCGGCGAGGGCCTGCCCCCGTCCCTGGCACGAGCACTTGCCGAGGCGGAGGCATCGGCGCACACGCCCGTACTGGTCCGGGTGGACGGGCGCGCCGAGGAGCTGATCGCCCTCGGGGACGTCCTGCGGCCGGGAAGCTACCGGGCCGTGGACCGGCTGCGACGGCTGGGCGTGACGCCGGTGCTCGCGACCGGTGACCGTGACTCCACGGCCCGGGTGGTCGCGGCGGAACTCGGCATCACCGAGGTACACGCCCGCTGCACTCCGGAAGACAAGGCGGCCCTGGTGACGCGGTTGAAGGAGGAGGGGCACCGGGTGGCAGTCATCGGTGACGGGGTGAACGACGCCGCCGCGCTGGCCCGGGCCGACCTCGGGATCGCGATGGGGAGCGGCACCGACGTGGCGATCGGCGCCGCCGACGTGACGCTCGTACGGGGTGACATCGAGGCGGTCGCCGACGCCGTCCGCCTCGCCCGGCGCACGCTGGCGACGATCCGCCTCAACCTGGTCTGGGCTTTCGGCTACAACGTGGTGACCGTGCCACTGGCGGCCGTGGGGTGGCTCAACCCGATGGTGGCCGCGGCCGCGATGTCCGCCAGCTCACTCCTCGTCGTGGCCAACAGCCTGCGCCTGCGCACCTGGCAGCCCACGCCCACGCGCCCCGTGACTTCCGCCGGAAAGGCCTCCCGGCGATGACCGGCTCCCTCCGGTCCACGGCTGCGGACCGGCGCGTGCGTGACGGGCTGCTCGCCGCACTCGTTCCCGTGGTGGCCTGTCTGACGGCCCTGGTCGGTCTCACGGCATGGACCCGGGTGGGTGCGGCCGGCACTCCGGCCCGCGTCGAAGTCGGCGTCGGGCGGGTGTTCCTGCCCTACGCCGGCAAGGAGCGGACCGCCGCCTTCTTCGCGATCACCAACACCGGCGGCGCGGACGACCAACTGGTGTCCGTGACCTCTCCGGCGCTCCAGGACGTGATGCTCAGCCGACACGAGCCGGGCGGTGACGGCGCCGACACCATGGGCATGGCACCGACCGTGAACATCCCGGCGGGCAGCCGCCTGACCATGACGCCGGGCACGGTGGATGTGATGGCGACGGTGAAGGGCCGGTGGAAGGAGGGGGACGCCGTCCCCTTCGTCCTGCACTTCCGGCACAGCGGTGCGGTGGACGCGGTGGCGTTCGTGGTGCGGCCCGGCAGCTGAACTGGGCTGCCCGGCCTGCACCCGAGGTTCACGCCACGGCGACGGAGTCCAGCTTGCCCGCCTTGGCGTCCTCGATGAGGGAGCCGAACTGATCGGCGCTCATCTGCACCCGCTGGCCGAAGTCGTCGGTGATCACGACCCTGCGGTCGGCCGGGGCTGTCTCGTCGATGAACAGCTGCGGGCATCCGCAGTCGCAGTTGCCGCAGAACGTCGCCACGGGCTGCAGAGAACTGATGTCGGTCATTGCGTGCGCCTCTCTCCCTACGCGTCCGCCCGCAGAACGGCTTCCGCGACCCCGGACATCAGGGGAATGCCCGTTCGGTATCGGCCGCAAGCCCCAGGCCGAGGCGGTTCGGGAGCACGGATCGAGTCGCGTGTGCTTCCTCTGCTTCCGCTGGGCGGGAAGTGACGGAAACCAGAACGGGTCTCGGTACGACTACGTGAGAGAGCCCACCGGACCACGGCGTCCGGCCATCGCCACCGCACCAGGAAGTGACGCAATGACGGAGCAGAAGTACCAGGTGACCGGCATGACCTGCGGCCACTGTGCCGACCACATCACGAAGGAGGTGTCCGCGGTGCCCGGAGTGAGTCGCGTCGTCGTGGACTTGGGCGCGAACGCCGTCACGGTGGGAGGCGCGCCCCTCGATGACGGTCTGATCCGTGAGGCGATCGCCGAGGCGGGATACGGCGTCTCCGACGCTCCCTGACCCCGGTGGAGAAGAATCGCCGACCGATTGCCGGCCTGCGGGAACTCGGAGACTCCGCTGTCCGACTACTGCGGCGTGGGCGACGGTCGTCGGGCACCCTCCCGAGCCCCGTCATTACGCAAGGATTGAGGTAGGTGGGATGGGCGGGCTGGACGTACGCATGCGCCAAGTGGCCTGCCGGCACGGTCGGGTCGCGGCGGTCGCCGATGTCGATCTGGAGATCGCGGCCGGCGAGCGCGTGGCGCTGACCGGGACCAACGGCTCGGGCAAGACCACGCTCCTGCGCGCCGTGCTCGGTCTCCACCGGCAGGTGACGGGCTCGATCACGGTCGGCGGACGGGGCACCGGCTCTCCGGCGGAGTGGGCCTGGCGGCGCAGGGCCTGCGCCTGGATCCCGCAGAAGCCGGCAGCGGGCCGGTTCCCGCTGCTCGGATCCGAGCTGCTGGCCAGCAGCACCGCTCCCGAGGACGCCGCCGAGGCGGCGGACCGACTCGGAGTCGCACGGCTGACCGAGCGGCCCCTGCACACCCTTTCGGGCGGCCAGTTGCAACGCATGTACCTGGCCCGGGCGATCGGTTGCGTCGCCGCCGGGGCCCAGGTGCTGCTGGCGGACGAGCCGACCGCGGCCCTCGACTTCGACGGGCAGGAGGAAGCTGCGGACGTCCTCACCTCTCTTCCGGTGACGCTGGTCGTGGTGACCCACGACCGGACCCTGGCGGAGCGCTGCGACCGCGTACTGGAGATGGCGGCGGGCCGGCTGCGGGAGGTCCGGTGAACCTCGCCACCGCCGACCTCGGCGCCCTCCTGCAGCTCGTACCCGTCCAGCGGGCCGGAATCGCCCTGCTGCTCGCGGCGGTCGGGCTGCCCGTGATCGGCGTGGTCATCGTCGGGCTGGACATCATGCCGGTGCGGTTCGCGATGATGCACGTCGCCCTGCTCGGCATCGCGGTCGGCCTGCTGACCGGACTCGACCCCATGCTGTGCGCGCTCGTCGCGTGCGCCCTCGCCGGTGCGGGCGTGGCCCCGCTCGCCCGCACTCCGGACGGGCTGTCCGGTGCGATGGGCCTGCTGATGAGCCTGGCGATCGCCGCCGCGCTGCTCCTCATGGCGGTCTCGGGGGTCAACGCCTCCGGTGCGTTCGCGCTGCTCTGGGGATCGATCCTGTCCGTGGGCACGCCGGACCTGATCGTCCTCGGCGTGCTCGCCGCCGCCGTACCGGGCCTGTTCTGGTGGCGGCGCCGCGAGATCGGCCTCCTGCTCTACGACCGCGAGCTCGCACAGTGCTCGGGCGTACCCGTACGGGCGCTGACCGCGGCCCTCCTCATCCTGGTCGCGATCGCGGTCGCCGGGGCGATCAAGCTCACCGGCGCGCTGCTCGTCGACGCACTGACCCTGCTGCCCGCGCTCGCGGCCCGCCGCCTGGGCAGCTCACTGAAGTCGATCACCCTCTGGGCCATCGGCATCGGAGTCGTCGTCAACCTGACGGGGTTCCTTCTGGCCCTGTGGCTGGACTGGCCACCGGGCCCGGTCCTCGTCCTGACGGCGGGGGCCCTCGTCCTCGCCGTGCATTTCATACCCGAACGGAGAATCAGCTCATGGCGCGCACCCGCGTCCGTATCCCTGCCCTCGTCGCACTGAGCGCGGCACTCCTCCTGACCGCGGCGTGCGGCAGCGACAAGGCGTCCGAGGGCGCTTCCGACGCCGCGCCGGCCAAGAGCGGCAGCGAGGCGAAGAAGGACAAGCCCGTGGTGGTCGTGACCACCACCTGGGAAGGCGCCTTCGCCAAGGCCGCCGGTGCCGAGGACGTCAAGGTCATCGTCCCGCAGTCCGTGCACCACGCCCCCGACTACGACCCGAAGCCCTCCGACCTCGCCGCCGTGGCCAAGGCCGACTTCGTGCTGTACGCGCCGTTCGAGCCGTACGCGGCGAAGATCAAGGAGGCCGCGGGGTCGAAGGCGAAACTGGTCGAGGTGAACCTCGACAACGACCCCGACAAGGTCAAGGCCGAAGTCGACAAGCTGGGCGCCCTCTTCGGCACGGCGGACGCCGCGACGAAGTGGAAGTCCGGCTTCGACACCGAGTACGCGAAGCTGAACAAGGACGTCCAGGCAGCCTGGCCCGGCGGCAAGAGCCCCTCCGTCGTCACCCAGGTCTTCACCGCCTGGGCCGCGAAGCTCGCCGGCGCCACCCCCGTCGGCACCTACGGGCCCGAGGCCGTGACCCCGGCGCAGCTCGCCGAGCTCTCCGCGAAGAAGCCCGCGCTCGTCCTGGACAACGCCCACATGTCCACCGGAACCGTGCTCCCCGACTCCGGTGCCAAGCAGGTCAAGATCGTCAACTACCCCGGCGAGGACCTCGACCTGCTGCCGGTCTACCGCAACGCGGCGGCCGAGCTGAAGAAGGCCATGGCCTCCTGAGGCCGACGACGCCGGCCGCCGTGCGGCTCCTTTCCCGGGGCAGTGTGCACACACTGCCCCGGGATGCCCCTTGTGCCGGTTTGATTCGTCCTGTGATTCCGCCCACGGTGGCGTGGCGCGCTCTCCCGCCAGAGTCGCGCGGCAGGCACACCCTTCGACACAACCTCCTTCTTCCGCTGGTGCACTGACTGCTCAACAGGGACGCGTCGTTCCGCCGAGCCCGCCGACGGCCCCGCGCGCTGGACACCGACAGCCCGGTAAGCGCTGGATAAGTTGTGCCGGTGCACGGACCGGACAGCTGGCTGAGGCGGACTTCGAAGGGTCTGCTCTGCGCTTCCGGGTGCCTGTCTCTGGGCGCGTTCAGCCACGTGGCGGCCGGTGGGCAGCTGCCCGGACCGGGTGCGCTCGGCCTGGTGTTCGCTGGTCTGGCAGTCCTGGGAACGGTCCTTTTCGGCGGCCGCCGCCGGCACTTCGACGTGACCACCCTCGTGCTGGGCGCGACCCAGTTCGCCCTGCACCTGGCCTTCCACCATCTGTCGATGCCGGACGGCAGCCCCTCGCCCGCCGTGGCCGCGATGCACGCCAGAATGACCGACCACCACTCGATGGCCGGTCATGCATCGGGCGCACATGCGGGCATGAACATGGCAGTGATGGCCGACGCGGGCTCAGGGCATGCGATGACCGCCGGGATGACGCTGGCGCACGCTCTGGCCACGGTCGGGACCGCCCTGTGCCTGGTCTACGGGGAGCGGATCCTGCGGCGCCTGGCTGCCCTGGTCCTGCCTCGTTTCCGTTTTGCCGCCCCCTCCTCCGTCCCCGTACCGACCGAGCGCCGGCTGCCGCCGCCACCCTCGCCCGGCCATGTCCGCCTCGGCGTCCTGCTCGCCCGTTCCCGCCCCCGCCGAGGCCCTCCCCTGGTGATTCCCGCCTGATCGCTCGTACGCGATCACGACACCCGCCGCTCTCACGGCGGCTCCCATCACCTATCGGCTTCGCCGTACGCGCCGCCCGAACGGCCGCGCGTACCCATCTTGGGGAACACGCATGTCTTCAACCACCGATCAAGAGCAGCAGAGACCTTCCTCGCCGGCGGAGGTAGCGCCCGCCGGGCGCTCCTGGCAGGGCGTACGAGCGCTCCTGGTCCGCCTGCACTTCTACGCCGGGGTCTTCGTCGCCCCGTTCCTGCTCGTCGCCGCGCTCACCGGCCTGATCTACACCTTCTGCCCGCAGCTCGACCAGCTCGTCTACGGCGACCAGCTGCGCGTCACGCAGGTCGGCGACCAGGTACGTCCGCTGGCAGAGCAGATCGCCGCCGCACGGACCGCGCACCCGGAGGGCAGCCTCGCCTCCGTCATCACCCCGGCCGGGCCCGAGGACACCACCCGCGTGGTGCTGTCCGTACCCGAGCTGGGCGAGAACCAGCGCACGGTCTTCGTCGACCCGTACACCGCGAAGGTGCAGGGCGACCTCACCACCTCGTGGGGATCGACGCCGCTGACGACCTGGCTCGGCGACCTCCACAAGAACCTGCAGCTGGGTGAGACCGGCCGCCTCTACTCCGAGGTCGCCGCGAGCTGGCTGTGGGTGATCGTCGCGGGCGGGCTCGTGCTGTGGATCGGCCGTGCCCGGGGCCAGCGCGCGAAGTCCGCGCGGGGCGTTCTGCTGCCCGACCGCGGGGCCCGGGGTGTGCGGCGGACCCGCAGCTTCCACGCTGCGACCGGCGTCTGGCTCGCGCTCGGGCTGTTCTTCCTGAGCGCCACCGGTCTGACCTGGTCCCACTACGCCGGCGACCGCTTCGGCCAGCTGCTTGACGCGGCCAAGGGGCACGGCCCGGAGCTCGACACCCTGCTGCCCGGCGCCCAGCCGCCGGCCGAGGAAGAGGGCGGGGAGCACGCCGGCCACGAGGGTCACGGCGATGCCGAGACGCCCGCAGACCCTGACCCGGCCGCTTTCGACGCCGCGCTCGCTACCGCCCGCAAGGCCGGGCTGGGCGGCACGGTCCAGGTGGCGCCTCCTGCCAACGCCTCCAGCGCCTGGGTCGTGGCACAGAAGGACAACGTCTGGCCGGTCCACTACGACCAGGTCGCCGTGGACAACAGCAAGGGTGAGATCACCTCCCACACCCGGTGGGCGGACTACCCGCTGCTGGCCAAGCTCAGCAAGCTCGGCGTACAGGGCCACATGGGTGTGCTCTTCGGCATCGTCAACCAGATCGTCCTGGCCGTCATCGCCCTTGGCCTGATCCTGGTGACGCTGTGGGGTTACCGCATGTGGTGGCAGCGCCGGCCCACCCGGGAGGACCGCAAGGCCACGATGGGCAAGGCTCCCTCCCGTGGCACGTGGCGCAGCCTGCCGCTGCCCGTCCTCGTGGTGGGCGTGCCGCTGGTGGCCGCGCTGGGCTGGGCCCTGCCGGTACTGGGCGTGACGCTGCTCGCGTTCCTCGTGGTGGACATCGTCGTCGGCCTCGTACGCCGGGGCCAGGCGGCGTAGCAGGCCGGGGAGGGCACGCTCCCGTGCTCTCCCCGTCCTCCGTGTTCATGGGCCCGGGCAGCAGCACGCTGCCCGGGCCCACGTGTCATCCCGCCTGCGCGAGCGGAGCCGGGCGTACGGGGTCGAGCGCGCCCGCTTCGGACAGGCGCTCCCGCAGGGCGGCCCGGTCGGGCTTGCCCGCCGGAGTCAGCGGCAGTTCGGCCACCACCAGCAGTCGTTCGGGGTGCTTGCGCTGCTCCAGGCCTCGTGCGGTCAGGTACGCACCGAGTTCCTCCAGTACGGGCACCTGGGCCGTGCGCGCCACGATGCAGGCGGCGAGGCGTTCGCCCATCAGCGCGTCCGGGACTCCCACGCACACCACGTCGCGGACCAAGGGGTGGGCGGCCAGCTGCCGTTCGACCTCGGCGGGGCTGATGTTGGCGCCGCCCCGGATCACGATGTCCTTGAGGCGGCCGACCACGTGCAGGGTGCCCTCCTCGTCGAGGAAGCCGAGGTCTCCGGTGCGGACCCAGCCGTCGGGGGTGCGGTAGCGGGCGTCGAGCTGCGGGGAGGCGACGTAGCACAGCGGGGTCATCGGCCCGCGCGAGATGATCTCTCCGATGGCGCCGTCGGGCAGCGGTGTGTGCGTGTCGGGGTCGGCGATGCGGATCTCGGCGACGCGCGGGTCGGGGTGGCCGGCGACCACGCCCGTGCTGTCGGTGGGCGGGACCTGGTGGGCGAGGCCGGTGTGGCAGTTGACGCCGTCGGCGGAGCCGTAGAGGTTGACGACGGGGCAGCCGAAGGCGCGGGCCGCGTCCTTGGCGGTCGTCTCGTCGAGCGGTGCACCGCCCAGTACGAGGGCGGTGGGCGTGGGCAGGACCCCGGCGTCGGTGTCGAGTCGGTCGAGCATCATGCGGATCATGGTCGGCACGCCGAGGATGTGGGTGGGCTCGTGCTCCCGTACGGCCGCCAGGGCGGCTTCGGGGGTGAAGTGGTCGAGCAGGACGAGCGTGCCGCCGTGCCGGGCCAGGGTGACCGCGGTGCCGTTGGAGCCGAAGGCGGAGCCCAGGGGGACGAGGAAGAGGCAGCGCGGGGGCGTTCCGTCCGGCATGAGGGAGGCGAGGAAGTTGCCGCGCCCGCCGGCGAGGGCGTTGTGGGAGTAGGCGATCATCTTCGGCTCGGCCTCGGAGCCGGAGGAGACGAGGATGCGGGCCGCGCTGTCGGGATCCGGCCGGGCGGGGGTGAAGGCAGTCGCGTCCGAGCGCAGCAGCTGCGAGAAGGAGACCGTCCCTTCGGGTGCCGTTCCTGGGCCGGCGGCGATCACGTGCCGGAGCGCCGGCTGCGAAGGGGCCAGGGTGAGCAGGTCGGCGGCGTGCTGGGAGCCGCGGTGTTCGGTCGCGGCGATGACGGCGACTGCCTCGGCCCGCCGCAGCAGGCATTCGGCCTCCAGGACGCCCCGGCCGACGGGGAAGGGCAGGGCCACCGCCCCGATGGCGGCGATGGCGAGGTCGGCGATGACCGCGTTGCGGTTGTTGGGGAGCTGTACGCCGACCACGTCGCCCGGGCCTATGCCCAGGTTGCGCAGGCCGACGGCCAGACATCGCACCTTGCGGTCCAGGGCGGTGTAACAGAGTGTGCCCTTGGCGTCGATGACGGCGGTGGCGTGCAGGTTCGCGATCTGGCGTGCCCGGAACAGGCTGTAGAGGTCGAGGTCCGGGCAGGTGCCGTCGACCACCCAGGAGCGGCGGAGCTCGACGGGCAGCAGGTCGTGCAGGGCGACGGTCATCTGAAGCTCCAGGGGTCGGGAACGGCAGGGGCGCCGTGCGCGTCGCGGGTGATCGCGCCGGCGAAGCGCGCATCGTGGTGGAGATCGGCCAGGTCCGTGGTGACGGCGCTGGCGTGCAGGCCGTGGTCGCGCAGCAGGTTCAGCGCGTCCGGGGTGGCGAGTTCGCGCAGGTCGTAGCTGGCGGCTGCCATCGCGCACGCGTCGGCGGGTGCGACCCAGCCGTCGGCCGTGGGCAGCGGGTGGCGGAAGCCCGCCGGCTGCCTCGGGTTCTCGCCGCGGGCGGCGCGGCGCAGGGCGGGTGCGGTCAGGGTGTCGGCCGCTCCGAGCAGGGAGGAGTCGACGCGTACGCCGTGTCCGGTGCGCTCCCGCAGCAGGAGCCCCGCGAGCACGGCTTCGGCGCCGGTCAGTCCGCCCAGGACGTCGAGCAGGGTCAGCAGGGAGGGGGCGGCCGGTTCGCCTTCGGGGCGTACGGCTTCACCGACGCCGGTGCGGGCCTGGACCATGAAGTCGGTGCCCATGGGCGCGTCGGGCAGACGGTCGGCCCAGCCGCTGGTGTACGCGTACACCAGGCCCGGGTTGACGGCGGCGAGGTCCTCGGCGTCGAGGCCGAGTTCGGCCGCCTTGCCCGGGGCCCAGTTGTGCAGGAAGACGTCGGCTCCGGCGGCCATGTCCCGCAGGCGGCGCCGGTCGGCCTCGGCCTTGATGTCGATCTCCACCGCCTTTTTGCCCCGGTTGAGGGCGAGCCAGCGGGCCGAGATGCCGGAGCAGGCCGGGGGCATGCCGCGCAAGGGGTCCCCGCCCGGCGGCTCGATCCGTATCACCTCGGCTCCGAGCAGCCCCAGCAGGTGGGCTGCGAGCGGGGCCTGGATGCGGCGACCCGCCTCCAGCACCGTGAGCCCGGCCAGCGGACGCTCGGAGGACGGAGCCGCTTCGCCGGTCTTGGCACCGGGCTCCATCAGACGCAGGGCCCAAGGTGCGGCACCGTCGTGTTCAGCGGCCCGCTCGGCCAGGGTGCGCAGGACGCACACCTCGGCGCCGGAGAGCGCGGCGGCCTGCCGGATCCGGGTCATGGAGTGGGCACGTGTCACCGTGTGCAGGGCGACCGGAAAGGGAGCGCACGCGGTGGCGTACCGGAACTGGAACGGCCGCCAGCCGGCCCGCATCGCGTCGGCGGGTGCTTCGAGTGCCTTCCAGAACGCGGCCCAGGCTCCGGGATCGAGGGTCTCCAATTCGAAGAGGGTGCCCTCGGCCGAGGTGAAGGGCGGCCCGCCGGGCGCGAGGTCGGCCGCCTCCCCCTCGTCGGCTCCGGCAGCGGCGAGGTACTGGGAGACTGCGAGAAGCCCGGCGCGGTCCGCTCCCGTGGTGACGTGCCGCGGCTGGATGCCGCGTGCCGAGCCGATCAGGGCGGCGAGCAGTCCGTGGACGGTGAGGACGGCGGTGGCGGTGGCCGCGTAGTCGACGGCCAGGCCGCGCGGGCCCCCGTCCCGTCGGCCGTGGACGGCCATGACGCCGGTGGCGGCCTGCACGGTGGCTTCGTCAACGAGGCCGGCCGCCGGGTGGCCCCAGCCGGTGGTCGCGTGGACCGGCTCGACTCCCGCACCGGCGATCACGATGCTTCCGGAGGCCGAGTCGTCCTGCCCGACGGGCTCGCCCTGCGCGCCGAGCAGCCGGAGGCGGTCCGCCACGATGCTCGTGATCTGCGGCGGCCCCGAGGTGTCGAAGCGCAGTGTGTCGAGCGGCCGGACCGTCTGCGTGGTTGCTGGTGACGCCATGCCTCTCCTCTCCTGGCGCGGCGGTGGCCGGGCCGGGACGTTTCTTCAAATCCGGGAACCCGGGAGCATGCGCGCCCGACCAGTTCCACGGACAGACAGTCGGACAACCGTTCCCATGAGTTCCCGGAAATCTGGAGGAAAGCAGTGACGGATCCAGGTGCAGACGCCACCGCGCCCGCCCAACCTGACGCGCAGGTGCCCCAGTTGCGTGATCGAGTCGCCCGGTTCGTCCGAGACGAGGTGATCCCGTACGAGCCGGCACTGGACGCGGGAGGGCGCCCGGCCGCGGCCGCCCAGGCCGAGCTGCGGGACCGCGCCCGCAAGGAGGGCTTGTGGGCACTGCCGCTTCCGGTGGAACTCGGGGGCGGGGGGCTTCCCTTGGGGGCGTACGCCGCACTGGCCGAGGTTGAGGGCAGCAGCGATCACGGACCCGCGGCTCTCGGCTCGGCACCGCTCCTCGACGTGACCATGCTCGCGCGCCACGGCGGGAACCGGATCCGCGAGGAGTACCTGACTCGCCTGGTCGCCGGAGAGATCCGCACCTGCTACGCGATGACCGAGCCCGATGTGCCCGGCACCGACCCGTTCCGGACCGCGACCCGGGCCGAACGCCGGGCGGACGGGAGCTGGTCGGTCAGCGGCCGCAAGTGGTTCACCTCGGGAGCCGCGACCGCCGACCTGGTCACGGTGCTCGCCCGCACGTCCGGCTCCCCCGGGGACCGCGAGGGGCTGTCGCTGCTTCTGGTACCGACGGACTCCCCCGGCTTCCGCGTCGTCCGTGAGCTCCCGGTGTTCGGCGCGGCGGGCCAGTACGAGATCGAGCTCGACCGGGTTGCGGTGTCGGCCGACCACCTGGTCGGTGAGCCGGGCCAGGCGCTCACCATCGCTGGGGAACGCCTCCAGTTGGGGCGGACGCTCCGCTGCCTGCGCTGGCTCGGCCAGGCCCAGCGCGCCTTCGACCTCATGTGCGAGCGGGCCTCCACCCGGAGCGGATCCCGAGGACGGCTCTCCGACCACCAGCTGGTCCAGCAGCACGTCTTCGACGCCCTGCTCGCCCTGCGCACCACCCGTCCCCTGGTCCACGAGGCAGTGGCCCTGATCGAGGCCGGGCAGGACGCCCACGTCGAGGTCGGGCTCGCCAAGGTCGCAGCCGCACGGATGCTCCAGCAGGTCACGGACTCCGCCATCCAGGTCCACGGCGCCGCAGGGCTCGGGCCGGACACACCGCTGCCCGCGCTGTTCCGCGGCGGCCGTGCCGCCAGGATCCTCGACGGACCCGACGAACTACACATCACCTCGGTGGCCCGCCGGGTCCTGCGCGGCTACGAAGGACCGTCCGCTACACGCGGGTGATGTCGACGTAGCCGTCCAGGGCGGCGAGCGCGAGCGTCAGGAAGAAGGTCCCCCAGATGAGTTCGTGCCGTACGGCAAGACCCTTACCCGCGTCGTAGCAGCCGTCCACGAGTCTCCCCACCGGGGCGGTCGCCCCCTCGTGGTAGAGGTGGCTCTCGCTCAACCGGATCAGTATCGCCACGGCCCGGTAGGAGCAGTGGTTCACCCACGGGCCGGGCACCCTGGCGAGTTTCATCAGGGCCACTGCGGTGATGGCGGCGGCCGAGGTGTCGAGCGGGCCGTCGGGCCGGTGCGCTTCGGCGGGCGGAACGAGCGGGCCCATGAGGAATCCCCCACGGGCCAGGAGCTGTTCGGCGGCTGCCGCGAGCCGGTCCGGCCGGTGGAGCGAGAGTTCGGGATGCAGCAGGGCTTCGGCGACCGCGAGCAGCATCCAGGCCCTGCCGCGGCTCCACCCGGCGGGCGGGTCGTCCAACGGCTGCCACTGCTCCCGTTGCTCACCCGGCGTGTACTGCCAGGCCGGTGCCGGCCACTGTCCCTCCGGAAGTCCGCCCAGGCAGAGGTCGAGGTGCCGGTGGAGGTGGGCTGCCGCAGCCGCCGCTCCGCCAGGTCCCGCCGCGGCGAGCAGCGACAGCATGCCGGGCACGGCGTCCGCCCGGGCCAGTAGGCGGGGTCCGCCGAAGGCGTCTCCCCAGGGCACGAGACCGAGCGCGGGATCGTGCGCCAGCAGGCAGGCTTCGGCGGCCGCCTTCCTGATCGCCCCGGCCTCGTCATCGCCCGTCGCCAGGGCGGTTCCGTACCAGAGGATCAGGCCGCGGGTCGCCGTGTCCGCCTCCGCCCAGTGCGCGAGGCGGCCCGTGCACTCCATCGCCGCCGCACGGTCGGCGTCGGCACCGGTGTACCGGGCCCTGAGCCACAGCAACCCGGCCCAGAACCCGCCGGCCCACGAACCGCGGCCGGTCGTCGTCCAGCGGCCGTCCTCCGGATCCGCGTAGAGCGGAAAGCGAGCCCCCACCTGCGACTCGGTCGCTTCGACGCGCTCCATCAGCGCCCCCAGGGCACGACTGGCCCAGTCCTCGACGATCATGCGGAACTCACCGCCCGGTCACGGCGGTCGCGCACGGCCCAGACGAACGCGACCGCACCCGCCACGGCGAACTCCGCCGCCACCAGCAGCCAGCCCGTCCCGTACCGGTCGTCCGAAGCCAGCAGTCCGAACAGCGGCGGGCCCACCGCGAACCCGGCGAAGAACCCGGCCGCGGTCAGCGCCGAGTCCTGACCCGCCCGCCCGGGTGCGGCCCGCTGCATCACGAGCACCATCGTGACGGCATTGCCGGAGACGGCGAACACCCCCACCGCGACGGCACCGAGCCACACCAGCGGCCCCACCGCTACCGCCGCCGCGAGGAGCACAGCGGCGCCGAGCGCCCCGCAGGCGAGCCATCCCGGAAGCCACTCGGCCAGGCCCGGACGCGCCGCCTTCGACCAGCCCACCCGGCCCGCGATACCCGTCACGCCCAGCACGGCGACCAAAGCAGCGGCCGCGGTCGGCCCCAGCCCCAATTGCCTCGCTCCGAACAGCGCGAGGTAGGTGTTCACCGAGGCTATGCCGCAGCCCAGGAACAGCGAGAACACCGCGAGCCACGCGACCGTGCCGCGCGGAACGAGGGAGGTACGCGGACCGCCCGATGAGACCGGCGGGTCGAGGGGCAGGGTTCGCCACGCCCACAGCCCGGTCAGGAAAGCCGCACCGGCGGCCACCCACACCGCGCCCCTCCATCCCAGCCCCGAGGCGAGGGCCGCCAGCGGCAGCCCCGCCGCGAAGGCGCCCAGCTGGACGCCGGACTGCTTCATGCCGGTGACCGCACCCCTGCGGGCGGGCGGCACCGCCGCGAGGATCGCCTTGTTGGTTGCCGGGTTCGCCAACGCCTGCGGCACCCCGCCCAGCGCGACCGCGCCCAGCAGCAGGCCGGCGCCAGGAGCCGCCCCGATCAGCGCGAGCGCCGCAGCGGAGACCAGGAGCAGGGCCACGAGCGAGCGCCGCGGACCCACCCGGTCCACGATCCGGCCGCCGGCCGGTGACAGCAGGGCCGCCGTGCCGAACCCGATCGTCGTCGTCAGACCCAGCACAACGGGCGATATACCCAACTCGTCCACGAGACGCGGCCCGAGCGCACCGAGCAGGAACAACTGCAGCATCGAGAAAGCCATGGCGGCCGTCAGGAGCCCGGTGAGCCGGCCGTCCGCCCGGAACTTCGTCCCTGCCGGCACGGCAGTCGCTGCTTCCTCCGCTGGCACAACCATCTCCTTCTGAGGTCCATCACGACTGCCGGATGCGAAGTCAGTCGGTCGAGCACCCCACCCGGTTCCCCCGTTTCCCAGTGGCCTGCACCACACTTCCGGCGCGGGCGCAGGATCCGGACGGGAACCACTCACATAGTGCGCACCCCCGTGCACCGCCCACGACGAGGGTGCGAGGATGAGCCCGCCATGACACCAGGCCACTGTTCCCGAGCCGTACGGGCTGCGATGTTCGCAGCCCTGTGCGTCCTGCTCGCGGCCACCGGTCACGTGCTCATGTCGGGAACGCCCGTGCCCGGGTGGGCCATGGCCAGCGCGTTCGTCGGCACGTCCGCCCTCGCCTGGTCCCTGGCCGGCACCGAGCGCGGACTCCTCGCCGTCACCACGACGGCGATCGCCGTCCAGGCCGCACTGCACGCCGGGTTCTCCCTGGTCCAATCCCTCAGCCAACCGCTCCCGTCCGGCCGGTCCTTCGCGGAGCAGTGGGCGCAGTACCTGACGTGCGGGGATACGCAGATGTCCCCGTCCGAAGCCTCACGCCTGGTCAATGACGCGGGCCTCGGCAACATGGTGCACCAACCACCGCCCGGCACAACGGCGGTCGCGGACGCGGGTACCCACGCCCACCACGCCCTGCACGGCATGTCGGACGCCATGGCAGGCACACCCATGCCGGATGCGCACGCCATGGCCGGCATGTCGATGTCACCGTCCGGCATGCTGACGGCGCATCTGCTGGCCGCCGTGATCGCCGGACTCTGGCTCGCCTACGGAGAACAGGCCGCCTTCCAGCTGCTGCGCACCTTCGCGGCATGGCTCTGGACGCCGCTGCGGCTGATCCTCGCCCCGTCCCGGGTACCGCACCAGCCGCCGCTGCGCGCTCGCCGCACGCGGGACCGCAACCCGCTGCGGCAGCTCTTCCTGATCAACGTCATCACCTCGAGGGGTCCGCCACCGGGAACCGCTGTCATCTGACAGCCGGCTCCCCGAGCACGCGCAGGTGATCCCTGGTCGCGCCTCGGGCATCGGCCATGCCCTTCGGCAGGCCGTACACCTCACCGGCCCGCGCCGACTGCGACGCCGGACACCACACGCGTAAGGACCTTGTGGCGATGACCCCTGCCCTGAGCACCCGCCAGGATCCCTCCGAGCCGAAAACGGCACGGCACACCGCCGGCAGCGACGAAGCCGTGACGCGGCTCGCGCTCGCAGCACGCGACGGAGACCCCGAGAAGACCGACCGGTTCGTGCGTGCCCTCCAGCGCGACGTCTGGAGGTACGTCGCCTTCCTCAGCGCCGACCCCCAGGCCGCCGACGACCTCACCCAGGACGTCTTCGTACGAGCCCTCCCCGCACTCCCCCGTTTCGAGGGCCGTTCCTCCGCCCGCACCTGGCTGCTGTCCATCGCCCGCCGCACGGTCGTGGACAGCATCCGCCGCTCCGCCGCCCGGCCACGCCTGTCAGACCGCCACGATTGGCAGACCGCAGCCGAACAGGCACAGCCCCAGGGACTCCCCGGATTCGAGGACGGCATCGCCCTCGCCGAACTCCTGGCGACGATCCCGGAAGACCGCCGCGAGGCATTCATCCTCACCCAGCTACTGGGCCTGCCTTACGTCGAGGCAGCCGAAGCCATCGGGTGTCCCATCGGCACGGTGCGCTCCCGCGTGGCCCGCGCCCGTTCGTCACTCATGGCACTCCTCACGGATGTCGAGGTGCCCGAAGCCGAACGGGACCGTCCTGTACCGCAGCAGCGCCGCGCCGCCACTGCGACAGAGCCCGCCCTCCGGGCCGTCGCGCTACTCGCCTGAACCACGGGGCGCCGGACGCGGGCGGGGCACAGCGTGCCCCGCCCCGTCCCGCCCGCCTGACGGGCGCTCACCTGGAACGTCCAGTTGCCCCAGAGCCGTACCCCTCCCGCGCTCGCACGGACCGCAGTAATCGCCTGACGGAGAGGACCGGACAAGCGAGGCTGTTGTCACCTGTACACAAGGGTGGCCACGCACACACGCACGCTCTTCAGTGATGGATCGCACTCCTCGGCCGGATCCACCGGCAGGACCGAAGGAGCCGGCCGCGCAACGGGGCCCGCCACCGTCCCTCGAAGGCCGGGCAGCCCGACGCAACCCGAGACGAGATCTGACTACTCGTCAGTAAAGTCAGCAAAAGGTCAGCATTCGTCCGACCAAAGTTGATTACACCCTGCAACACGTGAGACTCGACCACCAGCACCGGAGGCTGTCGGACCGTACTCGGCAGCCTCCCCTCAGAAGCCGGAACCGGAGGACCGTCTCCAAGCCCCCTCCCAGCACCGTGCCCCATCCGGATCCGAACAAAGCAGCAGGTCAGCGGACCCTTCCCCTGGGCTTCAGGTGGGTCGGCGGCAGTTCCGGGGAGGGAATCGGAGGGCCGTCGTAGCCCTTCACCTCGCCGAATCGCGTCCCGTTCATCCAGTCTTCGCGGGCCTGCGCGATATCATCGTGTGACCGTCCGATCCAGTTCCAGAACATGACGATCTCCTCCTCGAACGGCTCCCCGCCCAGCAGCATCAGCCCCGCGTCGGACGTCGCGCGCACGGGGAGGTCGGTGCGGCCGCAGCCGAGGTAGAGCATCGAGCCGGGGTGGAGGGGGACGCCGTCCACGTGGGCCTCGCCTGACATGGACAGGACCGCGTACTCGAAGTCCGGTTCCAGCGGGAGGCGGGTCTCGGTGCCGGCGGTCAGGGCCAGGTCGGCGCCGACGATCGGGGTGTAGGCCGTGCCGGGCGAGGTCGCGGTGTCCAGGGTGCCCAGGACGACCGTGGCGGTCAGGCCGGGGGCGGTCACCTGGGGGAGGTCGGCGTGGTGCTGGAAGTGGGGCTCGACGTGGCGGTGGGCGTCGGGGAGGGCGACCCAGAGCTGTGCCCCGTGCAGGAAGCGGGCGTGGTCCCGGGGGCTCTCCTCCGAGTGGCTGATGCCGCGGCCGGAGGTCATCAGGCCGAGCTCGCGCGGGCGCACGGTCTGCAGGCTGCCGACGCTGTCGCGATGGAGCACCTCGCCCTCGTGCAGCCAGCTCACGGTCTGCAGGCCCTGGTGCGGGTGGGGCGCCACCTGCATGCCGGGTTCGTCCGCGATGTCGTCCGGACCGTAGTGGTCCACGAAGCACCAGGCGCCGACCATCCGCCGGCCGAGGTTGGGCAGGAGCCGCCGGACCTCCGTGCTCTCGCCGAGCTTGACCTGCCGGGGGCTGAGGAGTTCGCGGACGGGTTCGGCCACCACGAAGCCGCGTCCACCGCACGTGGAGAGCGTGGGCCGGCGATCCAGATTGCTCATGGTTCCAACCTAGCGGGGGCGAGGGGTCCCGTTCGGTGGAATGTAGGGGGCGGTGAGGCGTGTTGCAGGGATCATGAACAACCCGAGCGCCTACTACGACCACGGAACCGCCGCCGAGCGCTGGGCGCGCGCCCAGCTCTTCTTCGAGGCCAAGGAGTACGTCCCGGCGGCCCGGATCCTCGACGCCCTGGCGGTCGAGGCGCCCGAGCAGCTCGCGCCCCGGCTGCTGCTGGCCCGCGCCTACTACCACTCGGCGCAGCTCACGCGCGCCGAGGGCGAGCTGCGCGCGATCCTGGAGCGCTGGCCCGTGGAGGACTACGCCCAGCTGCTCCTCGGTCGCACCCTGGAGCGGCAGGGCCGGGCGGCCGAGGCCGCGCCCCACCTGCGGATCGCCGCCGCGATGGCCGGCGACTTTCCTGAGGTGTGACGCTCCCCGTGCGGCTGTCCGCGTGTGAGCCCCCCGTGTGAGCCGCGCC
>NZ_RPRY01000134.1 GCF_003949795.1 Streptomyces sp. WAC06614
GCCGGGCGGATCGCCGACACCTGGCCGGCCGCGGCGGAGGTGTTCGCGTACTTCAACAACGACCCCGGTGGCGCGGCCGTCCGTGACGCCCTGGCCTTCACCCGGCTCACGGGCGGCGACGGCGGCAAGGGCGGCGACGGAAACAGCGATTAGTCGCCAACTCACCTTGCGGTCTTGTCAGTTCGGCGTGACCTCCCAACAATGCGCATGACAACCGAAGGATCTTCGGTTGCACGCCGTCAGAGGGGAACCCCCACATGAACAAGCCTCTCGCCAGTGCCGTGCTGTCCGTGCTCCTGACCGGAGCAGCGGTGGCCCCGGCCGTGGCCGCACCGCAGCAGGAGCAGCAGAAGGCCGCACCCGCCGTCGCGGTCACCTACGCGGGCACGGTCGCGCTCAGCAACTGCTCCGGCTCGGTCGTGCGCGCCCCCGGCTCCCAGCCGAACGACCCCGCCCTGGTGCTGTCCAACGGCCACTGCCTGGAGACCGGCTTCCCGGCCGCGGGCGAGGTCGTCAAGGACCGGGCCTCCAGCCGCAGCTTCTCGCTGCTGAACTCGGCCGGCACCCGGGTCGCGACGCTGCGCGCCAGCAAGATCGCGTACGCCACCATGACCGACACGGACGTCTCGCTCTACCAGCTCACCAGCACCTACGCGCAGATCCAGAGCCGCTACGGGATCACCGCCCTCACCCTCGACGACGCCCACCCGGTCAAGGGCACCGCCATCAAGGTCGTCTCCGGCTACTGGAAGCGCACCTACAGCTGCACCATCGACGGGTTCGCCTACCGCCTCAAGGAGGGCGAGTGGACCTGGAAGGACTCGGTCCGCTACACCTCCTCGTGCAACACCATCGGCGGCACCTCGGGCTCGCCCGTGATCGACACGACCACCGGCAAGGTGGTCGCCGTCAACAACACGGGCAACGAGGACGGCGGGCGCTGCACGGACAACAACCCCTGCGAGGTCGACGAGGCCGGCAACGTGACGGTCCGCCAGGGCATCAACTACGCCCAGCAGACCTACACCCTCGTTCCCTGCATAGCCCCCGGCAACGTGATCGACCTCAACCGCCCGGGCTGCACCCTGCCCAGGCCGTGACCCCCGCGGCCCGCCGCCACGCACCCGATCCCGTGGCGGCGGGCCGCCCTCTGGCGGTGGGGGCGGGGCTCGGGCAGCATCGCCGGTGTCCGAACGCACCGGCGATCCAGAGGAGTTCACCCGTCATGCGTACTGCGCCCCGTCTGCGCTCCGCCGCCACCGCCACCGCCACCGCCCTGGCCCTCGCCGCGACCGCCCTGGTCGCCGGCGCCACCGAGGCCGGGGCCGCCACGACCGTGACCAAGATCAGCCATGCCACGGCGACCTCGATGTTCCGCCAGGTCGGCATCACCTGGTCCTCGTCCGGCGGCTGTTCGGACCGCAACAACCCCACCTGCACCTCGTTCGACCAGCTCAACCTGGCCACCGCCCAGGGCGCCCAGACCCTCAAGCGGGCCAGCGGCTGCGCCCTGAACATCACCGGAGGCACCGAGACCGGCCACGCGGGCGGCACCTACTCGCACTGGAACGGCTACAAGCTCGACTTCGCCAAGGGCTCCTGCCTCACCACCTACGTCAAGAACACCTTCACCTACATCGGCCTGCGCGGTGACGGCGCCCCGCAGTGGCGCTCCGGCTCCGGCAACGTCTACGCCGACGAGGGCAACCACTGGGACGTCGTCTACTACAACTGCGGCGGCTGCTGACCCCCCGCGGGGGGAGTGCGCGGGCGCGAGGGGGCGCACGCGGCGGCGTGTGCGCCAGATCCCCCGAACGAGGTGGCACCGGCATGCACAAACCCCGGTTCTTTCGGCTTGGCTGGACGTTGAGAGACCTGCTTGTTGTTTTCTCCGGCTGCCGGGGACGTAGGGGGGCAGGCATGCCGAAGGGGGAGCCACCAACTTTGACCGGGAAGGATTCGCGTCGCCGTGGATCTCGTCGAGAACGCCGCCCTCGTGCTGATAGCGACCACCTCCGCCCGTCCGCAGGAGCCTGACGGGCCGTCGCTGTCGCTGTCGCATCCGGTCGCCCCCCGCGGCGGCCTGGGGATCACGAGCCGTGGGGGAGCGCATGAGTGAAGGAGAGTTCGACCCGTCCGGGGACAAGACGGTGTCCAGCGAACTGGCCGGCGTACTGCCCGTGGACTTCCTGGCGTTCCACTCCCAGCACCACCGCGTGTACCTGCACTACGCCCACCTGCAACTGGGGACCCGCCGGGTCGCCGTCGACGTGGTCGACGACGTGTTCACCTTCCTGCTCAAGGTCTGGCCGCAGGTCCTGCGCCAGGAGAGCCTGCACGGGTTCGCCTGGGCGGTGCTCCGCGAGCACGTCGAACGGCGCCTGGCGGTCCTGGACCGGCCGCACGCCATGGTGGAGACGGCCTGGTTCGCGGCCCTGCGCCGCACCTCGCGCAAACGGCTGGAGCTGCTGGAGTCCAAGCTCGGCCTCTACGCGGCGATCGCCGAACTGCCGGAACGGCACTACGACGTCATGCTGCTGACGTTCCTGGCAGGCCTTGAGGGCGAGATGGTGGCGCAGCTCATGGGCATCGCGCCCGCCACGGTCCGCTCGCACATCCGCACCGCACGCCGGGTCCTGGCCCGGAGGATCGGGCTGGAGTGGGTACCCGGAGAGGAGAAGGAGCAGTGAGCGACACGATGCGCAATCGCGACGCCGTGTCCATGGATGTGGGCGAGGCCCTGAAGGACGCGGAGGTCCTCACCGATGAGTACGCAGGTTTCGACGAGTACGCGGCCCGCCGCCGGATCGCCCGCCGGGTGGTGGCGGACCGGGCCCGCAGTGTCGCCGCTCGCCCGACACCACCGACCGTCCCCGCGCAGTGCCCTCTTACGGCCGCGGCCGACCGCCAGCTGATGCTCGACGCGGCCTGTCACGTACGGGCCGCCCGCTGCCTGGACGCGCTGGCCCAGGTACTCGTCGACAGCCGGGAGTTCGCCGGGCGCGCCCTGGCCGACGAGAACTGGCCGCACGGTCAGGAGGCGGCCCTGCTGTTCGGCTGCCTCCTGCACCTCGGCGGCCGGACGGAAGGCGCCCAGTTCTGGCTGCAGTACGCGGCCGGGGCCGGCTCGCACACCGCGGCCCGGGCCCTGTACCTGCTCCACCTGACCCGTGCCGAGGTCGCCACCGCCCGGCACTGGAACCGACAGGCGGCGCACCTGACCCCCGAGGAGGACCTGCCCCTGCTGCCGGCCATCCCCGACGACCTGGAGGACGCCCTCGACGCCGGGGTCATCTGGACCTCGCCGCCCATCACCACCCAGGACCTCACCCGGATCAGCACGCCACCGCCGCGGGACCCGCGGACCCACCGGAAACTGCCGGCCGCCCTCAAACGGGCCGTCAACGCCCTGGTGCCGGTGGAACACGTCGACCTGGGGGAGGTGTACCCCACCACCGCGCCGCTCGCACTGGCCCTGGCGCGCCACGCCCGGCTGGACCGTCCCCACGGGACGCCGCAGCCGGAGCGCCGGCCCGCGGCGCGCCTGCTGCTGCCCGGCCCGGGGCGCGGCCGCCGCGGCCCCCAGGGCCAGCCGCCACCGGCCGCGCTGGCCTCCGTCCACCGCGCCCTGCGGGTCCTGGAGGTCATCCACCGGTACTCGGGCGGGGTCAGCCTGGCCCAGATCGCCCGCGAGACGGGACTGCCCCAGCTGGTCCTGGCCCGGGTCACCGACCAGCTCGTGCGGACCGACCTCGCCGAGCCGGCCGGCCCGGGCGCGTACGTCGTCGGGTCCGCGCTACGGCTGGCCGACCGGGCCGTGGGGGAGGAACTGGGGCAGCTGCGCCAGACCCTCGCCTGTGTTCGGGACGCCGTCGGGGCCGCCGTGTACGTGGCCCGCTACCAGGACGGGGAGGTCAACATCACCCAGTACGCGGACAGTCCGGCCGCGCCGGTCGTGGACGAGTGGGTGGACTTCCGGGCCGCCGCGCACGCCTCCGCGGTGGGCAAGGCCCTGCTGACCCAGCTGGACCACGGGGCCCGCCGGGACCATCTGTTCCGGCACAAGGCGGTCCGGTTCACCGCGCACACCCTCGGCACCGAGCAGGACCTGTTCCGGCAGCTCGACGCCCACCGCCCCGGCACCGCCCTGTACGACCTCCAGGAGTACGCCCTGGGCACCGTCTGTGCGGCCGTACCGATCACGCGGGGTCCCAACGCCGAGTGCGTGGCCCTGTCGTTGCCCGACCCGGACCCGTGGCGCCTGCGCAAGGCGGCCAGAATCCTGCAGAGCGAGGCGGCCGCCGTGCTCCTCGCCCTGCTCGTGACGGGAAGTTCCCCGGCCGTCCTGACGGCGGCCGGCTAGGAACGACCGGACCGGCCGGGTTGCCCACGACGTCAGTCGTTGATGCAGAGGTTGCCGGCCGCCGGGTTGACCAGGCCGATGATGTTGACGCTGTTGCCGCAGAGGTTCAACTGGGCGTGGATCGGGACCTGCACCACGTTGCCGGACAGGACGCCGGGGGAGCCCACGGCCACGCCCTCGGCAGTGGCGTCGGCGACAGCCGTGCCCGCGGCGCCGGCCAGGGCCAGTCCGGTGGCGGCCAGGGCCAGAGCCGCATTCTTGAGCAGACGGGACATCGTCAGTTCTCCTCCACGCTGGTCCTGCGGCACCCACGTGCGGCGCCGCACGGGCCGGTACGTCCGGCCCGCACCTACTCTTCGGCGCTCGCCTCCGCAATCCCGAGGTTTGAACGCCGTAATCCCCCGAAAGGGCGACCGCGGGGCCGCCGACCGCCGCAGCTCGCCCACGCCGCGGGGGGCCGGCCGGGGGAGGACGGGCCCTAGGCGGAGGTCACGTCCGGGTAGAGGCCCAGGTAGTGGAAGGCGCCCGACCCGGCCCGGAAGAGGTGGGCGGTGCGGTTGCCCGTCAGCACCCGGGTCGTGGCGTCGAAGGCGAGCGGCTTGGCCAGCCCCTGGTACGTCGTCCGGAAGACCCGGCGGGACAGGCCGCCCCGCTCGCGGGACTCCTGGTCCAGCCCGGCCAGCGCGGTGGCCAGCAGACCCACCGCGTCGTACGCCTCGGCCGCCCAGCGCGCGGGCGGTTCCCCGTACGCCGCCCGGTGGGCGGAGACGAACCCGGCGGCGGCCGGCACCGCCAGCGGATCGCCGTAGAAGCTGCTGAACAGCCAGCCCTCCGACGCCGGCCCGGCCGCCGTCAGGAACGCGGGCTCCATGGCCTGCTGGACGCCCATCCGCGGGCCCTGGAACCCGGCCTCGGCCAGGGCCCGGGCGAAGCGGCCCGCGCGCTCCGGCGAGGTCCCGGCGAAAACGACCGCCTCGGCCTGCGCCCCGACCAGGGCGCGGGCCGCGGCGGCGAAGTCGGAGCCCCCGGCCGGCATCCGGTGGACCGTCACCGTGCCCTGGGCGGGCGGGGACTGCTCCAGCGCCCGGGTCACCTGCCAGGCGGACCCGGCGTCCGGGCCGTCCTCCACGACCCCGGTGCGCCGGGCGGGCCGGACCCGGGTGAGGTAGTGGAGCATCGGCAGCACGAGCTGGCTGGCGGACGGAGCGGTGCCGCACAGCGTCCGCCAGTCGCTCAGCCAGTCCGGGGTGGGCACCGAGACCAGTACCTGCGTGAGGTCCGCCGCCGTGCAACGCGCGGCCACCGCGGTCACGGCCGTCTCCAGGGTGGGCCCGACGAGCGCGAACAGCCCGGGCTCGGCGGCCAGTTGCCCGGCTGTCTGCTCGGCCCGGGCGGAGTCGCCGCCGTCGTCCGCGACCCGCAGCGCCAGCCGGAACGGGACGTCCTCGCGGGCGTTGTGCGCGTCCATGGCCAGCCGCATGCCCCGCTCGTGCGCCTGCCCGACCGCCCGGCCGGGCCCGCTCAGGTCGGCCTGGAGCGCGAACGTCAGCGTGGGCAGCGGGCCCCGCTCGGCCGGCGGGCCCGCACCCCCGCCGGTCCCGCGCAGGGCGAACCAGGCCCCGGGCGCGCCCACGGCGAGCAGCGCCGCCCCGCCCGTGAGCAGCCGCCGCCGCGGCAGGCCCCGCGGCGCCGGCGCCGCGGTGTCGACCCGGGTGGGCTCGGCCACCGGCAGTTCCAGGGCCCGGGTGGAGCGCTCCGCGATCAGCCGGGCCAGCGGCCCCGGCAGCCAGTCCGCGCCCTGGGCGGGCCCGAGCAGCGCGCCGAGCGCCTCGGGCGTCGGACGTCCGGCCGGGTCCTTGACCAGGCAGGCCGAGACGGCGCCGAGGAGTTCGGCGGGGAGCGCGTCGAGCACGGGCTCGTCGTGCACCGTGCGGAACACCACCGCGGCCGGGTGCCCGCCGCCGAAGGGGCCCCGGCCGGTCGCGGCGTACGCCAGGACGCACCCCAGCGAGAACACGTCGCCCGCCGGTCCCGGCACCGGGCCCCCGGGACGGGCCTGTTCGGGCGGCAGGTAGCCGGGCGTACCGACCACGGCGTCCACCGCGGTCAGGGTCGGCGCGCCGGCCGCCCGGGCGATGCCGAAGTCGATCAGCCGGGGCCCGTCCGGGGCCAGCAGCACGTTGCCGGGCTTGACGTCACGGTGCACCAGCCCCGCGGCGTGGACCTCGGCCAGCGCCTGCGCCAGCCGCACGCCCAGCGTGCGGACCGCCGCGACCGGCAGGGGACCGTACCCGCCCACCGCCTCCGACAGCGCGGGCCCGGGCACGAACGGCGTGGCCAGCCACGGCTCCGGCGCCTCCGGGTCCGCGGCGACCACGGGCACCACCCAGCGGCCCGACAGCCCCCCGGCGGCCTCCGCCTCCCGCCGGAACCGGGCCCGGAACGCCGGATCGGCCGCGTGGTCGGCGCGGATCACCTTGACGGCCACCAGCGCGCCGGCGGGCGAGCGGCCGAGGTAGACCGTGCCCATGCCGCCCGAGCCGAGCCGCCCGAGCAGCCGGTGCCCGCCGACGACGGAGGGATCCGCAGGAAGGAGAGGACGCACTCTTGCTCCGCCCTCAGCCCGTCGTGGCCGGTCCCACGTACCGGATCCGGCCGCCCTGGACCCGGTGGGCGAAGAACGGCAGCCCCTTGATGTTGCGTCCGTCGTCGAAGGAGTACTGCTTGGTCAGCCCGCGGTACGAGGCCTGGCCCAGCGCGGTCAGCAGGTCCGCCCGGCTCGGCCGGCCCCCGCCGCGGGCCGCGGCCGCCAGCCGGTCGGCGACCAGCCCGGCCACGTCGTAGGCCTCCGCCGTCCACACCTCCGGGTCCGATCCGTACGCCGCCCGGTGCGCCCGGGCCACCTCGGCGACCTCCGGCGCGTCGGGCCCGGTGTACGGGGCGACGAGGTACCAGCCCTCGGCGGCCGGACCGGCGGCGGTCAGGAACTCCGCACCGACCGTGGTGTAGTCGGCGAGCCGCGCCCCCTGGTAGCCGGAGGCCGTCAGCCGCCGGGCGACCTGGGCCGCGCCGGCGGGGGTCCCCGCGTAGAAGAAGCCGTCGACGCCGTGGCCGAGCACGTCCGCCACGACCGGGGAGAGGTCCTGGACGCCGCGCGGCACCACCCGGGAGTAGACGGTGGCGTCGGGCATGACCAGGTTCAGGGTCCGGTTCAGGTGGACGACGGCCTGCCAGCCGTCGGTGTCGCCGCCGCGGTCGCACAGCGCCCCGATCCGCCGTGCGCCCAGGTGTCCGGTCAGCAGGACGTTGCCCGCCGAGGTCTGGGCCGCGGACAGCGGACAGCACTGGAAGAAGCTGCGCTGGTCGCCCAGGCCGAAGGTCATGCCGCCCGCCGAGACGGTCAGCAGCGGCAGGGCCGCCTCCGCGTACGGCGTCAGACAGGGCCCCACCGAGAGGTTCCCGGTGGGGCCGACGACCGCGAGCACGTCCCGGTTGCCGATGAGCGAGGTCGCGGCGCCGACCGCGCGGTCGGGGTCCCCGGCGTCGTCGGCGGTGACCACGCTCAGCGTGAACGGCTTGTCCTGGCGGGCGTTGAAGGCCGCGACCGCCAGCCGCACCCCGCGCTCCTGGGCCTGCCCGAGGGCCTTCTGCGGCCCGGACAGGTCGGCCTGTACGCCGATCACCCAGGCACGCTCGGCGGGCCCGGCGGCGGCCTCGGCCCGGCCGTCCCCGCGCCGGGCCGCCCAGGCGGCGATCCCGCCGCCGGCCGCCAGCAGGGCTCCGCCGGAGGCGACCGCCAGGAACCGCCGGCGCGAGGGTCGGGCCCGCCCCGCCGGGTCCGCGGGCGCGGGCGTGGCCGCCGGGTCGGCGACGGTCTCGTCGATGCCGGGCTGCGCCAGCAGGGCCGCGGCCCGCTCGGCGACGGTCGCCACCACCGGGTCGGGCAGCCAGTCGACCCCCTCCCCGGGCCCGTCCTCCCCGAGGGCCTCGGCCAGCTCGCGGACATCGGGCCGGATGTCGGGGTGCTTGGCCAGGCAGGTCCGCAGCAGCGCGGTCAGGGCGGGATCGGCGAGCACCTGCGGGCCGAACTCGGGCTCGTCGTGGACGGTCCGGTAGAGCACGGCGTCCACGGCGCCGGTGCCGAACGGCAGCACCCCGGTGGCGGCATGGGCGAGCAGACAGCCCAGCGAGAACACGTCCCCGGCGGGCTCGGCGGGCCGGCCCGACGCCTGCTCGGGCGCCAGGAAGCCGGGCGTGCCGATGACGACGTCCGTGGAGGTCAGCGCGGTGTGCTCGCCGCCGCGCGCGATCCCGAAGTCGATCAGCCGCGGCCCGTCCATGCCGAGCAGCACGTTGGCGGGCTTGACGTCCCGGTGGACCAGCCCCTGGTCGTGCATCACGCCCAGCGCCCCGGCCAGGGCCCGGCCGAGGACGCGTACGGC
The DNA here is from genome assembly GCF_003949795.1 of Streptomyces sp. WAC06614. Lineage (GTDB taxonomy): Bacteria > Actinomycetota > Actinomycetes > Streptomycetales > Streptomycetaceae > Streptomyces. The sequence goes on from NZ_RPRY01000134.1 coordinate 8,806, forward strand.
GCCCAGCGGGAGGGGACCGTGGGTGGCGACGGCCTCGGCCAGGGAGGGGCCGGCGACGAAGGCGGTGGCGAGCCAGGGCTCGGCCGCTTCCGGGTCGGCCCCCAGGACGCGGACGGCCCAGGGGCTGTCCACCTGCGCGGCGATCGCGGCCTCCCGGCGGAACCGGGCGCGGAAGTCCGCCTCGTCGGCGTACTCGGCGCGGATCACCTTGACGGCGGCCAGCGCCCCGTCGTCGGTCCGGCCCAGGTAGACCACGCCCATGCCGCCGGAGCCGAGGCGGCCGAGCAGGCGGTAGGCGGCGATCCGGGACGGGTCCGAGGGCAGCAACGGCTCCATCAGGGCGCCTCCTTCGCCAGCGCCTTGCGGGCCTTGAACGTCATCTCGCTGGTGCCCTTGACGATGAGCGAGGTGAGCTCCTTGTCCGGGAAGCCCGCCGCCCCCTTGCCGGCCACCGCCAGGGTGACCGGCCCGACCTGGGACTGCGACCAGGTGTAGGGGCCGGTGGTGCCGTCCTGCTCGTTGACGTACTCGCCGGACTCGGCGAAGGCGTCCTCGGTCCAGACGTTGCCCTGCTGGCCGAAGTAGTCGCTGTTGCCCCAGATCTTCCTCAGCCGTTCGTCGGCGGTGAGCTGCTGATCGGGGCAGCGCAGGACCTCTTCCATGGCCCGCGCGGTCTCCCAGCCGGACCCCGCGCGGTCGTGGTGCACCGTCACCGTGACGTCGAGGCGCACCGTGCCGTGGCCGTCGCCGGCCGGGATGCGGAAGTGACGGGTGGTGGTGGCCAGTACGTCCGCGGGCAGGGCGTCGGTCTGCCAGACGCAGTTCCGGTCGAGGACCGGCCAGCGGCGTGGATCGCTCTCGAAGGGCGTGGCACGCCTCGCCTGCGGACCGAACACCCCCTCGTCGAGCATGACCCGCCCGAGCAGGTCGCGGGCTTCGGCGGCGGTGCGCGGCTGCTTCGCCTCGTCCAGCTCGGTCACGAGCTGCGAACCCGACGCGGACGGGCCGGGCCCCGGGGAGCCGCTCCCCGTGCCGGCCGGCGCGGGGCGGGCCGCCCCGGAGGGGACCTGCGAAGGTTCGGCCGTGCGGGCCGCTGCGGACGCGCCCGACCCGCCGGCCGGTGCGTCCGTTCCACCGGACGAGCAGCCGGTGAGCACGAGCAGTCCCGCCAGGGCGCAGCCGTAGGCGCGCGGCGCGAGACACCGTCGATGATCCCCAGGTCCCCCCACGGGGTGATCGTACCCCGCGTCCGACCTGCGCAACGGGCGTACGGTGGACGGGATTTCGACCGTCCGCGCACCGCCGTCCGGTGCTCCGTGCCGACGCCCTGGAGCGGAATCCGTACGGCCGTTTTTTGGACTGCTGCGACCATCCTCAATACGATCCGCCGATGATCACTAGAAAACGGCTGGCGGCCGGGGTGTGCGGTCTGCTCGCCGCCCTCACCGTCGGACTCTCCCCGACGACCGCCGCGGCCGGTGAGCCGACGGCGAAGGAACCGCCCAAGGTCGAGCTGGTGCTCGACGTCAGCGGCTCGATGCGTGCCACGGACATCGACGGCAAGTCCCGGATGGCCGCGGCGAAGCAGGCGTTCAACGAGGTCATCGACGCGGTGCCGGACGACGTACGGCTCGGCATCCGCACCCTCGGCGCCACCTACCCCGGTGACGACCGCCAGCTCGGCTGCAAGGACACCAAGCAGCTCTACCCGGTCGGCACGCTCAACCGGACCGAGGCCAAGACTGCCGTCGCCACCCTCGCGCCGACCGGGTGGACCCCGATCGGCCCGGCCCTGCTCGCCGCCGCCGACGACCTGGGCGGCGGCAACGCCACCCGGCGCATCGTGCTCATCACCGACGGCGAGGACACCTGCGCCCCGCTCGACCCCTGCGAAGTGGCCCGGGACATCGCGTCCAAGGGCATACACCTCGTCATCGACACCCTCGGCCTGGTCCCCGACGCCAAGACCCGCGAGCAGCTGACGTGCATCGCCGAGGCCACCGGCGGCACCTACACCTCGGTCCAGCACACCGACCAACTGTCCGGCCGCGTACGGCAGCTCGTCGACCGCGCCGCCGACCCGGTGGTCAACCCGGTGGCCACCCAGGGCACCGGGCAGTGCGAGGGCGCCCCGAAGCTGGCGCCCGGGCTCTACAGCGACCGTGAGGCGTTCGGCGAGCACCGCTGGTACCAGGTGGCCGTCAAGCCCGGCCAGGAACTGCGTGCTTCGGTCAGCATCGCCGCCGACCGCGCCGTCAACAACGACTACGGGGTGCTGCTGCGCGCCACCACCCGGCACGGCCGCGAGATCGTCCGCGGCTCCGAGGCCGGCAACGGCCGCACCGACGTCATCTCCTCGGGCCTGCGCTACCCCAAGGCCGCCGGCGACGGGGACGAGGACAAGGCCGGCGGAGCCGGCGACGCCACCGAGATCGTCTGCCTCCAGGTCAGCAACTCCTTCTCGGCCCCGCCCGGCGTCAAGACCACGCCCGGCATGCCCGTGGAGCTGACGGTCGACGTGGTCGACGGTCCCGACGGGGCCTCCGACGTCGCCGCCTTCGGCCTGGGCCGCGGCTGGTGGCTGCTGCTCGTGCTGACGCTCACCGGTCTGCTGGCGGGCCTGGTGTGGGGCTGGATCTCGCGCTGGCGCATCTCTGTCTGGAGGACCAACTGATGCGGGCCGTACGCATACTGACCACCGTCCTGCTGGCCGGTGCCACCGCGCTCACCCTTGCGGGCCCAGCCGCCGCGGACACCCCCTCGGCGAGCCCGGGCGACGGCAAGGGCAAGGACAAGGCAAAGACCACGGCGGACGCGGCGCCGACCGAGGCGGGCACGAGCTTCCGCACCGCCGCCCCGTTCCGGCCGGGCCAGCGCGCCACCGCCTCCGCCTCCACCGGTGACTACCTGTACTGGGTGCTGCCGCTGGACTCCGGGCAGCGGGCCACCGTCAAGGCCTCCGTGACGCTGCCCGAGGCAGCCTCCCGGCACGGCTCGGCGACCTGGCAGCTCGACGTCTACGACGGCCTGCGCCGGCGCCAGCCCTGCACGTACGGCGCCCAGACGGTGTCCGCCGGCCAGGGCGCGGCCGCGGTCGAGCTGAGCTGCACGCTGCGCACGGTCCGGCCCGGCGCCGAGACCTGGTCCGACGACCCGCTCCCGGGCAGCTACTACGTCCGGCTGACCGTCGTCGGCCTGCCCAAGGAGGACCTCGGCCAGCCGGTCAAGGCGGCCGTCGAGGCCGACGTCAAGGAGACGGGCGGCGCCTACGGGACCGACGGCGCGCTCGGGGCGCCGCTGGTGTCCGCAGCCGCCCAGGCCCGCGAGGGCTCGCTGCGCGAGCCCGAGGACGGCTGGTCGGGCGGCCGCTGGTCCGACCGCTGGCTGTGGACCGCCGCCGGGGGAGTCCTGGCCGCCCTCGCCGGTGTCCTCGGCCACTCCCTCACCCGGGGCTCGGGCCGCCCGCGGTCGTAACGCCCCGGGCCCGGCGCACCACCCGCGCACCCCGCCGCACCCGCACGCCGTACGCCGCCCCGACCGGGCCGGCGTACGGCGTGCGGTGGTTCCGGCCCTCCCGCGTGTCCGAACCCTCCCGCGTCCGGTGCTGCCCTACGCCCGCTCGAAGTTGTGGATGTGGCCCACGGTCGTGAACCCGTGCCGCGCGTACCAGTGCCGCGGCCAGTCGTGCGCATCGGCGATCAGGAACCGGACGGGGAGGTCCCCGGCCAGGTGCAGGGCCGTGTGCAGCACCGCCGTGGCGTACCCCTGGCCGAGGTGGGCCTCGGCGGTGACCAGGTCCTCGATCTGGGCGATGCCCGCGTCCGGCTCGGTGTACAGGTCCGCCCACGAGGCGACCGCCCCGGCCGGGGTGCGGGCGGCGACGAAGCGCACGCCGTGCGCGCCCCGCAGCCGGGCCTCGCGGCGGTCCACGAGCTGGCGGATCTCCTCCTCGGTCGCGACCGGCACGAACCGCCGCCAGCTCGTGGCGAGCGCCTCGCGCAGCTCCGCCAGCGGGACGGCCGCGGCCGCCGCCGCGGCCGGCGGGACCGGCGCCCCGTGGACCATGACGAGGTAGGTGTGGTGGGTGTAGCCGGCGGCCTCCAGGTACGGGGCGCAGGCCCGGCCCGTCCCGTCGTCGAGCACGGTGACCATGCGGTACGGCAGGTGGGCGAGCGCCCGGTCCAGCCGGCCGGGCAGCGCGGCCACGTCGGCCGGCCCGAGCGGACCCTCGACGAACGCCTGGTTGTTCGCCCGCGAGCGGGAGTACGTGTCGTCGAGCGCGACGAAGCCACCGGGCAGCTCGACCGTGCGCGTGGCCTGCCGGCGGGCGAATCCGGAGAGGAACGGGGTGATGGCGGTGCGGGACATGGGCCGAGCCTAAGCGGCACGGCGCCACCCGGTCGTCCGGTTTTCCCCGGTCCGCCAGCAGGGGCCGGGCCCCGCGAACTCCGCCACACCGAACGCGCCATGAGGCGCACACCGCGCGCCCACGCACGGTCCGTGACAGGATGCACGTCTGATGTGTGCGGAGAGTGAGGAGTGTGTCATGCTCGAACGCCGGCCGGACCAGCAGCCCGCCCCGGTGGGCGCCGTCGGTGACTTCACCGACTGGTCCCCCGACGTCCACCCGCTCAGGGCCCGGATCGACGGAACGCGCACCACCGCAGCCCCTCACCCCGACGGCGCCACGGCCGCGCACGGCTATCTGGCCGCCGGGGACTACTGGTTCAGCGCCACCTGACGGAGCCGCCCCGGCCGACGGTTCCCGGCCATTTCCGACCCTGCCCCGGGGATCCGGCGTGTCGCACGGCAAGCCGCTGGGACGATCGCCGTGCGGTCGCGCGGTGCGGCCGTTCGCGGTGGCCGTCCGGGGCCAGGGGCAGGGGAGTTGGGGCATGAAGAGGTTCGGCGTCCTCGTGGCGGTCGCGGTGCTGGCGTGCGGTACGGCGACCACCGGGAGCGCCCGGGCGAGCGAGAGCGCGCCGTCGTCCGGCAGTTGTCCGACCGCGGAGATCTTCGCCACCGACAACACGGCGATCATCACCGACCCGGCCGATCCCCGGCTGAGGACCCGGCTGACCCGCTTCGACCGGGAGGTGCGCAGCACCATCCGCAGCCACGGCGCCCGGCCGGGAGCCTCCACCCTGCTGGACGGGGTGTTCTGGTCCGCCGAGCTCCAGCGGGCCACCTACGAGCGCTCGCGCGCGTTCGACGTGAACCGGGTGAGCGCGCAGGACCTGCACCACATCGCCGACGTGATCCGCAAGCAATACCGACAGGAGGCGGTCCTCACCTTCCGCTGCCTGCCGCGCGACGCCCCGGACACCGATGCCGTCGAGATCCGGGCGGACGGGGTCGACGCCACCCGGCTGCACGACGCCCTCGTGGCCGACCCGGAGGCGCGCGAGCGGCTCGGCGGGGGCTCCGTGACCCTCGACGAGCAGCTCGTCCTGGTCGCCCCGCTCGCCGACCTGCCGCTCGCCCGGCGCTTCGCCGAGAACCTGGGCGTGGACTGGGAGGACGCCGAGATCCGCTACGGCGACGAGGAGTTCGTCGGCTGACCGCCCGGATCCCCGGACCGCCCGGACGGCCGCGTGCGCGGGCGCGTACGGCGGCGTGGGCCGGACGGGTCCGGGGCGCGCGCCCGCGGAGTGTTGGGGGGAGGGCGGTGCGCGCCGTCGCGCATAGTGCCGTAGGACCCGTCGGACCCGTACGGCCCTGCCGCCGTGCGCCGCGAACGGAGCGAGATGGCGGAGATGTCGACGCAGGACGTGTACGGGGCGCCCTGCTGGGTGAGCCTGATGACACGCGACCTCGCCGGCGCCCAGCGCTTCTACGGCGCCGTGCTCGGCTGGACCTTCCGGCCGACCCGGCTCGGCGAGGCGTTCCGGGTGGCCGAACTGGACGGGGTGCCCGTCGCCGGGGTCGGCGCCCTGGCCGGGGACCTGTCACTGGCGGTGTCGTGGACGCCGTACTTCGCGGTGGAGGACGTGGAGGTGGCGGTCTCCCGGATCCGGGAGCGCACCGGCACGGTCGCGGTCGGCCCGGTCTCCTTCGAACGGGCCGGGCGCGGCGCGCTGGCCGCCGACCCGCAGGGCGCCGTGTTCGGCGTGTGGGAGGGCCGGATCCTGTCCGACTGGCGGATCGGCCGGGGGCGGGCCCCGGCCTGGCTGGAGCTGCGCACCCGGGACGCGTTCCAGGCGGCCGTCTTCTACGGGGAGGTCCTGGACTGGGCGAGCGGCCGGCCCGGCTGCTGCGAGGCCTCCTACGAGAACGACCAGGTGGTGCTCCGCCGGGACGGGGAGACGCTGGCCCGGCTGGACAGCGGCCCGGTGGAGGAGGCCGCCGCCGAACCGGTGCGCCGGCCGCGCTGGCACGTCCACTTCCAGGTGCCCGACCTCGGCGCGGCGGTGGACGCCGCCCTCGCCCTGGGCGGGACCGTGGTGCGGGCCGCCGACCCGGACGACCCCGAGGGATCGGTGACCCTGCGGGACGCCGAGGGCGGGCTGTTCGACCTCGACGCCGCCGGGACGTGACCGGGTCCGGAACGCGGTCGTCCACCGTGCCGGCCGCCTGATGCAGGGGGCCTGACGACGCGCTCACGACTGTTCGGCCGGCACCAGCCCCTCGGCCGCGAGTCCGGCCAGTACCGCCCCGCCCAGGGCCTGGACGGCCGACTGCGGGCGGACCATGACCGTGATCTCCTTGATCAGTCCGTCCTCGGTGAAGTGCAGCAGGTCCAGGCCGTGCACCTGCCGGCCGGAGACGGTCACCCGGAACGGCAGGACCGCCGAGGGGGCCTCCTTGCCGTCCGCGCTCGTCTCGCACGTGCCGTCGTACCGGCCGATGTAGCGGATGTCCTCGAACAGGCGCACCAGCACCCCGAACAGACCCATGACCATGGCCTTGCCCTCGAACGGCCGGAACTTCACCGGGCTGTAGAGCCGGACGTCCTCGGTCAGCAGCTCCGCCAGGGCGGCCAGGTCACGCGAGTCGACCGCGGCACGGAAACGGTCGGCGGGGGTGGGCTCGGCCATGGTTCCTCCATAGTCATCGATGTGAATAGTCAGATCCTTGACTATGATGGCCGTGCTCGGGACGGAACGGAAGGGGTGGCCCGATGGCATTGCGGCACGCCGTCCTCGCGGCGCTCCTCGACCGCGAACTCAGCGGCTACCAGCTGGCCAAGGCCTTCGACCTCGGCGTCGCGAACTTCTGGCACGCACTGCCCCAGCAGGTCTACGCCGAGCTGACCCGGCTGGAGCAGGACGGGCTGATCGCCGGCCGGGACGTGGTCCAGGACACCCGGCCCACCAAACGGCTCTTCCACGTGACCGACGCGGGGCTCGCCGCACTCGACCGGTTCGCGGCGGCCGGCTCCAAGGCGTCCTTCCTGCGGGACGACCTGGTCGTCAAGGTGCAGGCGGCCGACCACGTCGACGCCGGCCCGCTGATCGAGCAGCTCACCGAACGCGCCGCCCACGCCCGGGCCAAGCTGGAGCACTTCGAGGAACTGCTGCGCACCATGCGCGGCGACCGCACCGAGGAGGAGTTCCTGCGCCACGGCGAGCGCATCGGCCCCTATCTGACCTGCCTCGGCGGGATCGCCTTCGAGCAGGGCAACCGTGACTGGTGCGAGCGCACGCTCGCCGTGCTGGAGGAGAGGCAGGCCCGCCGTGCCCGGTCCTGACGGCCACCCCCCGATCCTGCGGTACGTCGCCCTGGGCGACAGCCAGACCGAGGGGGTCGGCGACGGCGACGACACCGCCGGACTGCGCGGCTGGGCCGACCGGCTCGCCGAGCACCTCGCCCGCCGGGAACCGGGCCTGACCTACGCCAACCTCGCCGTCCGCGGCCGGCGCGCACCCGAGGTCCACGCCGAGCAGCTCGCCCCCGCCCTCGCCCTGCGGCCCGACCTCGCCACCGTCGTCGCCGGGGTCAACGACCTGCTGCGGCCGGGGTTCGACCTGGACGAGACCGCCGGGCACCTGGAGGCGATGTTCGCCGCGCTCACCGGACGGGGCGTACGCGTCGCCACGCTCACCTTCCCCGACCCGGGCCGGCTCGTCCCGCTCGCCCGCCCGCTGGCCCCCCGGGTGGACGCCCTCAACGCCCGCATCCGGCAGGCCGCGGACCGCCACGGCGTCGTCGTCGCGGACACCGCCCCGCACGCCGTCGTGTCGGACCCCCGGCTGTGGAGCGCGGACCGGCTGCACGCCGGTCCGCTCGGCCACCAGCGGATCGCCGACGCCGTCGCCCACGCCCTGGCCCTGCCCGGCAGCGACGACTCCTGGACCCGGCCACTGCTCGGCCCCGCCGCGCCGCCCGGGCGGGCCACGGCCGTCGTCCGGGAACTGCGGTGGGCCGCCGCCTTCCTCGGCCCCTGGCTGGTGCGCCGCCTGCGCGGGACCTCCTCCGGCGACGGCCGCACCGCCAAACGGCCCCGGCTCCTGCCCGTGTCGATCACGGGGGACTGAGGAGCCGGCCGCATCCGGAAGCCGGATCCAGGGCCGGTCCGACCCTGGTCCGGAAGCGACGGCCTAGCGCCGCCGGCCCGGCGCCTCCGCCCGCCACAGGAGCTGCTCGCCGGCCATGACGACCGCGTCGCCCGACGGACGCACCAGCAGCCGGGCCTGCGGGTGCCCTGCGGTCCCCGAGGACCAGACCGTCCCGCCGGAGGCGGACCGGACGGTGAGCTCGCCGTCCGCGGAGAAGTACGCGTCCGCGCCCTTGCCCGTGGTCCCGGACGTCCACAGCGCCCGGCCCTGGTCGTCCTGGAGCACCAGGTCCCCGTCGGCGTCGAACAGCAGCCGCACCGCGCCCGCGTCGAGGACGTCCCCGGCCTTGAGCACGGTGCCGCGGTGCACCTCGATCGCCGTGTCCAGCTTCCCCGCCGCCAGCGCGCGCAGCGTCGGGAGCGAGGGCGTGAAGGCGTAGACCGCCCCCTCGGTCCGCACGAACTGCTGGAACGACAGCGCGGTGGCCCGGCCGCCGCCGTCCGAGGGCGACTCGAAGGTGGCCGGCGAGGCGGGCCCGATCACCGGGTCGCACCCGGTCATCGGGTGCCGGGCCGGAGGGAAGTCCCGTTCGTTGGTCCACCGCTTGACCACGAACTCGAACTGCTCGACCAGGTCCGCCTGATGGCTGACGAAGACCAGCCCGCGCGGCGAGCCGTCGTCGCTGCCGCCGTCGACCACGCCGCGCGCGTCGCGCCGCAGCGGCGGACCGAAGGGAATGCCACGGCGGATGATGCGCCGGGCGTCGAGGTCGGAGGCGGGCAGCGGCGGCCGGCCCGGAGCCGGGGCGAGCCCGGCCCGCGGGTTGCTCTTGCGGATGTGCGCGAACAGCGGGGTGGTCCAGCCGTCGGGGTCGTCGTGGAAGTCCAGCGGACCGTCGGCGTCCTCCCCGGGCAGCGGGATCCGCTCGGCGGCCGGGCAGGTGGCCACCGGGGCGCCCCCGGGCCACCGGCCCACCATCCGGGCGGCGAGCCACTTGGCGTCGGCGTCGGCCGGGGCCGCGCCGGACCGCTTGAGCCGGTCCAGGCACTCCCCGAGCTGCTCCCACCAGCCCGCGACGTCCTGGGCCAGCCGCCGTACGACGTGGAACGAACCGCCCGTGGCCCACGCCGGCAGCCCGGCGGGCCGTCGGCCCACCCGCTCCTGGCCGACCAGGAACTCCCCGGCCGGCACCAGCCGGGTCCCCGGCTTGCCCAGCACGGTCGCGTCGGACTTCGGGTCCGGCCGGTCGAAGCCCCGTACACCCGGCTGGCTGATCGCGTCCAGGAAGCCGAAGTGCTCGTGCCCGCGCAGCTTGTCCGGCAGCGTGGCCCCGTCCTGCCGGAACAGCACCCTGGCCTCCGCCCGGCCCAGCGCCTGCCCGTGCCGGTCGATCGCGTCGGCGAGCTGCCGGGCGTCGTCCCCGGCCAGCGTGAGCACGGCGTGGACGTCGTCCTCGGAGGCCCCGAACAGCCAGCCGTCGGGGGCGCTCGGACCGGTGTCGCCGAGGGCCTCCGCCCGGCCCGCCGCGCCCTCGGCGAAGGCCTCGGCGGTGCTGCCCGGGCGTACGGCGGGGAAGGGGTCCCGGTCGGCGAGCAGGGCGAGCCCCGGGTGGGTCAGGCTGATGCCGGCCCACAGCACGGACATGCTGCTGGGGTCCACGCCCTTGCGCAGCCGGCGGGCCGCGCTGAACCGGGTGTTGAACCGGGCGACCTGATCGGTCGTGGCGAGCTCGGGCAGCAGCGCGCCGAGCCAGCGCCGCGCCTTGCCGGCATGCCGGAAGTGGAGGAACAGCAGACAGGCATGGTCCTTGCGGAAGCCCGCGAGGATGTCGCCCTGGGTGGAGGTGTCACGCCGCAGGGGCAGTTCGGCCGTCGCCGGAGGAGGTCCCGCGCAGGCGGCGCACCAGCCAGGGGCCGAGGAAGGCGGCGGCCCACCGCAGTTCCCGGA
>NZ_RPRY01000135.1 GCF_003949795.1 Streptomyces sp. WAC06614
GAGCCGCCTTCGGGATTCGAACCCGAGACCTACGCATTACGAGTGCGTTGCTCTGGCCAACTGAGCTAAGGCGGCATGCTGGGGTGAGGATCTTCCTGGGGAAGGCTCTCATCTGCAGCGGCGCTAAGTCTACAGGGTTGATTCGGGTGCCCCGAACCACGGGGGGTCAGGTGGTGGTGGGGCGGCAGTGCTGGTCGGGCTTGGGTGGGGTGCCGTCCAGGAGGTAGCGGTTGATCGCCGTGTCGATGCAGTCGCTGCCGCGGCCGTACGCCGTGTGGCCGTCGCCCTCGTACGTCAGCAGGACGCCCGAGCGGAGCTGGGCCGCCAGGGAGCGGGCCCACTGGTAGGGGGTGGCCGGGTCGCGGGTGGTGCCGACGACGACGATCGGCGGGGCGCCCTCGGCGGTCAGGGGGCGGGCCGAGCCGGTGGCCTTGACCGGCCAGTACGTGCAGTTCAGGGCCGCCCAGGCGAGGCCCGTGCCGAAGACCGGAGAGGCCTTCTCGAACGAGGGCAGGGCCGAGTCCACCGCCTCGGGGCCGCTGAAGGCGGGCGGCTGGTCCAGGCAGTTCACGGCGGCGTTGGCGTACATGAGGTTGGCGTACTTGCCGTCCGGCTCGCGCTCGTAGTAGCTGTCGGCGAGCGCCAGCAGCCCGGCGCCGTCCCCGTCCATGGCCTGGGCGAGGGCCTCGCGGAGCTGGGGCCAGGCCGTCTCGTCGTAGAGGGCCGCGATCACGCCCGTGGTGGCCAGGGCCTCGCCCAGCGGGCGCTGGGGGTCGCCGGACGGGACCGGGGTCGCGTCCAGCTTGCGGAAGAAGTCCTTCAGGCGGGCGGCCACCTGGTCCGGGCCGCCGCGCCCCAGGGGGCAGTCCGACTGCGCGGCGCAGTTCGTGGCGAAGGCGCGGAAGGCCGTCTCGAAGCCGGCCGTCTGGTCCCGGTTGAGGTCCAGGGCCGACCGGGTGGGGTCCATGGCCCCGTCCAGCACCAGGCGCCCGACCCGGCCCGGGAACAGGTCCGCGTACGTGGCCCCGAGGAAGGTGCCGTACGAGGCACCGACGTACGTCAGCTTCTGGTCGCCCAGCACGGCTCGCAGCACGTCCAGGTCGCGGGCGGCGTCCACGGTCGAGACGTGCGGCAGGATCCGGCGGGAGCGCTCCTCGCAGCCCTGCGCGAACGTCTTGAACGCCGCCACCAGCCGCGCCCGCTCCGCCGCGTCGTCGGGGGTCTGGTCGACCTGCGTGTACGCGTCCATGGCCGGCCCGGTCAGGCACTCCACCGGGCTGCTGCGGGCCACGCCGCGCGGGTCGAGGGAGACCATGTCGTACCGGGCGCGGACCGGCGCCGGGTAGCCGATGCCGGCGTACGCCTGGAGGTAGCCGATGCCGGAGCCGCCCGGGCCTCCGGGGTTGACCACGAGCGAACCGAGCCGCTTGCCCGGACCGGTCGCCTTCTTGCGGGCCACCGCGAGCTCGACGTCCTGGCCGTCACCGGGCTTGTCGTAGTCCAGCGGCGCCTTCATCGTGGCGCACTGGAACCCGGCCACACCGCAGTCGCGCCAGGCGAGCTTCTGCTCGTAGTACGGGCGCAGCGCGGCCGGGACCGCGGGCGGCCCGGCCGTGGCCGCCGCGGAGCGGCTTCCCGGGGCGGACGTGGCCGCGCGGGGGTCGGCGCTGCCCGTCGTGCACCCGGAGACCAGCAGGCCGGCGGCTGCGAGCACGGTCCCGGTCGTACGCAACAGGCGACTGGTGTCCATCCGGGCAGCCTATGTCCTGGTCCGGGAACGCGCCGCCCGTGCGCCTCCCCGCCGCCGGGCCTCCCGCGGCCCCTCGCCGGGTGCTCCGTCCCCGGTCCCCCGCCGCCGCCCCCGTACGACCGTGGCCGGGCCGGAACGCCCCGGGACCACCCGTACGAGCGAAGGCGTCAACCCGCGCGCAGGGCCATGGTCATTGCCTCCACGGCGAGCAGGGGCGCCACGTTACGGTCGAGGGCCTGGCGGCAGGCGATGATCGCCTCGATCCGGCGCAGGGTCCGCTCGGGGCCCCCGGAGCGGGCCATCCGGTCGAGGTCGCCGCGCAGGTCCTCGTTGGCGATGGCGGTGGTGGAGCCCAGCTGGAGGGCCAGGACGTCGCGGTAGAAGCCGGTCAGGTCGGTCAGGGCCAGGTCGAGGCTGTCGCGCTGGGTGCGGGTGCGGCGGCGCTTCTGCTTGTCCTCCAGCTCCTTCATCACCCCGGCCGTGCCGCGCGGCATCCGCCCGCCCGTGCCGGCGGCCGCGCCGAGGGCGGCGCGCAACTCCTCCGTCTCCTTGACGTCCACCTCCTCGGCCATCTGCTTGGCGTCCTCGGCGGCGGCGTCGACCAGCTCCTGCGCCGCCTTCAGGCAGCCGCCCACGTCGTCCACCCGCAGCGGCAGCTTCAGCACGGCGGCGCGCCGGGCCCGGGCCCGCTCGTCCGTGGCGAGCCGGCGGGCCCGGTCGATGTGCCCCTGGGTGGCCCGGGCCGCGGCGGCGGCCGCGGCCGGCTCGATGCCGTCCCGGCGGACCAGGACCTCGGCGACGGCGGCCACGGGCGGGGTGCGCAGGCTCAGGTGCCGGCAGCGGGAGCGGATGGTGGGCAGCACGTCCTCCAGGGAGGGCGCGCAGAGCAGCCAGACCGTGCGGGGGGCGGGCTCCTCCACGGCCTTGAGCAGGACGTTGCCCGCGCCCTCGGTCAGGCGGTCGGCGTCCTCCAGGACGATGACCTGCCAGCGGCCGACGGCCGGGGAGAGCTGGGCGCGGCGGACCAGCTCGCGGGTCTCCTTCACGCCGATGGACAGCAGGTCCGTACGGACGATCTCCACGTCGGCGTGCGTGCCGACCATGGTGGTGTGGCAGCCGTCGCAGAACCCGCAGCCCGGGTCGGCGCCGAGCTTGCGGTCCGGGCTGGTGCACTGCAGGGCGGCGGCGAAGGCCCGGGCGGCGGTCTCCCGGCCCGAGCCGGGCGGTCCGGTGAACAGCCACGCGTGGGTCATCTTCGAGGCGGCCGGCGCCTCCCCGCCGGTCTCGGCCGCCGTGACCAGCGCGTCGGCGTCGCGCGCGGCGGCGGCCAGCTGCGTCTGTACGCGCTCCTGGCCCACCAGGTCGTCCCATACGGGCATGCCGCCCACCGCCTTCCGTTCCCCGTGCCGACGCTCACCATTGTGGCCCGTACCGCCGACAGCCCCGCCCGGTCGTCCACAGGCGGGGCTGTTCGTCGTACCGGTCGTGTCTGTGGTGCCGGTCGTGTCTGTCGTGCCGGTCGCGTCGGTGGTGCCGGTCGCGTCGGTGGTCGCCGTCAGCGGCGCCGACGGCGGCGGCCGTCGTCGTCCTCGTCGGGACCGAGGTCGTCCCGGCGGGGGCCGAGCAGTTCGTCCGCCAGGGTCGGCAGGTCGTCCAGCGGGGTCTCCTCCGCCCAGTCCGGCCGGTGCCGCGGGCGGCCCGCGTCGTCGAGCACGGGCAGCTCACGGGTGGCCTCGTCGCCGGTGCCGGACCGGCCCGGCGCCGGGTCGCGGAAGATGCCGGGCGGCACCCGGTCGGCCGGGTCCTCGTCCGGCCGCCGGGCCGTCGGCCGGGTGGCCTGCGGCGGCGCCGACGGGCGCGGGGCCTCCGGGCCGTCCGGGCGTACGGGCGGCAGCACGGCCGTCTCGTCCGCCGGGCCTCCCGGTCGTACGGGCGGCAGCACGGCCGTCTCGTCCGCCGGGCCTCCCGGTCGTACGGGCGGCAGCACGGCGGTCTCGTCCGCCGGGCCTCCCGGTCGTACGGGCGGCAGCACGGCCGTCTCGTCGGCCGCGCCGGCCGGGGGGACCGGCGGCAGCACGGCCGTCGGGGCGCCGGGGTCCGCGGGCGGGGCTTGCGGGGCGTCCGACCCGGGGACCGGGATCTGCTGGGTGATCTCGTCCGGGGCGACCGCGGGCGCGACCACCGGGGTCTCCACCGTGACGGCGTCGTCCGGGTGCGGCTCCGCATCGGCCCAGCTCGGCACCGGCCGGCCGCCGCCCTCCGCCGCCACCGTCGCGTCCCGCGGCGGGACCGGGGGCTTGGTCAGATCGGCCTTGCGCCCGACAGCACCCGAGCCGCCATGGCCGCCCGAGGCGCCCGAGCCCCCCGGAGCCTCACCCGCAGCAGCGGACCGCCCGGCAGAACCCGCAGAATCCGACGAACCCGCAGGATCCCCAGGCGCCGAAGCCGCCGCCGCGGCCGCCGCCGAAGCCTCCGCCAGCCTGCGGGCCTCCTCCGCCTTCAGCAGGGCCTCCTCGGCCCGCCGCTGCTTCTCCCGGCGCCGTTCCTCGGCCTCGGCCCGCAGCCGGGCCTCCTCCTCGGCCTGCCGGCGCAGCCGCTCCTGCTCCGCCGCGCGCGCCTTCTCCTCGGCCTCCTGCCGCAGCCGCTCGGCCTCGGCGCGGGCCCGCGCCTCTTCCTCGGCGCGCAGCCGCTCCTCCTGCGCCCTGCGGGCGGCCTCCGCCTCCGCACGGAGCCGGGCGGCCTCCTCCTCGGCCTTGCGGCGCGCCTCCTCCTCGGCGCGCAGCCGCTCCTCCTCGGCCTTGCGTTCGGCGGCCAGCCGCTCCTCCTCGGCCTTGCGCGCGGCCTCTTCCTCGGCCTTGCGCCGGGCCTCCTCCTCGGCCTTGCGCCGGGCCTCGGCCTGCGCGGCGATCTCGGCCTCCGACAGCGGGAGCATCCGGTCCAGGCGGTGGCGTACGACGGTGGTGACGGACTCGGGGTCCTGGCCGGCGTCGACCACCAGGTAGCGGCCCGGGTCGGCGGCGGCCAGGGTCAGGAACCCGGACCGGACCCGCTGGTGGAACTCGACCGGCTCGGACTCCAGCCGGTCCGGCGCCTCGGTGAACCTCTCCCGCGCGGCCTCCGGGGAGACGTCGAGCAGCACGGTCAGGTGGGGCACCAGGCCGGTGGTGGCCCAGCGGTTGATACGGGCGATCTCGGTGGGCGACAGGTCGCGGCCGGCGCCCTGGTAGGCCACCGAGGAGTCGATGTAACGGTCGGAGATGACCACCGCGCCACGCTCCAGCGCCGGCCGGACCACGGTGTCCACGTGCTCGGCCCGGTCGGCGGCGTAGAGGAGGGCCTCGGCCCGGTTGGACAGGCCCGCCGAGGAGACGTCCAGGAGGATCGAGCGCAGCCGCTTGCCGACCGGGGTGGCCCCCGGCTCGCGCGTCACGACGACCTCGTGACCCTTGCCCCGTATCCAGTCGGCCAGCGCCTGCACCTGAGTGGACTTGCCGGCGCCGTCGCCGCCCTCCAGGGCGATGAAGAAGCCGGTGGTGGCGGGCGCCTGCACCGGCTCCCCGCCGCGCAGCGCCTCCCGCAGGTCGCGCCGCAGCGGTACGCCGGCCCGGTCGTCGGCCTTGGCCAGCACGATCACGGCGGCGGGCAGCAGCAGGGCGCCGACCAGCATCAGCGTGTACGCGGCGCCGCCGTGCGCGAACGACACCCCGTCGCCGCCGAGCCGGTGCGGTCCGATCAGCGCGGCGAGCACGGGCGCGGCCAGCGCACCGAGGGCGACGGCCACCCGGACGACGGCGTGCAGGTGCTCGGTGACCCGGGCCCGGCGGAACTCCTCGGTCTCCTGGTCCAGCAGGGTGTGCCCGGTGTTGGCCGCGACGCCCGCGGTGACCCCGGCGAGCAGCGACAGCAGGACCACGGTGGCGGTGTCCGGCACCAGCCCGGTGAGCAGCAGCGCGATCCCGGTCGCGGCCACGGCGAGGGCGAGCAGCCGGCGCCGGGACAGGGTGGGCAGCACCTTGCCGGCCTGGGTGGCGCGGATGCCGAGCCCGGTGCCGCCGCTGAGGGCGAGCACCAGCAGGGCGAACGTGACGGGGCCGCCGCCGAGGTCGTAGGCGTGCAGGACGCTCACGGCGACGGCGCCCGAGATCGCGCCGGCCACGGCCGCGCAGGCGAGCACGAGCAGCGGGATCGCCCCGGTGCGGCCGGTGTCGCCGGCGCCGTCCCCGGTCTTGGGCGCGCGCAGCCCCTCCAGCGGGGAGCGCGGCCGCGGGGTCTTGGTGGCGGGCAGCACCAGCGGCAGCAGCAGCGAGACGGAGGCCGCGAACAGTCCGGCGGCGACGTACGAGCCGAGCGCGGCCTGGTTGGCGGCGAACCAGTCGACGCCGAGGCCGAGCGCCTTGCCGACCAGCGTGGCCAGCAGCAGGACGCCGGCGGCGGCGGGCAGCGCGCCGAAGGAGGTCCGCAGGGTCAGCCGGCGCAGCGCGTCGAGGTGGTCGGGCAGCGGCCGTACGGTGGCGCCCTCCGGCGGCGGGGCGGGCAGCAGCGCGGGGGCCGCCGAGTCCTTGGCCAGGGTCCACAGCCGCTCGGCCGCACCGGAGAGGAAGACGGTGGCCAGCAGCACCACCAGGGCCTGGTCCGGCACCCAGTCGCCCCACAGCGGGGCGACGACGAACAGGCCGATCCGCAGCGCGTCCGCGCCGACCATGGTCCAGCGCCGGTCCAGCGGTCCGTCGGGGGCGGTGAGCTTGGTCAGCGGCCCCAGCAGCACGGCCCCGGTGAGCAGCGTGGCCAGGACGCGGACGCCGAACACGGTGGCCACGGCGAACGCCGCGCCCCGGTAGCCGCCGCCGAAGGCGCCGTCGAAGACCGCGGCCTGGAGTGCGAGCAGCACCAGGACCAGCAGGGCGAGGGCATCGCCGATGCCGCTGACCAGCTGGGCGCTCCACAGCCGGCGCAGCCGGGGGGTGCGCAGCAGGGCGCGCACCGCACGCTCGCGGGAGTCCGCGGCTAGGGCCTCGTCGTACGTGGGGTTCGCAGTGGTCACGACCGCCTGCTGCTCGGCTCGCGTCATCCGCCCAGCCTATCCGCTGGGACCGACGTGACGGAGGCCCGCGGTCCGCCTCCCCTCGGCACCCGGGCCCGCCTCCCCTGCGACACCGGGTCCGCCGCGGGGCACGGCGGTCCCGGTACGGCGCCGGCCCCGGCTCCGCGCACGGGTGCGTGCGCGGGGCCGGGGCCGGGGGGTGCCGGTGCAACCAGGCGTTACTCGTCCGAAGCGGCCGAGGCGGAGGCGGCCGGGGCGGCCGTCTTGGCGGCGGTCGTCTTCTTCGCGGTCGTCTTCTTGGCGGCGGTCGTCTTGGCGGCGGCGGTCTTCTTCGCGGCCGTCTTCTTCGCCGTGGTGGTCTTCTTCGCCGCGGTCTTCTTGGCGGGCGCCTTCTTGGCCGCCTTCTTCGCCGGACCCTTGGCCCGCTTCTCGGCGAGCAGCTCGTAGCCGCGCTCCGGCGTGATGGTCTCGACGTCGTCGTCGCGGCGCAGCGTCGCGTTGGTCTCGCCGTCCGTCACGTACGGGCCGAAGCGGCCGTCCTTGACGACGACGGGGCGCTCGCTGACCGGGTCGGTGCCCAGCTCCTTCAGCGGGGGCTTGGCCGCCGCCCGGCCGCGGACCTTCGGCTGGGCGTAGATGGCCAGGGCCTCGTCCAGCGTGATGGTGAAGAGCTGGTCCTCGGTCTCCAGGGAGCGCGAGTCGGTGCCCTTCTTCAGGTACGGGCCGTAGCGGCCGTTCTGCGCGGTGATCTCCACGCCCTCGGCGTCCGTGCCGACGGTCCGCGGCAGGGACATCAGCTTGAGCGCGTCGTCCAGCGTGACGGTGTCCAGCGACATGGTCTTGAAGAGCGAGGCGGTGCGCGGCTTGACCGCGTTCTTGCCGGTCTTCGGGGTGCCCTCGGGCAGGATCTCGGTGACGTACGGGCCGTAGCGGCCGTCCTTGGCCACGATCTCGTTGCCGCTGACGGGGTCCTTGCCGAGCGCGAACTCGCCGCTCGGGCGGGCGAACAGCTCCTGCGCGTACTCCACCGACAGCTCGTCCGGCGCGAGGTCGTCCGGGACGTCGGCGCGCTGGTGGCCCTCGGTGTCCTTCTCGCCGCGCTCGATGTACGGGCCGTAGCGGCCGACGCGCAGCACGATGCCGTCGCCGACCGGGAAGGAGGAGATCTCCCGGGCGTCGATCGCGCCGAGGTCGGTGACCAGCTCCTTCAGGCCGCCGAGCGCGTCGGCGTCGCCGCCGGCCTCACCGGCCGCCGCGTCCTCGGCACCGAAGTAGAAGCGCTTGAGCCACGGCACCGCCTGGGCCTCGCCGCGGGCGATGCGGTCGAGGTCGTCCTCCATCTTGGCGGTGAAGTCGTAGTCGACGAGCCGGCCGAAGTGCTTCTCCAGCAGGTTGACCACGGCGAAGGAGAGGAAGGACGGGACCAGCGCCGTGCCCTTCTTGAACACGTAGCCGCGGTCCAGGATCGTGCCGATGATCGACGCGTACGTCGACGGGCGGCCGATCTCACGCTCTTCGAGCTCCTTGACCAGCGAGGCCTCGGTGTAGCGGGCCGGCGGCTTGGTCGCGTGGCCGTCCGCGGTGATCTCCTCGGCGGTCAGCGCGTCGCCCTCGGCGACCTGCGGCAGGCGCCGCTCGCGGTCGTCGAGCTCGGCGTTCGGGTCGTCGGCGCCCTCGACGTAGGCCTTCATGAAGCCGTGGAAGGTGATCGTCTTGCCGGAGGCGGTGAACTCGGCGTCCCGGCCGTCGCTCGCCGTGCCGCCGATCCGGACGGTGACCGAGTTGCCGGTGGCGTCCTTCATCTGGGAGGCGACGGTCCGCTTCCAGATCAGCTCGTACAGCTTGAACTGGTCACCGGTCAGACCCGTCTCGGCGGGGGTGCGGAAACGATCACCCGAAGGCCGGATCGCCTCGTGCGCCTCCTGGGCGTTCTTGACCTTGCCCGCGTAGACGCGCGGCTGCGCCGGCAGGTAGTCGGCGCCGTAGAGCTGGGTGACCTGGGCGCGGGCGGCGGTGACGGCCGTGTCGGACAGCACCGTGGAGTCCGTACGCATGTAGGTGATGAAGCCGTTCTCGTACAGCTTCTGGGCCACCTGCATGGTGGCCTTCGCGCCGAAGCCGAGCTTGCGCGAGGCCTCCTGCTGGAGGGTGGTGGTGCGGAAGGGGGCGTACGGCGAGCGGCGGTACGGCTTGGACTCCACCGAACGGACGGCGAACGAGGAGTCGGCGAGCGCGGCGGCCAGGGCGCGGGCGTTCGCCTCGTCCAGGTGCAGCACGTCGCTCTTGAGCTGCCCGTTCGGGCCGAAGTCGCGGCCCTGGGCCACGCGCCGGCCGTCGACGGTGTTCAGCCGGGCGGCCAGGGAGGACGGGTCGGAGGCGTCACCGGCCCGGCCGGTGGCGAAGGTGCCGGTCAGGTCCCAGTACTCGGCGGAGCGGAACGCGATGCGCTCGCGCTCGCGCTCGACGACGAGGCGGGTGGCGACGGACTGGACGCGGCCGGCCGACAGCCGCGGCATGACCTTCTTCCACAGGACCGGCGAGACCTCGTAGCCGTAGAGGCGGTCGAGGATGCGGCGGGTCTCCTGGGCGTCGACCATGCGCTGGTTGAGCTGGCGCGGGTTGGCGACGGCGTCGCGGATGGCGTCCTTGGTGATCTCGTGGAAGACCATCCGGTGGACGGGGACCTTGGGCTTGAGCACTTCCTGCAGGTGCCACGCGATGGCTTCGCCCTCGCGGTCCTCATCGGTGGCGAGGAAGAGCTCGTCGGACTCGGCCAGCAGCTCCTTGAGCTTCTTGACCTGGGCCTTCTTGTCCGCGTTGACGACGTAGATCGGCTGGAAGTCGTGCTCGACGTCCACGCCGAGGCGGCGGACCTCGCCGGTGTACTTCTCGGGGACCTCGGCGGCGCCGTTCGGCAGGTCGCGGATGTGCCCGACGCTCGCCTCGACGACGTACCCCGGGCCCAGGTAGCCCTTGATCGTCTTCGCCTTGGCAGGGGACTCGACGATGACGAGTCGGCGGCCGCCCTTTGCGGTCTCGCTAGTCGGGGACAACTTGGCTCTTCTCTCCGGTCGGCACTCGGTCGCAGTACGGCGACGCTGCGGAGTGTGACGGTACAACCCGCCCCCGTGTCAAACGGCACAAGCCCGCAACGGCCACTCGAACGGTAACCCGACAAGTGCCCTCTCTGCCGCCCGGATGTCGCGCCGGTCCGTAGTCGATCACCGGGCCGGGTGGCGTAGGGGCCGTCTGGCCCCGCCTCGGCACCCCGGGCCGGCGGGGCCGAACCGGAATCCGCTCGGACCGTGATCAGATGCGGGTCAGGCACCAGGCGCCGAGGACCAGGGCGAGCCCGCCGGTCAGTACGGCCAGGGGTACGGCCACGGTCGGGCGCACGCCCTCGGCGACCGGCGCGTCCCGGGCCACCCGGGTGGCGGTCCAGGTCAGCACGGCGGCCCCGAACAGCAGGAACACCGTCGCCGCGAAGATCGCAGGTCCCGTCTCCATGCCGCTCCCCTTCCCCTCGGGCCGCGTGCCGAACCCCGGTGGGGGCTCCCCCCGGCCGTCGTGACCGGCTCCCCCGTGGCGCAGCGTTTCAGCCACAGGGGTACGGCGGGCGAACGGCGGGTTACATCACGGCCTCGCCGGCCGCGGGCTCCAGGAAACCCTGCTCGACCAGCAGCCGGATGGCCTCCGGCGTACGGTCGCGCAGCACGACCGGGTCCTCCTGGATGAGCTGGGCGATCGCGTCCAGGATCCGGCCCGCGGTCAGCGAGCCGTCGCAGACCCCGGCGAAGCCCGCCCCGACCGTGTCGACCTTGGTGGCGCGGCGCATGCCGCGGTGCTGCCGGAGCACCACGTGCTCGGGGTCCTCCGCGCCGGGCGCGCCGACCTGCTCCTGGACGACCTCGGCGACCAACCGGAACCGGCCCTCCAGCAGGGCGGCGTCGTCGTGCGCGCGCAGGAAGTCCTGGCGGGCGAAATGCGCCCGTACGGTCTCGCCGAGCGGCTGCTCGACCGGGTGCGGCCACTCCTCCACCACGACGGAGGGCTCCGCCGCGTCCGTGCGGCGCAGCGTGATCCAGCCGAATCCGACGGCCTTGGTCTTACGCGCCTCGAACTCCTCCAGCCAGGCCGCGTAGTGCTCGGCGTACACCTCCGGGTCGGTGCGGTGGTCCCCGGCGTCGCGCAGCCACAGCTCGGCGTACTGGGTGACGTCCTGCACCTCGCGCTGCACGATCCAGGCGTCGCAGCCCTGCGGCACCCAGGAGCGGAGCCGGTCCTTCCAGTCCTCGCCTTCCACGTGCTGCCAGTTCGCCAGGAACTGCGCGTACCCCCCGGGGTTGAGGTGCTGCCCGGCCTGCTGGACCAGCGTGCGGCACAGGTCGTCGCCGCCCATGCCGCCGTCCCGGTACGTCAGCCGGGCGGCCGGGGAGATCACGAAGGGCGGGTTGGAGACGATCAGGTCGTACGTGGCGTCGCCCACCGGCTCGAACAAGGAGCCGGTGAGCAGCTCCGCCTCGGGTGCGCCGGACAGCGCCAGGGTCAACCGGGTGAATTCCAGTGCCCTCGGGTTGACGTCGGTGGCGGTCACCCGGGTGGCGTGCTGGGCGGCGTGGAGCGCCTGGATGCCGGAACCGGTGCCCAGATCGAGGGCCGAGCCGACCGGGGTGCGGACGGTGATCCCGGCCAGCGTCGTGGAGGCCCCGCCGACCCCGAGCACCACCCCTTCGTCCCGGCTGCCGATCCCACCGGCCCCGCCGACGGCGCAGCCGAGGTCCGAGACGATGAACCAGTCCTCGCCGTCGGGGCCGCCGTACGGGCGGACGTCGACGGTGGCGCGCACCTCGTCGCCCTCCCGGCGCAGCCAGCCGTCGGCGAGCGCCTGCTCCACGGGCAGCACGGCCGGCTCCGCGACCAGGGCGTCGTACGGCACGGGCCGCTGGAGCAGGAACAGCCGGACCAGCAGCGCCAGCGGGCCGTCCTCGCGGGTGGCGCGCAGGGCGGGGACGGTCTCGCTGCGGGCCAGGGCGGCGTACGCGGGGGCGCCGAGCAGGTCGAGCAGGCCGTCGGCGGTGAAGCCGGCGGCGAGCAGGGCGGCGCGGAACCCGGCGGCGTGGTCGGGCGAGGGGAGGCGGGTGCTGGTACTCACCCGACCATTGTGTCCGCTGGCACCGGCGATGCGTACGACACGGCCGGGCCCCTGTGGAAAACCCGGCCGGTGCTCCCACGCGGCCGGGCCGACGGTACCGCCGTGCGGCCGAGACGGCCGGGTCCCCGGTACCGCCGTGCCGTCAGCTCTTGCTGGGCGCCGGCACCGTCATCTGGCAGCCCTTCTGGGCGTTCATCGCCTGGGACACACCACCGGACTTGAGCTTCTCGCTGGCTTCCTCGGCGCCCTTGGCCGCTTCCTTCAGGCCCTCCGCGACCGGCTTGAGGTCGTCGGCGAACTTGCGCTGGTCCTTGGGGTCGAGCGCGTCCATCTTCGCCTTGAGCTCGGCGTACGCCTTGGCGCTGGAGTTGAAGCCGTCGGCGGCGGCCTTCTGGGTGGCCTCGCCGTTCTTCACGGGCGGTGCCCCCGCCTGGGTGAGGGTCTGGGCCAGCGACTTGTAGGCGTCCGAGATCTGCTGGAACGCCGCCGAATCGGTCTTCTGCACGTCCTCGGACTTGGTGTCCGCCGTCGAGACGCGCTTGATCTCGGCGTTGGCTTCCTCGATCTTCTTGAGGTTCGGCTGCCAGCCGTCGCAGACCTTCTTGGCCCATGCGTCGGTCTTGTTGTCGCCGTCGTCACCGCAGCCGGACAGGACGAGCATCAGCACCGCACAGCATGAGGCTGCGGCCGCAAGCTTCTTGTTCACCGGATTGGTCCCTTCCAAGGCTCTCGGCCGGAACATACACGCCCCACGTCGGAGCGCGCAGAAAGGCGGACTGACGACGCGTCGGTTGCGCGCCGTCAGTCCGCCTTTCGCCGTATCCGTGATCCGGTGGTCAGGAGACCGCGGTGGCGGGGTCCGGCTGCTGGGCGACGCGCTCGGCGGCGCCGTCGCTCCCGGAGTCCTCACCGACCGCGATGCCGCGCTTCTTCGACACGTAGACCGCGACGACGATGACGCCGATCGCCAGGGCCGCCACGATCCCGCGGACCAGGGGGCTGGCCTGGTCGCCGTAGCTGAACTGGACGACGGCCGGGGCGATCAGCAGCGCCACCAGGTTCATGACCTTCAGCAGCGGGTTGATGGCCGGGCCCGCGGTGTCCTTGAACGGGTCGCCGACCGTGTCGCCGATGACGGTCGCGGCGTGGGCCTCGCTGCCCTTGCCGCCGTGGTGGCCGTCCTCGACGAGCTTCTTGGCGTTGTCCCAGGCGCCGCCGGAGTTGGCGAGGAAGACCGCCATCAGGGTGCCGCAGCCGATGGCGCCGGCCAGGTACGAGCCGAGGGCGCCGACGCCCAGGGTGAAGCCGACGGCGATGGGCGCCATCACGGCGAGCAGACCGGGCGTGGCCAGCTCGCGCAGGGCGTCCTTGGTGCAGATGTCGACGACGCGCCCGTACTCGGGCTTCTCCGAGTAGTCCATGATCCCGGGGTGCTCGCGGAACTGGCGGCGCACCTCGTAGACCACCGCGCCGGCCGAGCGGGAGACGGCGTTGATGGCGAGGCCGGAGAAGAGGAAGACCACGGCCGCGCCGAGGATCAGGCCGACCAGGTTGTTGGGCTGGCCGATGTCCAGGCTCAGGCTGAGCTCGCCGGCCTTGGCGCCGACGTCCTTGATGGCTCCGGCGATCGCGTCGCTGTACGAGCCGAACAGTGCGGCGGCGGCGAGCACGGCGGTGGCGATGGCGATGCCCTTGGTGATGGCCTTGGTGGTGTTGCCGACGGCGTCGAGGTCGGTGAGGACCTGGGCGCCGGAGCCCTCGACGTCGCCGGACATCTCGGCGATGCCCTGGGCGTTGTCGGAGACCGGACCGAAGGTGTCCATGGCGACGATGACGCCGACGGTGGTCAGCAGGCCGGTGCCGGCGAGGGCGACGGCGAACAGCGCCAGCATGATGGAGGTGCCGCCGAGGAGGAACGCGCCGTAGACGCCGAGGCCGATGAGCAGCGCCGTGTAGACGGCGGACTCCAGGCCCACGGAGATGCCGGCGAGGACCACGGTGGCGGGGCCGGTCAGCGAGGACTTGCCGATGTCCCGGACGGGACGCCGGCTGGTCTCGGTGAAGTAGCCGGTCAGCTGCTGGATGAGGGCCGCGAGCACGATGCCGATGGCGACGGCCACCAGGGCGAGGATCCGCGGGTCGCCGGTGTGGTTGGTGATGGCGGCGTTCTCGACGCCGACCAGCTCCTTGTAGGTGGCCGGCAGGTAGGCGAAGACGGCGATCGCCACCAGGACCAGGGAGATCACGGCGGAGATGAAGAAGCCGCGGTTGATGGCGGTCATCCCGCTGCGGTCGCTGCGGCGCGGGGAGACGGCGAAGATGCCGATCATCGCGGTGACCACGCCGATGGCGGGGACGATCAGCGGGAAGGCCAGGCCCAGGTCGCCGAACGCGGCCTTGCCGAGGATGAGCGCGGCCACGAGGGTGACGGCGTAGGACTCGAAGAGGTCGGCCGCCATGCCCGCACAGTCGCCGACGTTGTCGCCCACATTGTCGGCGATGGTCGCGGCATTGCGCGGATCGTCCTCCGGAATGCCCTGCTCGACCTTGCCGACCAGGTCGGCGCCGACGTCGGCGGCCTTCGTGAAGATGCCGCCGCCCACGCGCATGAACATGGCGATCAGGGCGGCACCGAGGCCGAAGCCCTCCAGCACCTTGGGGGCGTCGGCGGCGTAGACGAGCACGACGCAGGAGGCGCCGAGCAGACCGAGGCCGACCGTGAACATGCCGACGACACCGCCGGTGCGGAAGGCGATCCGCATGGCCTTGTGGGAGACCTCGGTCAGGTCCTTGGCGGGCTCGCCCTCGCCGGGGGTGGCCTCGCGGGCGGCGGCGGCGACGCGGACGTTGGCGCGGACCGCCAGGCGCATGCCGACGTAGCCGGTGACGGCCGAGAAGATCGCGCCGACCAGGAAGAAGGCGGAACGTCCCGCCCGCTGGGTCCAGGTGTCGGCGGGGAGCAGGAAGAGCAGGAAGAAGACCACCACGGCGAAGATGCCGAGGGTGCGCAACTGGCGGCCCAGGTAGGCGTTGGCGCCCTCCTGGACGGCGGCGGCGATCCGCTTCATGGATTCGGTGCCCTCGTCGGCGGCGAGCACCTGGCGGACCAGGATCTGCGCGACGACGAGTGCGGCTACGGCGACCGCCGCGATGACGATCACGATGAGCCGATTGTCATCGGTGAGTACCGCACCGGCTGTTGGGGTGAAGAGCCCCGTCATTCGTCCTCCTTGACGTGATGAGCTCAAAGATGTGGACGGATTGTAGGGAGCGACACCTGATCAAAACAGGGTGCCGGAAACGGAATTGGCCTGCTGTTGCTCCTCAGCAAAAGATCGCGTCACTCCATTACCCTCGAAAGCGGTAATGGGGCAAACGCATTGACGGGCGCTCAATGGATCTACGGACATGAAAAAGGCCCTGCTCAGCAGGGCCTTTGAAAAAGAATCGGAAGATGGGATTAAAGATCTAGGGGGCCTCGGTGACGGCGGGGGTGGGCCAGCTCATGCGGATGACACCGCCCGATTCACCACTGGTCACCTCGACGTCGTCGACCAGCCCGCTGATGACGGCGAGGCCCATCTCGTCCTCGCCGTCGACGTCCGGGTCGAGGGCGGCGGCCATGCCCGGAACGGTCTCGCCGTCGCTGCCGGGCGGCCCGGGGACGCCGTCGCCGACCTCGATGGAGAACACCTTCTCCTCCTCGGTCAGCACGACCCGGACCGGATCGGTCAGGCCGTGGCTGCGGTGCAGCCCGACGGCGCGCGAACAGGCCTCGCCGACGGCGAGCCTGACCTCGTCGAGCACAGCCTCCTCCACACCGGCCCGGCGCGCCACGGCGGCCGCGACCAGGCGGGCCGTGCGGACGTGTTCGGGCTGGGCGCTGAAGCGGAGTTCAACGGTGGCCATGCGCGTCCCCCTCGGACTACAGGCGTGCCTTTGGGGGGCCCGGGCCCGATCCCGGCCCGGTGCCCCGCTCCTTCTTCCGGGAGCCGTCAGTCGGTGGCCGCGACGGCGTCGTCCACCGTCGTGTGGATCGGGAACACCTTGGTGAGGCCGGTGATACGGAAGATCTTCAGGATGCGCTCCTGGTTGCACACCAGGCGCAGCGACCCCTCGTGTGCGCGGACCCGCTTCAGCCCGCCCACCAGCACACCGAGGCCGGTGGAGTCGAGGAAGTCCACCCGCTCCATGTCGACGACCAGGTGGTAGCTGCCGTCGTTCACCAACTCGACCAACTGCTCGCGCAGCTTCGGCGCGGTATACACATCAATCTCGCCACCGACCTCGACGACCGTACGGTCGCCGACAGTGCGAGTCGACAGGGACAGGTCCACGGATCCTCCAGCACCTTGCTATCGAGCGGCGCCCCCCAGGGGCCTCCCCACCCGAAGGTAGAGGAGGGATTGGCTGCCGCGATGGCATTCAATCACTTACCGACAGGCGCGCACGACGCCTTCTGTCCATTGTCCCCGACCGCGGTGACACACTCGGTTCCAATGGCCAACACTCAGCGTCCCGGTCACCACAAGGTGCCCGCGGACTCACGACCCACCCCCGGCACGGTCCTGGACCAGCTGTCACGGGGGCCGTCCCGGTCTGCGCGCATCACCCATACGGAGCACTTGCCCCCTCGGGCGGGTCGTCATGCAGTCTGGCCCGACCGCATCCGTACGGATGTGATCGCAGCCATCCAGGCCTGCGGGATCGAACACCCGTGGGAACACCAGGCCAGGGCCGCCGAGCACGCCCTGGACGGCGAGTCGGTGGTCGTGGCCACCGGAACCGCCTCGGGCAAGTCGCTGGCCTACCTCGCCCCCGTGCTGACCGCCCTCGCCGACGGCGCGGCGGCCCCCAACGGCAGGGGCGCGACCGCGCTGTACCTGGCGCCCACCAAGGCACTGGCCGCCGACCAGCGCCGGGCCGTGCGGGAGCTGGCCGCCCCGCTGGGCACGGCCGTACGCCCCGCCGTCTACGACGGGGACACCCCGGTCGAGGAACGCGAGTGGGTCCGCCAGTACGCCAACTACGTGCTCACCAATCCCGACATGCTGCACCGCGGGATACTCCCGGCCCACCCGCGCTGGTCCTCCTTCCTGCGCGCCCTGCGCTACGTGGTCGTCGACGAGTGCCACACCTATCGCGGCGTCTTCGGCTCGCACGTCGCCCAGGTGCTGCGCCGGCTACGGCGGCTGTGCGCCCGCTACGGCGCCGAACCCGTCTTCCTGCTGGCCTCGGCCACCGCGAGCGATCCCGCGGCCGCTGCCGCCCGGCTGACGGGCGTACCCGTCACCGAGGTCGTGGACGACGCCTCGCCCCGCGGTGAGGTGGTCTTCGCCCTCTGGGAGCCGCCGCTGACCGAGCTGCACGGTGAGCGCGGCGCGCCGGTGCGCCGTACCGCCACGGCCGAGACCGCCGACCTGCTGACCGACCTGGTCGTCCAGGGCGTCCGTACGGTCGCCTTCGTCCGCTCCCGGCGGGGCGCGGAGCTGATCGCCCTGATCGCCCAGGAGCGGCTGGCAGCCGTGGACCGGTCCCTGCCCGGGCGGGTCGCGGCCTACCGGGGCGGCTATCTGCCCGAGGAGCGCCGGGCCCTGGAGCGGGCCCTGCACTCCGGGGACCTCCTGGGCCTGGCGGCGACCACCGCCCTGGAGCTCGGCGTGGACGTGTCGGGCCTGGACGCCGTCCTGATCGCCGGCTATCCGGGCACCCGGGCCTCCCTGTGGCAGCAGGCCGGCCGGGCGGGCCGCGGCGGCCAGGGCGCCCTGGCCGTGCTGGTGGCCCGCGACGACCCGCTGGACACCTATCTGGTCCACCACCCCGAGGCCCTCTTCCGGCGGCCCGTGGAGGCCACGGTCCTGGACCCGGACAACCCCTACGTCCTGGCCCCGCACCTGTGCGCGGCCGCCGCCGAGCTGCCGCTGACCGAGGCCGACCTGCCGCTGTTCGGCCCGGCCGCCCCGGGACTGCTGCCCCAGCTCGAAGCCGCCAGGCTGCTGCGCCGCCGGACCAGCGCCTGGCACTGGACCCGCCGGGAGCGGGCCGCGGACCTCGCCGACATCCGGGGCGGCGGCGGCCGGCCCGTGCAGATCGTCGAGGCCGCCACCGGCCGGCTGCTGGGCACCGTGGAGGAGTCGGCCGCCCACACCGCCGTCCACGACGGGGCCGTCCACCTCCACCAGGGCCGCACCTATCTCGTCCAGCGGCTGGACCTCGACGATCCGCACGGTCCCGTGGCGCTGGTGGAGCAGGCGGACCCGCCGTTCTCCACCACCGCCCGCGACACCACCTCCGTCTCCGTCCTGGAGACCGACACCGAGATCGCCTGGGGGCCGGCCCGGCTGTGCTTCGGCTCCGTGGAGGTCACCAACCAGGTGGTCTCCTACCTGCGCCGCAAGCTGATCACCGGCGAGGTGCTGGGCGAGGCCAAGCTGGACCTGCCGCCGCGCACCCTGCGCACCCGGGCCGTGTGGTGGACGGTCACCGAGGACCAGCTCGACGAGGCCGGGATCCACCCGGAGATCCTCGGCGGCGCGCTGCACGCCGCCGAGCACGCCTCCATCGGCCTGCTGCCGCTCTTCGCCACCTGCGACCGCTGGGACATCGGCGGCGTGTCCGTACCGCTGCACCCGGACACCCTCCTGCCGACGGTCTTCGTCTACGACGGCCACCCGGGCGGGGCCGGCTTCGCCGAGCGGGCCTTCCGCACGGCGAAACCCTGGCTGACCGCGACCCGGGACGCCATCGCCGCCTGCGAGTGCGAGGCCGGCTGTCCGTCCTGCATCCAGTCGCCCAAGTGCGGCAACGGCAACGACCCGCTCCACAAGCGCGGCGCCGTACGCCTCCTCACCCGGCTCCTGTCCGGGGCCCCGGACTAGCCCCCGGAGGGTCGTCCCGGTCCCGGCCGGGCCCGGGCCCGTGCCGGGACCGGGGCCGGGGCCGGGGCCGGGGCCGGAGCCCGAGCCGGGGCC
>NZ_RPRY01000136.1 GCF_003949795.1 Streptomyces sp. WAC06614
CTCCCGGCCCGTACCGGCGAGCCGTACCCCGACCCGTACCCCCGACCCGCACGAAAGGCTGTGCCATGACCCTCGCCGTGCACGGCGGAGACCCGGTGCGCACCGCGGACTGGCCGCTGTGGCCCCGGCCCGCCGGGCGGGCCGCCGAACAGCTCACCGAGGTCCTGCACTCCGGGCGCTGGTCGATCAGCGGTCCGTACCGCGGTACGGACACCAAGGAGCGGACCTTCGCCCGGATGTTCGCCCGGTACAACGGCACCGGCCACTGCGTGCCGACGGCCAGCGGCACCGCCGCCCTGATGATCGCCCTGGAGGCCTGCGGGATCGGCGCGGGCGACGAGGTCCTGGTCCCCGGCATCTCCTGGGTCGCCTCGGCCTCGACCGTCCTGGGCGTCAACGCCGTGCCGGTCTTCGTCGACGTCGACCCCGACACCCTGTGCATGGACCCGGCCGCCGCCGAGGCGGCCATCACCCCCGCCACCCGGGCCATCGTGGTCGTCCACCTGTACTCGGCCCTGGCCGACATGGACGCCCTGCGCGACCTGGCCCGGCGCCACGACCTCGTCCTGATCGAGGACGCCGCCCAGGCCCACGGCGCGGTCTACCGCGGCGCCCGCGCCGGCACCATGGGCCGCGCCGGGGCGTTCAGCATGCACCACACCAAGGTGCTGACCTGCGGCGAGGGCGGCGCCGCGGTCACCGGCGACGCCGAGCTCGCGCTGCGCATGGCCGAGCTGCGCGCCGACGGCCGCCACCAGCCCGACCGCCCGCCCGTCCTCCACGAGATGGAACTGGTCAGCACCGGCACCGTGATGGGCAGCAACCGCGCCCTGTCGGAGTTCCACGCCGCCCTCCTCATCGCCCAGCTCGAGGAGCTGGACCGGTACAACGACCAGCGCGCCCTGCAGGCCTCCGTCCTGGAGAAGGCGCTGGCCGACCTCGGATTCACCCCCCAGCAGACCTCCCCGGGAACCGAACGGCGCACCTACTTCGGGTTCGTCTTCCGGCTGCCGCAGGACCTCGACGGCGTCGACGCCCCCACGGTCGGCGCCGCCCTCACCGCGGAGCTGGGACTGCCGGTCAAGCCCGTCTACCCGGCGATCCCGGGCGCCCCCCTGTACCGGCCGCACAGCCGCCGCCGTTTCGACCTGGGCGCCGACCACCGCCGGCGGACCGACCCCGCGCGCCACCGGCTGCCGGTCAGCGAGCGGGCCGCCGCCCGGCACCTGACCTTCCACCACAGCGCGCTGCTGGGGGAGCGCCGCGATGCGGACGACATCGTGGCCGCGCTCCGCAAGCTGCTCGACCACCGCGCCGACCTCGGCCGATGAGAGGAACCCCATGAACGCCACATCCGCCGCCCCGGTGGTGGTCGTCGTCGACGGCTACTCCAACTCCGGCGCCTACGTCGGCGAATTCGCCCGGCTCGGGATCGAGGCCCTGCACGTGCAGAGCACCGCCGAGTTCATGGCCAAGATGGTGCCGCCGGACCTGTCCGGATACCGGGAGACGTTCGTGTGCGACGGCCCGGACGCGGTGGACGCCACCGTCGAACGGCTGCGCGCCCACGCCCCCCTCGCCGTGCTCGCCGGCCAGGAGCCCGGGGTCCCGCTGGCGGACCTGCTCAGCGAACGCCTCGGACTGGCCACCAACGGCACGGCGAAGTCCCCGGCCCGCCGCGACAAGTTCACCATGATCGAGACGATCCGGGCGGCCGGACTGCACTGCGCCGAGCAGTTCCTCGCCGGCCACCCCGACGCCGCCGCCGACTGGGCCCGCGCCCACGGCCGCTACCCGGTGGTGGTCAAGCCGCGCAGCTCGTCCTCCTCCGACAACGTCTATGTCTGCCGCTCCGAGGCCGAGGTCGCCGAGGCCGCGCGGGCGGTCCTGGCCGGCACCACCATGTACGACCAGCGCAACACCGACGTCCTCCTCCAGTCCTACCTGGAGGGCACGGAGTACATCGTGGACACGGTGAGCGCCGGCGGGCAGCACACGGTGTGCGGGGTGTGGCGCTACGACAAGAAGCTGCTGCCGTCCGGCCGGCCCGTCTACGACCTGGACGTGCTCCAGGACCCCGGCGCCCCGCACGTACGCGCCCTGATGGACTACGTGCTGAAGGTGCTCGACGCCCTGGGCATCGCGCACGGCCCCGGCCACGCCGAGGTCATCATGACCCCGTCGGGCCCGGCCCTGGTCGAGATCGGCGCCCGGCTGAACGGGAACATGAACCCCGCCCACCACGAGGAGTTCAGCGGCACCAACCCGGCCCGGCTGGCCGCCCTCGCCTACGCCCGGCCCGCCGAGTTCACCGCCCGCTACGGCGGCACCGTCTACCCCAAGCGCAACGAGGCGGTCGTGCACAACGTCGCCACCCGCCGCGCGGGCCGGGTGACCGAGGTGGACCAGGCCGTGCTCGACAAGATCGCCGCCCTGCCCACCGTCCGCGAGGTCGTGGTCCGCCGCCCGGCGGGCACCGACCTGGTCCCCACCGTCGACCTGATGACCAGCCCGATGCGCGTGTTCCACTCCGGCGCCTCGCACGCCGAGATCCTCGCCGACCACCAGGCCGTCGAGCTGCTGGCCGAGGACGCCTTCCGGCTGGCCTGACCGGCCCGCCGCACCCCCTCCAGGGAGAACGATGAACGCCACACCCAGCTCGCTGCTGTTCTGGGGCGGGAGCGCACCGATGGACCTCGGGCGCGACGTGGGCACCCGACTGCTGCGGCAGGCCGCCGCCCGCGGGGTCACCACGCAGGCCACCGCCGAGTACCCGCAAGCCCCCCACCTGTCCGCGCTCGCCGGCGCCCTGCACCGCACCGAGGTCGAGGACCCGGCCCGGGCCCTGGACTGGGCCCGGGGGCGGCGGTTCGACCTGGTCCTCGGCGTGCGCGAGCAGGTGCAGGTCGCCCTCGCCGAGGTGGCCGAGGCCCTGGGCGCCCCCGGGAACCCGCCGGCGGCCGTCCGTACCGTCCGGGAGAAGGACCGCTGCCGGCAGGCCCTGCGGGCGGCCGGGCTGCCGCAGCCGGAGTTCCGGCTGTGCGCGTCCGCCGACGAGGCCCGGGCGTTCCTCACCGCCACGACCGGACCCTGGATCGTCAAACCGCGCGACGGCTCCGGCAGCGTCGGCGTCAGCCGGGTCGACGGACCCGAGGACCTGGCCGCCGCCCTCGCGGCCCTGCCCGCGCACACGGCCTTCGTGGTCGAACAGTTCGTCGAGGGCCCCGAGTACAGCGTCGAAGGGGTGTTCCTGGGCGGCGCCCCCCGGGTGCTGGCGGTCACCGAGAAGCAGCTCCTGCCGCCCCCGCACTTCGTGGAGGCCGGGCACGTCCTGCCCGCCGACCTGCCCCCCGCCCGGCGCGAGGAGTTCGAGCGGGCCGTGACGGCCGCGTTGACGGCCCTGGGCCTGCGCTACGGCGTCTTCCACGTCGAACTGTGGGCCACCGCCGACGGCCCCGTCCTCGGCGAGGTCCACGTGCGCAACGGCGGCGACTGGATCCACCTCATGCTCGAACACGCCATCCCCGGCCTGGAGCTGTTCGGCCTGGTCATCGACGACGCGCTCGGCCGGGACACCACCGGCCGCGACCTGACCCCCACCCGGGCGGCGGCCGTCCGCTTCCTCGCCCCGCCGCCGGGCCGGATCCGCCGGATCCTCGGCTGGGACGAGGCACGGGCCCACCCCGCGGTGCTGCACGCCGGCCTGACCGTGCGTCCGGGCGACGTCACGGGCGAGGTCCGCGAGTCCTACGACCGCGCCGGCCACCTCGTCGTCGGCGCCGGCTCCCCCCGTGAGGCGGCGGAGCTCGCCGACCGGCTGGCCGCCCTGGTCCGCTTCGAGGTGGACGCCCCCGAGGAGTCCACGCGGCCCGAGGAGGCCGCCCCGTGAACCGCAGGGCCTTCACCGGCTGGCTGGCCGCGGACCACACGGCCGGCAACCTCGGCCAGTACGCCGTCCTGCCGGTCCTGGGCGTCTTCCTGGCCGCCCAGGTCGGCGGCACCTGGATCGTCGGGACCGGACTGTTCCTCTACAGCGCATCGGCCGGGATGTCGGCCCTGCTGGTCAACCGCTGGCTGCCGCGGTTCGGCATCGTCGCCGCCATGACCGGCGCCACGGTCCTGTCCGCCCTCGGCTTCGGCCTGATGCCCTGCACCCGGTCCGCGGCGGTCCAGGTCCTGCTGATCGTGCTGGCCGGGTTCGGCGGCAGCGTGCACTTCCTGCTGTCCCGGGTCCTGGTCGCCGAGGCCGTCCCCGACGACGTCGGGCGGCACCGCGTGTACTCGGTGCTCCAGATCGCGGTCAACCTGGCCGCGGCACTCGGCCCGTTCCTCGCCGCGGCGCTGTACCCGGCGGCCGACCCCCGGCTGCTGTTCGGCGTGGTGGCGGGCTGCTACCTGCTCGCCGGCCTCTCCCTGCAGTTCGGCATCCCCAAGGACCTGCGCCCCACCCCGACCTCCAGCCGCTGGCCGGTCAGCCGGGCCGTGCTGCGGCTGGTCCGCGACGACACCGCGATCCGCCGCACCGTCGCCCTCTGCGTCCTCGGGGCCTTCGTCTACGGGCAGCTCTACTCGGCGTTCGCGCTGTTCGTGGCCCGGGACATCGGCTCCGCGCCGGTGCGGGCCGCGCTGCTCGCCGCGCCCGCCGTGGCCATCGTCCTGTGCCAGTCGGCGGTCACCGCCGCCACCGGCAGGCTGCTGGCCCGGGGCCACCGCCCGATCACCCTGCTGGTGCACGGCGCCGCCCTGTTCAGCGTCTCGATGGTGGTGCTCGGCACCGGACTGCCCGTCGTGCTCGGCGCCGCCGTGGCCGTCGTGCTGTTCTCCGGCGCCGAGATGGTGTTCACCCCCATGGTGAGCACGGCCTTCGCCGCCCTGCCCGTGAAGTCCACCCTGGAGGCCTTCAACCTGCGCCAGGTGAGCTGGACCGCCGGTGAGGCGGCCGGCTCACTGGCCGGCGGCACCCTCTTCCTGGCCCTGGACCGGGCCGGACTCGCCCAGGGCTACTGGCTGGGCGTGGCCCTGGTCACCGGAGCCCTGTGCGGCCTCCTCGCCCACCGTGTCCACCGGCCGGACCCGGCGCCCGCCGGCGCGCCCGCCGACGTCGTCCGCGAGCCGGCCGGCTGAGGCCGGCCCGGAAAGGAACCGAACCACCATGTGCCGAATCATCCTCGCCTCCGGGGACTTCGCGGCGGCCGACATCGCCTCCGCCGCCCTGGAGATGAGCTGCGGCCGGACCGCCGACCACGACAACCCCACCACGGTGCACGCGCACGGCTGGGGCGCCGTCTGGCGCGAGCCCGGGCACGGACTGCGGGCCCACACCGACGTGCGACCGCTGGCGCAGAGCCTGCACGAGTCCCCGGTGCCGCAGATCAAGACCGACTTCCTCGCGATCCACACCCGCAACGCGACCCTGGAGTCCCAGCGCGGCCCCGCCTTCACGCACCCGCTGACCCGGGACGACGGCTGGTACTTCATGCACAACGGCTACCTGCCGACCGCGTACCAGGCCCTGGGACTGGACGCCTCCGCCTTCGACTCGCGGGAGTACTTCGACCACCTCGTCCCCTACGGCGCCGACGGCCTCGACCCGGCCGCCGCCCTGGCCAAGCTGGACGCCCTGCCCCCCGGCGGCAACTCCGGCAACGCCGTCGCCGTCCACCCCGCCGGCGCCCACCTGGTGCACTGGAGCGCCCCGGACGTGGCCACCCCGGTGTTCTTCACGATGCAGCGCCTGCGCCTGCCCGGCCTGGAGGTCGTCGCCTCCGAGATCGTCCCCGCGCTCGCCCCCGCGGCGCAGTGGGAACCGCTGCCGGCCGGCACGGTCACGCACTTCCCGTTCCCCAAGGAGACGTGAAATGTCCGAGTTCGCCGACCAGTACCGCCACATCCTCCAGAAGATCGACGCGCACGGCGTGGAACTGATCCGCTTCCTGTGGGTGGACCACAACGGCATCGTCCGCGGCAAGGCGGTCACCCGCCGGTTCCTGGAGTCCCGGATGGAGTCGGGCATCGGCCTGGCCAAGTCCCGGCAGGCCGCGAGCCTGACGGACGTCGGCCAGCCGGTGCCCGGCTTCGACGCCGTCGGCGAGGTGCGGCTGGTGCCCGACCCGGACACCTTCGTCGTCCTGCCGCACGCACCGGGCTCCGCGGCCATGCTCTGCGACCTGGTCCAGCTCGACGGCACCCCCTGGGAGGCCTGCCCGCGCACCTTCCTCAAGTCCGCGCTGGCGGCGGCGGGCGACCTCCAGGTCGTGGCCTCCTTCGAGCCCGAGTTCACCCTGTGCGACACCCGGCCGGAGTCCGGTTCCCTCAGCGTCCTCGACGACAGCCTGTGCTTCGACAACGCCGGGTTCGACGCCGCCAACGACTTCGCGGTCGCGCTGACCCGGGCCCTGCAGGGACAGGGCATCGAGGTGGAGATGTACCACCCGGAGTTCGGCGCCGGCCAGCACGAGATGACCCTGCGCCACGGCCCCGCCCTCGCGGCGGCCGACCTGTCGGTGTGGCACAAGGTGATCACCCGGGGCCTGGCCTCGACGATGGGCCTGTGGGCCACGTTCGCGCCCGTCCCCGCGCCCGGCTTCCGCGGCAACGGCAACCACCTCCACCTGTCGATGTGGCAGGACCGGCCCGGCGGCGCCGGCCCGGTGAACGTGTTCGCCGACGCCACCGACGCACTCGGCCTGTCGGAGCGCGCCTACCACTTCATCGGCGGAGTCCTCCACCACCTGCCCGGCCTGCTCGCGCTGACCTGCGCCGGCGTGAACAGCTACGAGCGGCTCCAGCCGGGCATGTGGTCGGGCGCGCACGCCTGCTACGGCCAGGACAACCGGGAAGCCGCCGTACGGGTGCCCAGCCGGCTGCGCGGCAGCACCGCCGCCTCCACCAACATCGAACTCAAGGCGAGCGACTCCACGGCCAACCCCTACCTGGCCCTGGGCGCCGTCGTCCACGCCGGCCTGGACGGCATCGCCCGGCGCCTGGACCCCGGACCGCAGCTCGCCGAGGACCCGAACGGACTCACCGACGCCCGGCGCGACGCCCTCGGCCTGGCCCTGCCCCGGTCCCTGGAGGAGGCCGTGGAGGCGCTGCGCCGCGACGAGTTCCTCATGGACGTCCTGGGCCCGCTGCGCCGCCGGCTCTACCCGGCGATCAAGGAGGCCGACATCAGGGTGATGAAGGAGCTGGGACCGGACTTCGCGTTCCTGACCTACGCCACCCGCTACTGAACCGGGCACGCACAGGAGGTCGCGATGCTGGAACAGCCGGCGTTCGGTCGACGGCTGCGGGCCTTACGCCGGGAACGCGGACTGTCGCAGACACAACTGGCCACGGGCGGACTGTCGACGGGCTACCTGTCCCGGCTGGAGTCGGGCACCCGGCCCGTACCCACCCGACGCGTGGTGGAACACCTGTGCCGGCGGCTGGGCGTCGCGCCGTCGGCGTTCGGGTCGGGCCAGGGCCACAGCCTCGCGCAGGCCCTGGCCCTGGCCGCCTCCTCGGCCCACCCGGCCCGGGCCGCCGGGGACCTCGCCGCCCTGCTCGACAGCGGCGCCGACCGGCCCGACCCGGCGCTGCGCTGGCAGGCCCTGTGGCTCCTCGCCGGCGTACGGCACGAGGAGGGCCGGTACGAGGACGAACACGCACTGCTGGTGGAACTCACCGCGCTCAGCGAGACGATCGGCATCCCCGAGCTGATCGTGCGGGCCCTGACCCGGCTGTCGCGGTGCTCCCGCATGCTCGGGGACACCCCCCGCGCCTGCGCCGAGGCGGCGGCCGCGCACCGCCTGGCCGGCGATCTGTCCGCCGCCGACCGGTCGGCGGTCCTGCACGCGCTGATCGACGCCGAGACCGATGCCGGCCGGCTCGCCGAGGCCCGCGCGCACGCCGGGGAACTGCGCGACATCACGGCGGAACCCGAGCCCGCGCGCCCGGAGCCCGCGCGCCCGGAGCCCGCGCGCCCGGAGCCCGCGCGCCCCGGTCCCGCCGTGCGATGATCATGACAGCGACGAGAGGACCGGGACGTACATGAGCCGGATGCACGCCGACGAGACCGAGACCGACGCCGGGCTGGTCCGGCGGCTCCTGCGCGCCCAGTTCCCGCAGTGGGCCGAGCTGCCGGTCACCCGGCTCCCCTCGGGCGGCACGGTCAACGCGATCTACCGGCTCGGCGAGGACCTGAGCGTCCGGCTGCCGCTGCGCCCCGGCGGCGCCGAGGCCATCGCGATGGAGGCCGCACTCCTGCCCCGGCTGGCCCCCCTGCTGCCGCTGCCGGTCCCCGAGGTCGTCGCGGTCGGCGCCCCCGACGCGGAGTACCCCCTGCGCTGGGCGGTGCACCGCTGGATCGAGGGCCGCAACCCCGTCGAGGGCGAGCTCGCCGCACCGGAACGCGTCGCCCGCGACCTCGCCCGCTTCGCCCTCGCCTTCCGCACCGTCGACCTCCCCGGCGGCCCGCCCGCGCACCGCGGCGGGCCGCTGGCCGACGAGGACGAGGAGATGCGGGCCGCCATCGAGGCCCTGCGCCGCACCGACGAGCCCTTCGACGCCGACGAGATCACCGACGCCTGGGAGGAGGCGCTCGCCGCCCCCCGCTGGACGGGCCCGCCCTGCTGGACCCACTCCGACCTGATGCCGAGCAACGTGCTGCTCTCCGGCGATCGCCTGGGCGCGGTCATCGACTTCGGCACCGTCGGCATGGGCGAGCCGGCCACCGACCTGATCCCGGCCTGGAACCTGCTGCCCGCCGCCGTCCGCCCGGCGTACCGCGAGGCGGTCCGGGCCGACGACGCGACCTGGGCCCGCAGCCGCGGCTGGGCGCTGTCCATGGCGGTCATCCAGCTCCCGTACTACCGCCGCACCAACCCGGTGATCTCGGCCAACGCCCGGCACGTCATCCGCGAGGTCCTCGCCTCCCGCACCCGGTAGCCGCGGCTCCGCCCCCGGGCGGCGTCCGCGTGCGACGGCTCCGGCCGCGCGGCAGCTCGCGGCCCCCGGTGCCGAGAACGCAGAAGAGCCCGGTTCCCCGGGCTCTTCTGCGTTCTCGGCACCGCGTCCTCAGCCGTTGACGGCATCCCGCCAGGCGATCCACCGCCGCAGCGTTCCGAGGTCGAAGTCGGGACCGCCGGCCCCGACGATGAACAGCGAGACCCCCAGCTCGCGCAGCTCGGGCCCCAGCTCCTCCGGGTCCCCCTCGTGCGCGGCCAGCCCGGACACGCTCGTGGCGACCTCGATCTGCGCGGGGTCCCGGCCCACGTCCGCGCAGTGCCGGTGCAGCACGGACAGCTTGTGCCGCAGCGTGGCCGGGTCCTGGAAGGCGTGCCAGATGTCCGCGTGCTCGGCGACCATCCGCAGGGTGCGCTTCTCGCCGCCGCCGCCGAGCATCACCGGCAGCCTCCCGGCCGGCGCCGGATTGAGCCGCGCCAGCCGGGACTTGATCCGCGGGAGCGCCGCGGCCAGACCCCGCAACCGCTCCCCGTCCGTCCCGAACGGGTAGCCGTACGCGGTGAAGTCCTTCTCGTACCAGCCGGAGCCGAGCCCGAGCAGGGCCCGGCCGCCGCTGATGTGGTCGACCGTACGGGCCATGTCCGCGATCAGGTCGGGGTTGCGGTACCCGACGCAGCTCACCAGCGGCCCGAGCTGAACCGTCGAGGTGGACTCGGCCAGCGCCGCGAGCACCGTCCAGCACTCGAAGTGCTTGCCGTCCGGATCGCCGGTCAGCGGGAAGAAGTGGTCCCAGACGAAGACCACGTCCGCGCCGAGCTCCTCGGCCCCGGCCGCCGCCCGGCGGATCGCCGCGTAATCGGCGTGCTCGGGCTGCACCTGCAGCCCGATCCGCACCGGCCGCCCCGTCATGCCGGCCTCACGTACTCGCCGAAGTGGCGCTCGGCGAACAGCTCCGGACGCTCCGGCGCCAGGTCCAGCTCGCGGGCCCGGCGCAGCATGTAGCGCCAGTACGGCTTGACCGGCGGCCACAGCCGGCCGACCTCGCAGTACGAGGCGTCGACGAAGTACCGCGGCTTGCCCGGCACGTCGTCCGGGCGGGGCCGGCGGGCGTGGAACAGCGCCGAGTGCAGGACGACGGTGCTGCCCGCCGGCAGCGCGTCCAGCACGACCTCGCCGGGCAGCGGGCGGGTGCCCAGGTGCGCCCGGGCCGCTTTGTCCGCGTGCTCCCGGTGCGACCCGGGCAGCACCACCAGCGAGGAGGTGTCCGCGTCCAGCCCGTCCAGGTAGTGCAGGGCGTGGATCATGGTCGCCGACCGGTCGTCCTGGGTGCCGTGCTCGTAGTCGTGGTGCCAGGGCTTGCCCGGCACGTCCGGTGCCTGGCGGTCGCTGTGCAGGTGGTGGAAGACGTACGGCGCCCGGCCCATGAGCTGGTCGATCACCCCCAGCAGCGGGGCGTGGGTGATCAGCTCGCCGTGCGCGGGCAGTTCGAGCTCCATGACGGGCGGCACGCCGAACCGCTGCGGGTCCCGCACCGAGTCGATGGACCGCGCCCGCAGTCCGTCGTCCACCCACCGGTCGACCTCGGGCCTCATCCGCTCGACCAGGTCCGGCGGCAGGAAGCCGGGCAGGACCAGATAGCCGAGCTCCTGGAACTGCCGGAGCTGGTCGGCGCGCAGCGCGACCGCCGGAGCGGCGTGTTCGAGCAGGGCGGCGTTCGGTGTCATCGCAATTACCCCCAGAATCCCTACGAATGGGCGAACAACTGATCGATGAAGGCGGAGCGGAACTTGCCTTCCGGGTCGTGCTTGCGCGCGAGCCGGGCGAAGTCCGCGGCCCGCGGATAGCCGGCGGCGATGCGCGCGGCCGGGGTCTCGGTGAGCTTGGCCCAGTGCGGCCGCGCCCCCAGCGGCATCAGCAGCTCCTCGACGGCCGCGATCAC
This sequence comes from Streptomyces sp. WAC06614, assembly GCF_003949795.1. Lineage (GTDB taxonomy): Bacteria > Actinomycetota > Actinomycetes > Streptomycetales > Streptomycetaceae > Streptomyces. The sequence continues at coordinate 10,886 of NZ_RPRY01000136.1, forward strand.
CGGCCGGACCGCAGGCAGGTCCTTGAGCCAGGTGAAGTGGAAGGTGACGGTGTCGCGTCCGTGGGCGGAGCTCAGCCACAGGTCGTCACCGCGCACGGTGCGCACCTCGGCGATGTGCAGCACCGGGGCGACCCGGCCGGCCACCGAGCGGATCGCGGCGAACGCCTGCGCCGCCCGCTCCCGGGGCAGGAAGTACTCCGACTGCAGTTCCTCACCGGCGCCCGGCGTGAGCTCCGGCCGGAAGTGCGGCAGCCGCTGGTACCAGGGACCGGGCACACCGAGCTGCTCGGTGCTCGAACCCGGGTCCACCCCGGGCACCGGATGCACCGGCACGCTCGCCTCCCGGCCGCCGGCCCAGCCGGAGGCGGGCCGGTCGGTCCGGTGCTTGAGCCACACCGACCCCTGCCCGCTGGCCCAGTCGGTGAACAGGCTGACGCTGTATGCGGCGCCGAACACCGCGTCCACGTCCCCGGCGACCTCGTCCAGCGGCACGTCGAGCCGCACCCGCTGGGCCACCTCGTAGGCGGGCTCCACCTCCAGGGTGAGCCGGGTGACGACACCCAGCGCGCCCAGCGCCACCACCGCCCCGGCGAACTCGTCGCCGTGGGTGTCGCGCCGCAGCTCGACCAGGTCGCCCTCCGGCCCGACGAACTCCAGCGCGCGCACCGCCGCGGCCAGGCAGCGCTGGTCGTCGCCCGAACCGTGGGTGCCGGTGGCCACCGAGCCGGCCACCGAGATGTGCGGCAGCGAGGCCATGTTGCCCAGGGCGTGCCCGGCCCCGTGCAGGTGCCGGGCCAGCTCGGCGTAGCGGGTGCCCGCCGACAGCGTCACCGTCTGCTCCTGCGCGTCCACCACGACGGACTGCGGCAGCCGGTCCAGCCGCACCAGATCGCCGGTGGTGTCCGCGACGGCACTGAACGAGTGCCCGGTGCCCAGCGCCCGGATCCGGTCGGACGAGGCGACGAGCGCGCGCAGCTCGTCGAGCGTGTGCGGCCGGTGCACCCGGCGCGCCGCGTACGTGAGACTGCCGGCCCAGTTGCTCGTCGCCCGCGTCATGGCGCTCACCGGCCCTGACCGGTCAGGGCGGGCGCGGCGAGCTGCTCCTCGACCGGTACGAACGTCAGCCCGCGCTCCAGCAGCCCCTCGATGGCCGGGGCCAGCGCGGCCACGGTCTGCGAGCGGTCGCCACCGCTGTCGTGCAGCAGCACGATCGAACCGGGTCCGGCCTCCCGGACCACCCGGTCGGCGATGGTGTCCGCGCCCGGCATCTGCCAGTCGTCGGGCGCCACGTCCCACAGCACGGTGGTCCTCCCCGACGCCGCGAGCTGCTCCAGCACCTCGGGGGAGCGCGACCCGTACGGCGGCCGGAACAGCGTGGGCGCCGGCCCGCCGGTGGCCTCGGCGATCGCCTCGTCGGTGCGCTCGAGCTGTTCGGCGAGCTGGGCCCGGGTCAGCTCGAAGAGCATCGGGTGCGACCAGGTGTGGTTGGCGACGCCGTGCCCCTCCTCCCGCATCCGCGCCAGGTACTCGGGGTAGGCCTTCGCGAACATCCCGGTGCAGAAGAAGGTGGCCTTGACCCCGTAGCGCGCCAGGACGTCCAGCACCTGTCCGGTGTACGGCGGCTGCGGACCGTCGTCGAAGGTCAGCGAGACCTCCGGCCGCTCCCCGCTGCCCCGGCTCACGCACGCACCCCGCGCGACCCACTCGTCCCACGCCCGCTCACTGCCGCGCGCGAAGGCGTCGAGATCGCCCTCCCGCCCGGTCTGCGTCCCGCGGTCGCGCTGCAACCGGGTCGCGCGCCGCGCCACGGCGGCGATCTCCCCGGCGGGCACGGACCCGAAATCGGGCCGGACGCCCAGCAGTTCGGGGTCCGCGCGGTACACGGTCAGACCCGCGGCCATCAGACGTCCGTCGAGCACCCCGTTGGTGCTGTCGATCACGGCGACGAGCGGATCCCCGAACTCCCTCAGATACCCGATCAGCTCCCGGGTGTCCCGAGCCCCGAACAGCCGCGCGTCCCGCCGCCGTTCCCCGTGCTCGTCGACGACCTCCACCACGAAGCCGTCGCCGCTCCAGCCTATTCCCGAATAGAGCATCCGCCCTCCAGGTTGGCAACACACTGTCAAATCCTTGCCAGAGTCCCGACGGCCACTTTCTCCCAAAATAACCACGACCGCCCCACACTCCATGCGCCCTGAGCATGGCCGATTCACCACCCCCTTGTCAAGTTTTGGCAACTTTCTTGCCAGACCACACCCGCCGAAGACACACAAACACCCGCTCCGCCGGAGGAACGCCGCCCCAGACTCAATCCATCCCCCACTTTGAATCACCACCACGGACCACACGCGCAAAAAAGGGACAGAAGACCGCAAAGGCCAACGGAGTCCCGCTGGTCGGGGCATGGGGACGCCAGATCGGCCTGCATGTCGTCGTGCGGGGCGGGCTTGCGTGGAGAAGTCCACACAGCGGCCCAACAGGCCGTGAAACGATTCGGGTCACGTCGCGAAGCGGGGGTCTGGAGCGCAGCGGAAGTTCCCGACGGGCCGCCCCGGACAACACGAGAGGCTCAGCTCGCCCTGCCCGCCCTCGCGTACCGGCATCCCCGCCTGGCCCCCCCGCTCATGGCCGCAGGCGCGTTGGCGGGGCAAACCCCTGGTGCGGCAGGTCCACGTGGACGTTCTTGATCATGTTGGGGGGCTACAGTGGCATGTGGTGACCGGAACACAACCTCCACCTGCGTGACCCGTGCGGTTGTCAGTGGTGGTTGCCACAGTGGTGGCACACAGAACGGCGGCCTCTGCCCGGCCGGTGAAGCAGGGACAGAGACCGCCGCGGGTGAAACACCTGCACCTTCGCGCCTCCCGGGGGTAGGAGCCCGGGAGGCGCGTCGCGTTCTACAGGTGGCTAGCCAGCCACTCCATGCTCTGGGCGAGCCAGTGCGCGGCCTCGCCGGCCAGCTGGGCCAGGACGGCCTGGCCCACGGCGGCGAGCAGCGTTACGCGAGCGGTGCTGCGGTTCTCACCCCGGTCGAGCGTTGCCCCGCCGTCCTCCGGTTCGTCGGACTGCGGCGCCTTGCTGTTCCAGGGCATCGAACCCCCCAACCGGACCGCCGTGTGCATCAGCAGGGGAGTCAGGGACGACGGTCCGTCAAACCCCGGCCCCCCAGGAGCGGCACACGACACCCGGACGGATTACAGGAGCGTACCGACCACCGATGACACGGCAGGGCCGACTGCACGCGGTGGGACGAGAGATTTACCGGGGCGAGGCCACTGACGAAGGCCTGCGGTGACCGGAACCACTGGGAGTTGCGTGGAGCGGGACTTGGGTAAGGGCCGACCTGCACGCGATCCTCAGTGCCTGACCTGCGACAAAGCTCGTCGTAGGCGTTCCTGATGGAGTCGACCTGCTCGAGGATGCCGTCGGTCTCGACGACGACCACGTCGGGGGGCAGAGGAACTCAATGAAGCTAAGGGCGTCGGCGTCCGCGAGACGTGGGTCTGTGTCTGTCCGGCAAGGCTCTGGGGAACTCCGACTCCTGCTTGGCGGTGACGGCTCCGATGCTCGGTACCCGCACGTCTGTTCGCTCACCGGGGAGTGACCTCGCAGCCAGCCGCCCGCGAAGCGGACCGGCACCACAGCCCAGTGCCCAAGGGTCCGCGAAGCGCCCCCCGAGGTTAAGCCCGCGAACCAGGCGCCGGCCCGCCCCGCGCGGGACCCTACGCTCCGTCACACCCCGCGCGCAGCGAAGCCGTTCTCTCCTAAGCGCGCAGCGCTTAGGTTTCCCTGTCAAGACAGACCACTGGTTCTGCAGAGCCAGGCCTTGCCGAGCGGAGCGAGGCACTTCGTAGCCCTGAAGCGAAGCGGAAGGGCAAGGCCCCAAAGGGGCCTCGGCTGAGCGCAGCGAAGGCTGTCTCTACCGCCGGAGCGAAGCGGAGGGGTAGAGCGCAGCAAAGCCGATCCCTCCTAAGAGGTCATCTCATTTGGCTGGCTCGGTAAGCTGCGGGCCGTGGTGGGGATTGTTGAGCGGCTGGTGCCGGACGAGTTGTGGGAACTGTTCCAGCGGGTGGTGCCGGAGGCTCCTTCGCGGCCTCAGGGTGGTGGCCGGCGTCGGCATGGTGACCGGGAGGTGCTGGCCGCGATCGTGTTCGTGGTCCGCACCGCCGGCCTGAGGGCCTCGGCTGGACCACTACCGCGGCGCCGACCGTCCGCTGCACGAACTCCTGTGCCGCGAACCTCTTGAAGACGAGCCCGGCACTCACCAGTACATCAACCGCGGGTACATCCTCCTCGGCCTGGCCCTCGCCCACGCCCACAGCCGCCCGCTCGACGAACTCGGCCGCACGCTGTGGGAGGACCTCGGCATGACCAGTACCGTGTCCGGTCCCGTTGCCCGCGATCCGCAGGTCGCCCCCCAGCGCGCGCCGTATCCTGGGTGCCCCCCGAATCTGGGGTACCGCGCACGACGACAACGCCGCCCTCCTCGGCGGCGTCGCCGGCCCCGCGGGAGTCTTCTCCACCGTGCGCGACCTCGCCCGCTACGCCGAGTACCTCATCGACCCCGCCAGCCCCTGCATGGCTGGCTCCGCGCATCCGCGCTGCCCTTCACCCCGATCGAGGCCGGAGTCGACCGCGGCCTGTCCTGGATCTGCGCCCCCGGCGGCGTTGCCTGCCACCACGGCTTCACCGGCACCAGCCTCTACCTCGCCCCTGCTTCCGGCCGCTACCTCACCATCCTCACGAACGCCGTCTACCACGGCGAAGCCCGCAAGAGGATCGCACCCCTGCGCGCTCTCGCGCTCAAGACCATCACCGCCATCTGACCTCAGGGAGGCCCACCATGGGACAGCACTAGTGCATCAGCTCGGAGTGGGGGTGCTCGGGCGTCGCCGGGCAGACGTAGAGCTGCTGTTCGTAGCCGCTTCCGATCTGGATGGCAGTGGGCTGGCGACGTTCGTAGGGGTCGAAGCCTGGAAGTGATTCATCCGCCGGTTCCTGGTGCGGGAGCCAGCTGCTCTCGTCGTCGCTCTCGAAGGTGGCGATCGTCAGTAGGGCATCCATGTCGCTGCCGCACGCAGTGCAGAGCCGAGGGCCGGGGTCGGTGGAGGTCCACCGCGGCCAACCGCCGACTTTCCAGCCGGGCGCGCCTGCCAGTTCACTGTCATAGAACTCCTCCGGGCACGACTCGTAGTCACTGTCTATCTCCACGTCGGCGGCCTGCCACATGCGCCAGTTCCCGAGCTGCTCCTGCAGTTCCTTGCTCACCTCCAGGTGGTCGGGGTATTCGGTGACCTGCTCGGGGCGGAGCAGGCACGGCTCGGGGAGGTAGTCGTCGAACTGCATCACGGGCGGTTCGGGGGGCGTGGTGAGGATGTCGGTGACCGTGGCTGCCGACCGCCAGAACAGGGCCGTCTTAGGCATGATCGGGTGGTCGAAGGGGCACCAGAGGACCTGGAGCAGGTCCGCTCCTTCGGGTGTGGGCAGATCGGGCACGTCCCGCTTGTACAGCTGCGCGACCGGCAGCATCGCGATGGAACCCTCGTACGGGGCGACCGCGACCTTCACGGGATACGTCCGAGGAGGGATGATCCGCTCCAGGGTCTCTCGTTCCAGCTTGGTCAGGCTCCGTCCGCGGGAGGCGGTACTGATTCGCCGCTTCAGCCTCACGTCCGCCGGCGACAGGGCCAAGTTGATCCCGTCCACTACATGAGGTCCCTCGCAGTGCGGCCACGGCTCGCCGACTGGCCACAGCAATGGTCCGCCGATGGAACTGTCCTGCGGTGCCGGGGTCCCCCGGCGAGGGTGCAACCGGGTCGCCGTGCGGGCCAGCGGAGCCAGCTGCGGGAAGACCGTGGTCACGTCGAACGGCCGCTGCGGAGTGGTCGGGGTGCTCTTCATAAACTCGATCTTGCCAACTGGCTATGACAATGAGGACCACAGCCGCCTCAGCCATCTCTCAGGGCGTACATCCGGGAACGCGCGGGTGCGCAACTCATCTCTCACAAATGTTCATCTGTGAGAGTTCTGCGATCTGCTCTTGGACCAGGATGACTGCGAGTTCGCTGTCCGGTCCGACGCTCCACCACAGGGCTCGCCATTCAGCTCGGGCATCCTCGAGAGACAGGCACCATACGATGGGCAGTTCGCCAATGGTCATCGGTATTCACCTCAGGGACTCCGGGCCCCGACGGCACCCGAAGAGGGCTACGTTACCGGCCGAGTCAACAGTGCCTGGCCCCGGGAGCTCCGCAAGGCAGGAACCGGCCCAGGCACCACCCAACCTCCTCGCTGCTGGCGCTCGCGGAGCGAGCTGGTCCTGGAGGCGGAGCCGGAAGGACTCCGGACCGGGGAGCGAAGCGGCCCGGCCCAACGGGCCGAAGGCCCGGACCCCGTGAAACGGGGTCACTCGGGCCTGCGGAGCAGGCCGTTCGGGGTGGAGCGAAGCGGAACCCCGAACCGTCCGGAGCGCAGCGAAGGACACCGGCCCGAAGGGCCGGCTCTGGCTTGGCGAAGCCAAGCCCCGCCGAGCGCAGCGAGGCGGTTCTCTCCTGAGCGCGCAGCGCTCAGGTACGATCCACGCCGGCGGTGACGGCGTGGACGCCTGTGCCCAGCTTCGAGAGGGCGGCGAGTTGGCCTTTCTGTTGCCGGTGCGTTATGGAGGGGTTTAAGCCTCTGAGGCCGAGCCGGAAGCCATCTAGAGGGTCGCGGATGCTCGGGCTGCGAACCGTCATCAGCTATCCAGCCAGAGCAGAACCGGAGGCTTAGGATCCCCTTTTATCGCCTGGGGAGGACATAGAAATAGTTCATCAGCGTCAGATGCCTTTGCTAGCATGCCAATCGCCTGCATCTACGTCTGACGGGGGATCACACGCGCATGGGTAAACTTCGATTTAAGCTCGGCTCGGTTATCGCAGTCTTTATGGCTGCGCTGGCCTTTGGCGCGGCTCCTGCGGCAGCTGCCTCGGCGCCTGCGACCCTCGAAACGACTCGCTGGCTCACCTCCAGTCCGAATGCTGGGATGGCGCCGGTGGTAATCCACCGGGATATCTATCTCGCTGGTGCGACGTACAACTGGCAGGTCTACACCTGCCGGGATGGTTACATCTGCATCGACCCGGGCAGGAATATTGACCTGGCGCCTGGTTGGTACTCCTGGGACTGTACCCTCACTCCGTTGAACGGCTATTACTACCAGACTTGTTCGTTGCAAACGGGGGGCTGGCCGAAGGCGACGTTCGACAAGGCCATCCAGCTCGCGAATTCTGGCAACTATGATATCGGAAGTATGCTTCAGGCAGAATGATCGGAGCGTCTGTCTTCTTTAGTTCTTGAATTGATAGTCGTTCAGGATTAAGGACGACAGGGGGCCGGCTTCAGGGAGGCTGCAGGCACGGGTGCAGTCCCTGAAGCCGGCCCGAGCTCGTAAAGGATGGGGCTGAAGGACCCGGGTGGGGAGCAGACCCACCCCAACAGGCCTACGGAGCAGGCCACTGGGGGGCGAAGCGGAGCGGAACCCCGAACAGTCCGGAGCGCAGCGCAGGACACCGGCCCGCAGGGCCGGCCCCGAGGGCGCGAAGTGCCCTCCCGCTGAGCGAAGCGAAGCGGTTCGTTGCACAGCGCGCAGCGCTGTGGGACCGGGGTCAGGCGCCGAAGGCGCCCTGACGGCTGAGCGCAGCGAAGCCGTTCTCTCCTAAGCGCGCAGCGCTTAGGTACCCGC
>NZ_RPRY01000137.1 GCF_003949795.1 Streptomyces sp. WAC06614
GCCCCGGACGACGTCATCAAGGCCGCCACCCGCACGCTGACCGACGCCTGCCTGACCGGCCGGGGCCTGACCCCGCCCCGGCCCGGGGGGAACATGCCGGCCGGGCAGGAACGGCAGGTCGCCGCGGCGCTGTTCGGGGCCGGTCCGGCCGAGCTCTCCCTGACCCTCCCGACCGGGTACACCGTCCGCGCGCACACCGACGGCTGCCTGGCCCAGGCCCAACGGCAGCTCTACGGCGACCAGGCCGACTGGTTCCGGGCCTCGGTGACCGTCAACAACCTCCGCCCCCTGGTCCAGCAGCGCCTGGGTCAGGACCCCGCCTACGCCGCCGCCCTCGCCCGCCGGGCGGCCTGCGCCGAGGCCGACACCGGGTGCGTCCGCGCCAGCGGCCTGCCGGAGCTGCGCGCCCGGCTGGAGCCCGCGCTGCTGGCCGAGGTCCGGGCCGCGCACCGTACGGAGATCGCCGCCTACGACCGTCTGCGCGACCGCGCCGCACACCGAGCGGCCGGCGTGCTGGCCGAACCCCCCACCCCCCACGAGAAAGGACACGTTCCGCAATGAGCACGAGGACGAGGACGACCAGGAGCAGGCTGCTGACCACCGCCGCGGCGTTGCTGGCGCTGACCGCGGCCACTGCCGCGGCCGCCGCCCCGGCCGGTGCGGCCGACTGCCCCAGCGGCCACTTCTGCGCGTGGACGGACGCCGACTTCGGCGGCCAGCGAGCCAACTGGTCCGGCGACGACCGCTGGTGGGAGAGCTGGATCGCCGACGAGGACTCGTCCTGGGCCAACCACGGCATCTCCGGCCCCGGGATCAAGGACCACGTGAAGGTCTACCGCAGCGCCGGACTGAACGGCGGCATGTCGATCTGTCTGGCCCCCGGCCAGGAGGTCGGCTCCAACGGCACCGCCAACGACGACGGCGACTCCCACACCTGGGCCATGAGCTGCTGACCCCCTCTCTCTGACGGCTCGTCACAGGCCGCTCGGCCCCTCGACTTACCGATCCCACCTGACCGGCGCCGTCGGCCCGGCTAGGGTGTGCCACGAGGAACGGCGTGATGCCGAGGAGCGGTCGAGGCCGGTACCCGTCCGGCGGGCGGGGGTGCGCGTGGAGCGGCCGACGGCGGCGCAGGCGGACCGCGCGCTGCTCATGGGCGTCGGGCACTTCCGCCGGCACCCCGCCGTCACCCCGGACGGGGAACCGCAGCCCGGCGGCTCCGCATGGGACGACCTGCCCTTCGTACCGGAGCTGCTGGCCCGGCTGGAAGCGGCGTACCGGGCGCTGTCCTACGACGTGCTGACCGTGCCGGACCCCGACCGGGCGGGCGTGCGCGACCACTGGAGCCAGGCGGCCGACCAGGGCTGCCGCATCGTCCACGTCATCTCCCACGGGGACGCCGGACCCGCGGACGACCGCCGGCCCTGGTCCGCGGCCACGCCCGAGCGGATCGCGATGGTCCCCACGGACGGGGACACGGGCCCGGGCACCGACGTGAGCCACTGGGTGGCCGACGCCCACCAACTGCCCCACCCCGTCCTGTTCGTGGTCGACCTGTGCCGCGCGGGGCGGGCCGCCCGCCTGCCACGGCTGACCGCCGTGCCCGAGACAGAACTGCGGGCGTGGGTGGTCGCGGCCACCGGGCCGGACGACCCCGCCTACGACGGCGCGTTCAGCACCGCCGTCGCCGAGGTGCTGGAGCAGATCGCCCAGGACGGTCTCGACACGTCGCCGTCGTTGCCCTACGTGCGGTGGGACCGGATGACCAGCGCCGTGCAGGACCGGCTCACCCGGATCAGCCCCCGCCAGCGGGTGCACGCCACCCGCATCGACCCCTCGCAGCCGCTGCCGGAACTGCCGTTCTTCCCCAACCCCCACTGGCAGGGCGACCTCCGGCTGGGGCGGCTGGCGACCCTCACCGCCCCCGTGCGGGACTTCGCCGGCCCCGCCACCGAGCACTTCACCGACCGGGTCGGCGACCACTTCGTAGGCCGGCGCGCCCAGTTGGCCGCACTCGCGCCCTGGATCGACGACCCCGCCGCTGGCGGGCTGCGCATCGTCACCGGGGCGCCCGGCTCGGGCAAGTCGGCGCTGCTGGGCGCCCTGGTCTGCGCCGGCCACGAGCAGATCGTCGCGGCGGCCCCCGACATCCGCCGGTACCTGGCCGCCCAGCATCCCCGGGGCGTGCCCTCGCCCGACCCCGCCCTGGCGGCCGTGCACGCCCGTGGCCGCGACCTGGACGCCGTCCTCGCCGCCCTCGCGCTCCAGTGGCGACTGACCCCACCGGGCGGCCGGGCGGGCGACGGCGCACGGCCGGACGCCGAGATCCCGTCGGGCGGCGGGGACGCGCCGGCGCGCTGGACCGTGCCCGAGCTGATCACGGCCGTACGGGCGCTGCCCGCCGCCCCGCCGCTCGTCCTCGACGCACTGGACGAGGCGGAGGACCCCGCCGCCCTGGTCGAACAGTTCCTGCTGCCCCTCGTCGAGACCGTACGGGCGGACGGCCTGCCCGCGGTCCGCCTCCTGGTCGGGTCCCGCCGCGGGCCCCACCTCGCTCCGCTGCTGGCCTGCTCGGCCGCGTCCACGGGCACCGTCGTCGACCTGGACTCCGTACCCGCCGAAGTGCTGCGCACCGACCTCGAACAGCATCTGACCCATGTCCTCGCCGAGTTGCCCGGCTACCGCGCGGCGGCCTGGCGTCCCGTGCGCGAGGCCCTGGCCAGGTCCGCGGCCGCCGCGCTCACGGAGGATGCCCCCAGCCGTCGGGACTGGGGACCCTTCCTGGTGGCCCGCGTCTACGGCCGGGCCCTGGAGTCCCTCGACACGCCGCCGGACGCGCCGGCCGCGGCCGCGCTGGGGGCGCAGGTGCCGCGGACCCTGCCCGACGTCCTCGAACTGGACCTCGGACAGCGCGCCGACGGGCCCCGGCTGCGCGCGGTCCTGGCCGCGCTCGCCTTCGCCAAGGGGGAGGGCTTCCCGCTGGAGGCCGTCCAGGCCGTCGCACCGGAGTTCGCTCCCGCCGAGGGGCCCGCGCTCGCCCCCGCGGACGTGCGCCCGCTGCTCGAAGCCGGGCGGTTCTACGTCCGTACCGGCATCGAGACCGACGGATCGGCCCTCTACCGCCTCTTCCACCAGGGCCTCGCCGACCACCTGCGGGCCCGCCCCCACACCCCCGGGAGGACCGCATGAGAATCCTCGGCATCCACGGCATCGGCAACCACCGCCCCGGCGAGAGCCCCGAGGAGGCGGCCCGCAACCTGTCGGCGAGCTGGGCCCGCAGCCTCGGCACGGCCCCCGGCCCCGGGTCCGTGGTCGAGGTCGTCTACTACGCCGACCTGCTGCGCACCCCCGGCCGGCAGGGCGGCGCGGACACGGTGGAGGACCTCGGCGACGACGAGGCGCACGTGGTGCTGGAGACCCTCGCCCACCACCGCGCGGCCCCCGCCCGGGTCCCGCAGGGCCGGCTCACCGAGCTCCTGCGCGACCAGGTCGCCGAGGTCGCGGAGTCCTGGGCGTGCCCGACGTGGCTGGTCGACCGGGCCACGGCACGGTGGGCCAAGGAACTCGTCACCTACCGGACACCGGGCCCGGCCCGCGAGGCCGTGCAGGAGCGGCTGCGCGCGGCCCTGGCCCGGCACCGGCCCGACGTGCTGATCGCCCACTCCCTCGGCTCGGTGGTCGCCTACGAGACCCTCCACCGGGAGGACACCTCACCGGTCCCGCTGTGGCTGACCCTCGGCTCCCCGCTGGCCCTGCGTCCCGCGGTCTTCGACCGGCTCGTCCCCGCCCCCGTCGAGGGCCGCGGCAGCCGGCCGCCCGCGGCGGGCCGCTGGGCGAACGTCGCCGACCCCGGCGACCTGGTCGCCGTCCCGGCCAAGGGCGTCTCACAGCGGTTCCACGGCGTCGAGAGCGACGAGGAATGCCCCATCCACCGCCTCGACTTCCACAGCGCGGCCCACTACCTGGCGAGCACCGCCGTCGCCCGCCTCCTGCGGACCGTACGCTGACCGCACCCGCCGGAGGAGGCCCTCGCCTGCCGTCGCGGGCCCGGCCGGTGACCGCGTCCCGACCGGCTCAGGGCCCGGGATCCGGCGGAGCGGGAGCGCGCGGCAGGTCGAAGACCATCACGTCCGAGCCCAGGGCCATGAGCAGGGCGCCCGGTTCTCCCGGAGCGTCCGGTACCGCGACCAGGTCGCGGACGCCGCGCAGGACGGGCCACACGTCCAGACAGGTGGCCCGCTCCAGGTCCCAGGTCCACAGCGTGCCGTCGTCGCCCGCGCTGAAGGCGAGGGCCCGCCCGTCCACCTGCGCGCAGGCCAGGGCGGTCACCCGGTCCGTGTGCCCGGTGAGGGTGGCCAGGGCGTGTCCGGTCGCGGTGTCCTGGACCGTGACCGTGCCGTCGGCCCCGGGCGCGAGCCGGACCTCCGTGCCGGCCACCACGACGGACGGCTCCGCCGCCGTGCGCGCCGCCCCGTCCGTGGGGCCGACCGGGTCGCCCGTGCGCGCGTCCCACCCCGTGACCTGCTCCTGACTGCCGGACGGGAAGCTCACCACCACCGGCCGGTCCCCGATGCGCGTGTACGACAGCGCGGCGACCGGGGCGCGGTGCCCGGGCAGCGGATCGCCGACCGGTTCCTCGCCCAGGGCCCAGACCCCCATCAGGCCCCGCCGGTCCGAGGTCGCGGCCACGGGTCGGCCGGCCACCCGGGCGCAGGCGACGGCGACCACGGAGTCGGTGTGCAGCCGCCACGGCTCCCCGTACGGCGTGCCGGCCAGCATGTCCCAGGTCCGCACGGTGGTGTCGTGGCCGCCGGTGACGGCCACCGGCACATCCCGTACGACGGTGCAGTCCACCGCGTACAGCGTGTCCTCGTGGGCCCGCTCCAGGGTGTGCAGCACCCGGCCGGGGCCGGTGAGCTCGAAGAACTGCACGGTCCTGCCGCCCACGACCACCGCGAGCGGACGGCCCGCCACCGAGGTGCACGCAGCAGCGGCCGGGCCGGGCAGGCACGGCAGCGGGTCGCCGTGCCGCTGCCCGGTCCGCAGGTTCCAGCGGACCAGGCCGCCCGGCCCTGCGCCGAGTGCCATCGGGGCTCCGTCGTCCTCGTAGCAGGCCAGTGCGGACGGGGTGCCTCCGGCGTCGGGCGGGGGGCCGCCGCGCCAGTCGAGCGCCTCCAGGCTCCACATGCGCGGCCCCTCCCCGGAGAACTGCTGGGCGATCACGGCGACCGGCTCGCCGTCGACCAGGGCGCAGGCCACCTGCGGGACTCCGTACTGCGTCGGCACCTGGCCGAGGTGGGTGCCGCCGTCCTCGTCCGCGTCCCACACCTGCACCGCGCCGGCGAAATCGGCGCTGACGAGCAGGCCGTGGCCGTCGGTGCCGGTGACCGAGGCCGTCCGCCAGACCACCTCGGGGTGGCTCCACAGCGGAGGACCGACGAACCGGCCGCTGAGCAGGTCCCAGATCCGAAGGCGTCCGCTCCATCCGCCGGTCACCAGGGCCGGGCGGCCCGCCACCTGGGCCGGCGCGAGGGCGGTCACTGTCCGGGACACACCGGAGGTGCTGTCGCGCAGGGCGCTGTTCATCCGGCTGCCGGTGCGCCAGCGCGGCCGGGGGGCTTCGGGGTCGAGGCCCTCGGCGAGGGCCCGGGCCAGGGTGCCGAGCCGGTAGCCGTACGCGTCCAGGGCGAGGACGGCCCGCCGGTCGCGCGGCGTCATGTACCGGTGGATGCCGAGGTCGGCCCGGTACACGGCGACGGCCTCGGCGGCCTCCTGCGACCGGGCCTGGTCCAGGGCCGGGACGAGCGTGCCCGGGTCGGCGTGCACCAGGAAGTCGGCGTCCGTGAGCAACTCGTCGGCCCGCCCCGCGTCGACCGCGTGCTCGACGGCGTGCCGCCGCAGGTACGGGGGCGCGTCGGCCCATGTGCTCCCGCCGCCGCCCTTCGGCAGCAGACCGAGGAGCCGGTCGAGCACGGCGCCGGCGGCGTCGGCCAGGGTCTCTTCCGCCACGGTCTCTCCTTCCACCCCGGGTCACTTCCCCCCGGGCGCGCCGCGTACCCACGGGTTCGACGCGACCCCCGCCGCCTTGCCCGCCGGGCCCGTTGCGGACCGGTGGAATGCTGTCCACGGCGGCGGCGGCGGTGGACGGGTCGGGCGGCACACGTGGCGGGCGTGGCCGGCGTGGTCTGCCGTGGCCTCGACGCGGAGCACGCCGAGGACGACGTGGCGGTGCTCGCCGCCCGGCTGCGCCCGTGCCCGCACCGCGCCCCGCAGGCTCCGCAGGACATCGCCGTGCAGCCGCGGCGGGCGCACCGTACGGGCGGTGCCGGGGGCCGTCAGCCGCCGAGTTCCTCGACCGGCTGGCGCAGAACGGTCCGCATCTTCTCGGGGACGGTCCTGCGGGGGTCGCTGAGGTAGATCTCGTGGTGGAGGCCCGAAGGCCGCAGGCCGTGGGCGGCGAGGTAGGTGTGGTGGAGTTCGTGGAGCACCGGCGCCTCGTCGTCGTAGGAGCCGACGTGCAGCACCTGCGCGCTGGGGCCTTCGTGCAGGGTCAGGTGCCGGACCTGGGAGATGGCGGGGTTCTTCTTCTTCGCCAGTGCGGTCCGCCCGGCGTCCTCGACCATCTCCGGGGTGATCCAGGAGGGCATGCTGATCAGCATGGTCCACTTCCAGGTGTCCTTGGCGCGGGCCGTGAACGCCTCGGGCCGGTCGGCCCACCACAGGCCCTCCAGCGGAGCGACGACGAAGTCACCGCCGGGGGCGGCCTTGGCCGCGAACTTGAGCGTGTACGCCACCGCGTAGAGGGCCTCGACCGCACGGGCGTAGGCGGGCGCGGTGTTCGGGTTCCCGGTGCCGTCGACCGCGATGAACTGCTGCTCGGGGACGTCCACGACGGCCCACGCGGTGTTCCTGGGCACGTAGAACTCCTTCAGCTCGCGTTTGACGTCGTACGGTGCCACGGGCGTCTCTCCTCCGGGGGACCGCGCTTCACCCAGCGAGGCGCGGTAGCGGTCCAACCAGGCCTGCTCGGCCGTGAGTTGGCTGAGGGTGTAGTCGAAGATCGCGTGCACGAACTCGGGGGCGCCCCGCCCCTCGGCCGAGGCCCGGCGGACGTGTGCGAGGCGCTCGGCGAGTGCGTCGGCCCGCTCGTCGAGCGCGGCGAGCAGCCGCTCGTGGCCGACGGCCGGCTGGTTGGCCAGCCCCACCAGGACGCGCGGGAACAGGGGATGCACCTGCGCGATCGCCTCCGCGGCCGCCGTCCCGCACAGCGCGCGGCCCTCGGCGGTCGCGGCGTAGACCTTGCGCCGCTTGTCACCCCGGGCCGGTGAACCCTCGGCCTGGGAGATCAGGCCCCGCTCCCGGAGCTTGGTCAGCAGGTAGTAGATCGAGCTGAAGCCGATCTCCGTCCACGCGCGCATGCCGCGTTCGGAGATCACCCCTTCGAGTTCGTACCCGTGCCTGGGCTGTTCCACGAGGAGGCCGAGAAGTGTCAACTCTGCAGCGGACAGGCCTGAGTTCATGTCATTATCCTAGTGCTGGAATATTGGGCGCGGCCAGGTCGGCCGGCGATGTCACCCGCAGCGACACGCTCACCTTCGGGTGACGGTGCTTCAGGGGCCGTCGGCATGGCGAAAGGGTGATCGCCGTGATCACTCATACCTTCCGGCGGCGCACCGCCGCCCTCGCCCTTGCCCTCGCCGCGGCCCTCGCCCCGTCGGCCACCGCCACCGCCACGACCGCCACCGCACACGCACCCGCCGCCCCGGGCGGGTCCCCGGCCACCGGTTCCGCCACCGCCGCGGCCGCCGCGCAGGCGGGCGCGGCGGCCTTCGGGACCCGGGCCGGGGCGCCCGCGCTCGCGGCGGCGCCCGCCAACTCCTGCCCGCGCGTGGCGGACCACCTCTACGCCGCCCTGGACAAGCGGGTCGAGCTGGACCGGATCACCCCCTCCCCGTCCTGGCGGATCAACTGCAAGCAGCTCTACCGCTCCGACAGCCGCCCGCCGGAGACCGTCTTCGAGCAGGGCTTCGCCCCCAGGGACGTCCTGAACGGCCAGTACGACATCGAGCAGTACGTCCTGGTCAACCAGCCCTCCCCGTACGTCTCCACGACCTACGACCACGACCTGTACAAGACGTGGTGGAAGAGCGGCTGGAACTACTACGTGGACGCCCCCGGCGGGGTCGACGTGAACCTCACCATCGGGGACACCCACAAGTGGGCCTCCCAGGTCGAGGTCGCCTTCCCCGGCGGCATCGCCCGGCGGTTCATCGTCGGGGTCTGCCCCGTCGACAAGGAGAGGAAGACCGAGATCATGACCGAGTGCCGGGACAACCCGTACTACGAGCCCTGGCGCAACGGCTATCCCGGCTAGTCCGAGCCGGCCCGGCCGATGAGTTCCGTCCGGCCGGGCCGTCATCCCTGACGTCGAGCGTTCCGACCGCCCGTGTGCCGGGCGGTCGGAAGGGGGCGGGCGAAGGATGTGGACAGCGTTCACATCACTCGCTAGAGTGATCGATGTGGACGTCGTACACATGCGGCGGCGAAGACGGAGGAGTCATCACATGCGTCTCGTGGTCAACGAGTTCATCAGCCTGGACGGCGTCGTGCAGGCGCCCGGCGGCGCCGAGGAGGACACCGACGGAGGCTTCCGGCACGGGGGGTGGACCCACCCGTACTTCGACGAGGAGGTCATCGGCGGATTCATCGCGAAGGGCGCGAGCACCACCGACGCCCTGCTGTTCGGCCGCCGCACCTGGCAGACCATGGCGGGCGCCTGGCCCGAGCGGGCCGGGGACCCCTTCGCCGACTGGATGAACTCCGTCCGCAAGTACGTCGTGTCCGACACCCTCACCGATGCCGAAGTGGCCGGCTGGGAGAACTCGGTGCGGTTCGGCGGGGCCGAGGGCGTCGCCGAGATCCGCAAGCTCCGCGAGGGCGCCGGCCAGGACCTGACCGTCATGGGCAGCCCCACCCTGGTGCGCACCCTCCTCGCGGAGGGACTCGTCGACGAACTGCGGCTGGTGGTCATGCCGGTGCTGCTCGGCGGCGGCAAGCGGATCTTCCCCGAGGACGGCGGACTGCGCGCCATGGAACTGGTCTCCTCGGCCGTCAACGCCAAGGGCGCGCAGGTCGTGACCTACCGGGCGGTGCAGGCATGAGCACGCCGCCCAAGTCCGACCCGAGCAGCTACTTCCCGTCCATCGAGAAGAAGTACGGCCGCCCCGTCCAGGAATGGCTGGAGCTGGTCCGCACCTCCCCGCTGAGCAAGCACATGGAGCTGGTCGGCTGGCTCAAGAGCGAGCACGGCCTCGGGCACGGCCATGCCAATGCCCTGGTCGCCCACGTGCTCCGCGGCAACTGACGCCCCCGTGGGCGGCGTCAGCGGGTGAAGCCGGCGACCGGGGCGTGGACCGTGACCTCGGCGCCGCCGAGGAGCGCGGCCTTGGCGTGGAGGCGGTCCAGGGCCGTGGGGCCCGGATCGCCGTACACGTCGATGGAGCGCATCCGGATCAGGGGGACGAAGGCGCGAAACTTGGGCCCGCCCAGCGCCAGATGGAGTTCCAGCGAGGCCGGGTCGGGGTGGACGGCCACGAGTGTCATGGTGGACCCGGCGGCATCGACGTGGAACCGGTACGCGAGCAGGCGCGGCTCCGCCGCCTCGATGAACTCCACCAGCTCGCGCATGGCGGCCTCCGCCTCACCGAGCCGGCCCGGCAGGACGTCCGACCGGTCGACGTAGAAGAGGGTGTCCCGCAGCGCCATGCCCCGACGCTAGCGGGCCGGGCGGAGCCCGTGGCCCCGACCGGCGCGGCCGAACGGGTGGTAGCGTCCGTGCCGTGGCGGAGCACCAGGAGGAGACCCGGACGGCCTACGACGGGGTCGTCGACCTGTACGCGTCGCTGTTCGCCGACCGGCTGGAGACGCAGCCGTTCGCCCGGGCCATGATCACCACCTTCGCCGAGCTGGTGCGCGGCACCGGGAACCCACGGGCGGCCGACGTCGGCTGCGGCCCGGGACATCTGACGGCCGTGCTGCACGATCTGGGGCTGGACGCCTTCGGGCTCGACCTCTCCCCGGGCATGGTCGACCATGCCCGGCGGGCCCATCCGCACCTGCGGTTCGACGAGGCACGGATGGAGGACCTCCCGGTCGAGGACGGGGCGCTCGGCGGGGTGCTGGCCCACTACTCGACGATCCACACCCCTCCCGCGGAACTGCCCGCGCTGCTCGCCGAGCAGGCGCGGGTCCTGGCGCCGCGCGGCCTCCTCCTGCTCTCCTTCTTCGGGACCGCCGCACCCGACGCACCGGAACCCGTCCGCTTCGACCACAAGGTGACCCCCGCCTACTGCTGGCCGGCGGACCGGCTGGCAGACCTGCTCGCGGGCGCCGGACTCACCCCGTTCGCCCGGCTGCTCCACGACCCGGCCTCCGCCCGCGGCTTCCTCGACGCCCACCTGCTGGCCCGCCGCGCCTGACGCCGGACCGACGCGACCGAACCCGCGTCAGCCCGCCGTCAGGGGCGCGGCAGCCAGGGGATCTCCTCGGCCGCGTAACGGTAGGCGCGGAAAACGGCGTTCTGGGCGCCGCGCGAGGACTCCAGCCCGACCCCTTCGCCGAACGCCCCGAACTCCGGGACCACGAACTCCCACACCACGTCACCGTCGGGCGTCACCTCGAAGAGCCGCCCGAACGAGCCCTCGGCCACGAAGGTGTTGCCGCCCGGCAGCCGCTGCGCGCTCGACATGTACGGGCTGTAGAAGTTCTGCGGCGGGTTGTCCTCGTAGGCCCACACCACCTCGCCGCTGTACGGGTCCAGCTCCAGGACCCGCGAGTACGGGACCGAGGTCGTGTCGCGGTAGGTGCCGTTGTCGAAGACCAGGACGGTGCCTCCGGGGAGCTCGTGCGGGTAGTGCTGCTGGGCCAGGACGTCCGGGCCGATCCGCCAGCGGACGGATCCGTCGGGACGATTCACGGCCACCGTGGTCGACGCGCTGCGGAAGCCCACCACGATCCCGCCGTCGGCCAGTTCGTTGACGGTGTTCGCCATCGGCCAGTGCTCGCGGGCGAAGTGCGGGTTCAGCGGCACCTGCGCGGGATCCAGGTGCTCGATCGCCGCCCACCGCCACACCACCTCACCGCTCCAGGTCAGCTCGTACACGACGTCCCCGAAGATCACCCCGCCGGGCGCCTCCGTACCGGGGATGCCGCCCTGGATCCTGGCCGCGTCCGCCGGGTCCAGCGGCTCCACCGTCAGGACGACGAGGTTGCCGTTGGCCAGGACCGAGGCGTCGTGGTGGTGGAAGGGGTGGCGCACCTCGCGCACCACCGTGCCGTCCGGGGCGATCTCCTGCAGGATGCCGCCGTGGTAGACGTCCCAGATCGGGAACAGCGACGGGCCGGTGGTGTCCTTGCCCTGGTAGAAGAGGTTCCCGTTCGGCAGGAGCCGGCTGTGCCGGCCGGGCGGGTGCGGGGAGTTCCAGGTGTGGACCGTGTTCCCCTCGATGTCGACGAGCCGGACCTCGCCCGGGCCGGCGATCGGCGTGTAGAGGGTGTAGCCGCCGTAGCTGCGCGCCGGGTCGTGGGCGCGCAGTCCGAGGCCGCGGCGGCGCAGGGTGTTCTGGTCGACCGTCATGGTGATGGGTGCTCCTGTCCGAGGGTGGGCTGGTGGTGGGTGAGTGGATGAGTGGGTGGGTGTCAGTGGAGGGTGACCGCGGCCCGGTCGGCGGTCGTCAGGGGAGTGGGGTTGACGAAGGTGCGCAGTGCCGAGCGGTCGGCGGATCCGGGGAGCTTCTGCGCGGCCTTGGCCCAGGCCGCCTCCTCGGCCAGCTGGTCCAGCAGCGCGTCCGAAAGGCTCGCCCCGTACGTGTACCGGGGCTGGAAGGCGGCGACGTACGCGGGCTGGAGCGCTCCGCTCGACTGCGCCACCACGGCACGCTGCGCGCCGGCGGGGTCGGCGGCCAGCTCGCGCTGCGCGCGCAGCAGGGTGCGCAGGACCGCCGTGGTGGCCGCGTCGTCGGCGGCCGGACCGGCGACCAGCAGCGTCCGGGCCGTGTACCCGGTGAACGGGACCTCGGCGTAGCGGTCGCCCAGGGCGGTGCGGGCGGCTTCGTAGAAGCTGGGGAAGGTGACCCCGGCGTCCACGTCGCCGCGGGAGAGCGCGGCGGGGACCTGGTTCGGGGCCAGGTTCACCACGGTGACGTCCGCCGCCGTCAGTCCCGCCGAGCCCAGCATCCGCGACAGCGCGTACTCCACGTTGGTGCCCTGCGGG
Organism: Streptomyces sp. WAC06614; assembly: GCF_003949795.1. Taxonomy (GTDB): domain Bacteria; phylum Actinomycetota; class Actinomycetes; order Streptomycetales; family Streptomycetaceae; genus Streptomyces. Next base: position 12,272 of record NZ_RPRY01000137.1, read on the forward strand.
ACCCCGACCTTGTGGTCCTTCAGGGCGGCGGGGCCGGTGATCCCGCGGTCGGAGCGGGTCAGCAGCCGCCAGTCGGAGAACTGCGACAGCTCGGCGACGATCCGGACCTCACGGCCGCCGAGTGCGGCGGTGACGGCCGGCAGGTCGCCCACGACGCCCAGCTGCGCCTGGCCGCCCAGTACGGCGTTCAGCGCGTCCCGCCCGGTGGACAGGGTGGTGATCCGGGCGGCCACGTTCTCGTCGGCCCACAGCCCGCGCTCCTGCGCCAGGTGGACGGGTGCGCCTCCGAGGTGGTCGCTGGTGGCGAGGGTGACGGTCGTCCGCCCGGAGGACGCGGTACCGGCCCCGGTGGAGCAACCGGTGGTGAGGGTGGCGACCACGGCGGCCAGCAGGGCGGCGGTCAGGGTCAGCGGACGGGTCAGGCGGCCCCGCCGCGGCGCGGGCGAGGTGGGAGGTCTGGACATGGGAGAGGTTTCCTTTCCGGTGGGGACAGGGCGATGCAGAAGGTGCGGGGTCAGTCCATGGCGAGGTGGGAGGCGATCAGGGCGCGCAGGTCCGGGTCCACCGGTCCCGGCGGAACCGGGTGATCGGCGAGCACCCGGCCGGGGGAGCCGCCCAGGACCACGACGCGTTGGGCGAGGGCCAGCGCCTCGTCGATGTCGTGGGTGACGAACAGCACCGTGAGGCCAGTGCGTTGCCACAGCCGGCGCAGCAACTCCTGCATCCGCGCCCGGGTCAGGGCGTCGAGCGCGCCGAACGGCTCGTCCAGCAGGAGCACTTCCGGCTCGGCGGCGAGCGCCCGGGCCAGGGCGACCCGCTGCTGCATGCCGCCGGAGAGCTGGGCGGGGTACTTCCCGGCGCCCTCGGCCAGGCCGACCTCGGCCAGGGCGTCCAGCGCCCGCCGGCGCCGCTCGGCCCGGCCGGGGCCGAGCCGCTTCAGCGCGAACTCGACGTTGCCGAGGGCGGTGCGCCACGGGAACAACGCGTAGTGCTGGAAGACCACCCCGCGGTCCGGTCCGGGCCCGATCACCGGGACCCCGCCCACGGTGACCCGGCCGGCGGCAGGCCGTACGAAGCCCGCCACGGCCCCCAGCACGGTGGACTTGCCGCAGCCGCTGGGACCCAGCAGAGCGGTGAACGAACCCGCGGCCAGGTCGAGTTCGGTGCGCTCCAGCACCGGGACGGCGGGGCGCCGACGGGAGCCGCCGTAGGCGACGGAGAGGCCCTCGATGCGCACCGGGCGGCTCATGCCGTCCCCCAGTGGGTGACGCGGCGGCCGACGGCGGCCAGGACCAGGTCCACGACCACCCCGACCAGCCCGAGGACGAGCAGCCCGGCGAACATCCGGTCCATCCGCAGGAACTGCCCGTCCACCTGGAGCCGGTACGCCAACCCGGCGTCGGCCCCGCCGAGTTCGGCCGCCACGAGGGCCAGCAGTGCCACCGAGGCCCCGTACCGCAGGGCTGCCAGCAGCGCCGGTGCGGCCGCGGGCAGCAGCACCTCGCCGAACCGCCGGTGCAGCGGGGCGCCCAGGCTGCGGGCCGCGCGCAGGTGGGTCACCGGGACCCGGGACACACCGTCGTGCACGTACAGCCAGACCGCCAGGAGCACCGCGTAGGCGATCAGCAGCCGCTTCGCGGTCTCGCCGATGCCGAACCAGGCGGTCGCCAGCGGCACCAGCGCGATCGCCGGGATCGGCCGGAGGAAGGAGATCAGCGGCGACACCGCCGCGGACAGCCGCGGCAGGTAGCCCGTGGCGAAGCCCAGCGCGGAGCCCAGCAGGGCGCCCAGCGCGAAGCCCTGGCCGGCCCGGGACAGACTGGCCGTCAGGTCCCCGGCCAGCGTGCCGTCGCGGACCGCCCCGGCCAGGGCCGACAGCGTCTCGGCCGGAGTGGGCAGCAGCCCCGGCGCCACCGCACCCGACCGGGCCAGCAGGGCCCACAGGACGAGCGCGACCAGGGCCGCGCCCAGGGCGGGCCCCAGCCGGCCCAGGGCCGCGGGGCCCGGCGGGGAAGGGGTGGTGTGCACGCGAACTCCTCCTTCATAGATAAGCGAGGTCAATAATTGACCACATCTATGAACGGGATGTTGCAGCAGTACGAAACGTTCCGGGGATGGGGTACGTTCACGAGCGTGCCCCGCCCCGAACCCACCCCCGAAGCGATCGAGGTCGGTCGGGTGATCCGCGCCTGCCGCAAGCAGCGTGGAGTCGCCATGGCCGCGCTCGCCGCCCGTTCCGGCCTTTCCCAGCCCTTCCTGAGCCAGCTCGAACGCGGCCTGGCCACGCCCAGCCTCAGCTCGATCTACCGGATAGCCGAGGCCCTGGACGTGCCCCCGGGCACCTTCCTGCGCCCGCCGGCCCGGCCCGGCACGGTGACGCACGAGAGCGATCCCCAGGTCATCCGGGTCAGCGAGAGCGCCGGCCAGATCGCCCGCGTCCTCATCCCGGGCGGCCGCAGCCACCAGATGGAGGCCTACGAGCACCAGTTCGAGCCGGGTCAGGGTGAGCGCGGCTGGTTCGAGCACCCCGGCGAGGACTTCCTCTACGTGCTGTCGGGCGAGGTCGTCCTGGAGGTCGAGGGCGAGGAGCCCTTGACCCTGGCGGCCGGGCAGAGCGCCCACCACCGGGGTGACGTGCCCCACCGCTGCCGCCTCTCGGGCACCGGGCCGGCCCGCACCCTCCTGGTCACGGCGGCGGGCTGATCCCGCCGCCGTCCCCGGCGGTGAGCCGGTGGAAGCGGTCGGGCAGCGCCCGCAGCCAGCCGGCCCGGGCCTGCGCGACCTCCCGCAGCCGGGCGTCGGACGACCGGGCCACGAGATGGCCGAGGTACTGCTCGTTGAAGCGGGCGTACTCCTGGTGCAGCACGCGCAGCGCATCGGCCGTGCGGTCCGTGCCGGCCCCGCAGAGCCGGGCCAGCGCGGGGACGTGCGGCTTCCAGCGGCCCTCGACCGCCTGCCGGAGCAGGGCGGACACCTCGCCGGCCCGGTCCAGGATGGTGCGCAGCCGCTCCGGTGCGAGGGCGAGCGCGTCGGCGAGGAGCAGGGTCTGCCGGTCGTCGCCGGTCCATCGCTGCTCCGTCTCGGCCAAGGTGTAGGCCTGCGGATCCATGCCGATGCGGAGGGCGAGGCGGGGCGCCGTGAACTGGCGGGCCAGCCGGTGCTCGCGCAGGGTGGCCGGGTCGCGGCCCATGAGGACCGCGACCGGGCACCACAACGCGTCGGCCAGGGCGAAGAGTTCCTCCTCGCTCGGGCGAACCCCGCCCGATTCCCAGGCGAGCACGGTCTCCGGAGGGCGGTGGACGCCGAGCTGTGCCAGGTGGAAGGCCACTTGGTGGTGCGTCAGGCCGATGTGCGTGCGCGCCCGGGCGGCCTGGAGCCCGGAGAACGGCGGGTACGAAGGGGAGTCGGACACGGGTGCCTCACCGGCCCGGGGCGGGGTCCGGTTCGGTGGCCAGGGCGTCCCAGTCGATCTCCTTCTGGGAGCGCCGGTCGGCACGGGTGCGGAAGAACAGGTTGAGCAGGACCGCGGTGAGGCTGCCGAGGGTGATGCCGCTGCCCAGGACCGCCCGTACCTCGGTCGGCATCCGCTCGAAGAACGGACCCACCACGGTCGGCAGCATCGCGGCGCCCAGACTGACCGCCAGGATCAGGGCGTTGCGCTCGTCCTTGAGGTCGGCCTTCCCCAGGATCTGGATGCCGACGGTCGCCACCATGCCGAACATCGCGACCGCCGCGCCGCCCAGCACCGGGTGCGGGACGGAGGCCACGACGGCGCTGGCCTTCGGGACCAGGCCCAGGGCGATCATCAGGATGCCGGCCGCCACGACCACGAAGCGGCTGGTCACACGGGAGATCCTGACCAGGCCGATGTTCTCGGCGAAGGCGACGTACGGGAAGGAGTTGAGGACCCCGCCCAGGACGGTGGCCATGCCGTCGGCGCGCAGCGCCCGGGTGACGGTCTCCCCGTCGACGTCCCGGCCGGTGATCTCGCCCATGGCGTACACGTCACCGGTGGTCTCCACCATCGTGATCAGCATGACGACCACCATGGCGAGCATGGGGAAGAGGGCGAAGTGCGGCATCCCGTAGTGGAACGGGGTGCTGACACCGAGCCAGCCCGCCTCGTCCACGGCGCCGAGATCGGCGTCGCCGAGCAGCCAGGCCACGGTGGTGCCGCCGACCAGCCCGAGCAGGACCGCCACACTGCTGAGGAACGGCCCGCCGAACCGGGTCACGAGCAGGATGAAGGCCAAGGTCCCGCCGGCATAGGCGAGATGGGCGGGGTCGCCGTAGCCGGAGTGTCCGACGAGGGAGGCGCCACCGCCGACGTCCTGGAGGGCCACCGGGATCAGGGTGACCCCGATGACCGTCAGCAGGGTGCCCGTGACCACGGGCGGGAAGTACGGGGCCAGCCGGCCGGCGAACGGGGCGAGCAGGAACGTCGCCACGCCCGCGGTGATCACGGCGCCGGACACGACGAGCAGACCGGCGGTGCCGCCGCCCGCGCCCTGGCCGATGGCGATCATCGGGGAGACGGCCGTGAACGTCGCGCCCTGGACGAGCGGGAGGCGGGCGCCGATCCGCCAGAAGCCCCAGGCCTGGATGACGGTGGCGATACCGGCGGTGACCAGGTCGGCGTTGATCAGGTACACGAGTTCCTGGCGGGACAGGCCGAGGCTGTTGCCGAGCAGGACGGGGACGAGGACCGCTCCGGCGTAGAAGGCGAGGACGTGCTGGAAGCCGTACAGCGTGAGCCGGGGGAGCGGGAGCACCTCGTCGACCGGGTGGCCGGAGGTGCGGGGGGAGTGGGGGGAGCGGGTGGTGGTGCGCATGGTGCGGCGCGCGGCCTGTGGTGCCATCTCTGCCTTGCCTGAGGGTAGGTGAATGAGAAGGAGGCCTCTGGGCGGTGTGCGGCCGGCCGCGCGGATGGGGCGGGCGAGGGACGGCCGAGGGCACGGGGATTGCCGGTGCGCGGCCGGGAGCCGAGGCGGAACGGGCCGTTCCACGGCCCGACGAGGCTTGATCCTTGCGGATCGTTGCTCCGGGGCGCAAGTCCCCGGAGCAACGTTTTGAAATCAAAACCAGCTAGTAACTTGGGAATCAATGGGAGAGTGGTCCCACGGGTGTGGAATCCATGCCTGTGGCGCCCGTGGCGTGGTCAGCTCAGCACCGGCACGTGCTGGGTGACGCAGTGGATGCCCCCGCCGCCCCAGGCCAGCGTGCGGCAGGGGACACCGGTGATCTCCCGGCCGGGGAAGAGCGTGGCGTAGCGGGCGAGGGCGGCCGCGTCGTCCGCCGCGACACCGGCGGTCGGGACGACCACGCTGCCGCTGGTGAGGTAGTAGTTGGTGTAGCTGAAGGTCTCCACCGGAGCGCCGTTCACCCGGAAGTGCGGCTGCTGGTTCAGCTCGACGATCTCGAAGGGCCGCCCGCAGGCGTCCGTCGTCGCCTGGAGCGCCGCCTTGTTGGCCGCCATCCGGGCGTGGTTGGGGCTGGTGGTGTCCGGCTGGGTGTGCAGCAGCACCCGGGCCGCGCCCAGGTAGGAGGCGACCAGGTCGACATGTCCGTTCGTGATGGTGTCGTTGTGCAGTCCGTACGGCAGCCACACCACCTTGCGCGCGCCGTACGAGGCCAGCAGGGCCGCCTCGATCTGCGCCCGGGTCAGGGTCGGGTTGCGGTTGGGGTTGAGCAGACACTCCTCGGTGGTGATCAGCGTGCCCTGACCGTCGGTGATGACCGCCCCGCCCTCCAGGACGAGGTCCACGGGCCGGCGCGGCACGCCGAGGTACTGACACACCCCGACCGGCAGGAAGTCGTCCTTGTCGTAGGGGTACTTGTCGCCCCATCCGTTGAAGCGGAAGTCCAGGCCGGTGAGTTGGGTGCGTTCCTGGTCGCGGGCGAAGATCGGGCCGGTGTCGCGGGCCCAGCAGTCGTTGACCGGGTGCTCGATCACGGTCACGGTGGGGCCGCACTGGGCGCGGGCGTCCGCGGCCGTGCCGGGCTCGGCGACCATGACGACGGTCTCGAACCGGGCGATGGCCCGGGCGACGGCGGCGACCTCGGCCTGGACGGGCTTCAGCAGGTTGCCCCAGCCGACGTTGCGGTCCCAGGGCCAGGCCATCACGCAGTGGGAGTGCGGCTCCCATTCGGCGGGGACGACGGGCGGCGACCACCCCGCCCCCCGTCGTCCCCGCCGAACGGGAGCCGCCCCCCCACGGCGTGTTGCCCTGGCACTGGGACCGCAACGGTCGCTGGGGCAACCGCCCGCAGCCCCGCCAGGCTGTGGTCGCTCCCGTCG
>NZ_RPRY01000138.1 GCF_003949795.1 Streptomyces sp. WAC06614
GCCCGTTGCGGTCGCCCCGCCCGTTCCGGTCGCCCCGGTCCCGGCGGCCGCGGCGGGCCGGGCCCGGGTGCCGGCCGTCAGGGCGCCGCCGCCCGCGGCCGAGAGGAACGCACGCCGGCTCCACTCTCCTGTCATCGTCTTCTCCCTTCTGCGACGGGGTACCTCTGCCTCATCCGACATGGGTGCGGTAGCGGTCGATCACCTCCCGCAGGACGTCGGCGCCGTCACGGGCCCACAGCCCGGGATGGAAGATCTCCACCTCGACCGGGCCCCGGTACCCGGCGGTGTCGACCAGCTCCCGGAAGGCCCGCAGGTCGATGCAGCCGTCACCGAGCTGGCCGCGACCCAGCAGCGCCCCCTCCGGCAGCGGGGTGACCCAGTCGGCGAGCTGCACGGCCACGATCCGTCCGGCAGCGCCCGCCCGCCGCAGCTCGGCGGGCAGCCGCTCGTCCCACCACAGGTGGTAGGCGTCGGCCACCACCCCGACCTGCTCGGCGGGGAACCGCTCGGCGATCTCCAGGGCCTGGCCCAAGGTGGAGACCACGCACCGGTCGGCCGCGAACATCGGGTGCAGCGGCTCGATGCCCAGCCGCACCCCGTGCGCCGCGGCCCACGGTGCCAGCTCGCCCAGGACGTCCACGATCCGCCGACGCGCCCCGTCCAGGTCCCGGTCGCCCTCGGGCAGCCCTCCCGAGACCAGGACCAGGACGTCCGCCCCGAGCTCCGCCGCCTCCTCCACGGCCCGCCGGTTGTCGGCGAGCGCCGCCGCCCGGCCCGCCGGATCCGCGGCGGTGAAGAACCCGCCCCGGCACAGCGAGCTGACCCGCAACCCCGCCCCGGCGACCAGCTCCGCCGTGCGCCGCACGCCGAACTCCCGCACCGGGTCCCGCCACAGGCCGACCGTCGTGACCCCGGCCGCCGCGCATCCCGCCACCAGCTCGGGAACCGACCACTGGCGCACCGTCTCCTGATTGAGGCTCAGTCGGGCCGGAGCCCCGCTCATGACGGCACCCCGTGGAGGGAGAGCAGCCCGCGCATCCGCTGCGCGGCCAGTTCCGGATCGGGGAACAGTCCCAGCCGGTCCGCCTCCTCGTAGGTGGTGGCCAGATGGGGGAGCGAGCGGGCCGACTGCCACCCGCCCAGCATCGTGAAGTGGTCCTGGAATCCGGAGAGCCAGGCCAGCAGGACCACCCCCGTGCGGTAGTGGCGGGTGGGCGCCGCGAACAGGTGCCGGGCGAGCGGCAGGGTCGGGTCCAGGATCCGCCGGAATTCCGCCGGGTCGCCGCGGTCGAGCGCCTGTCCGGCCCGGACCGCCAGCGGGGCGATCGGCCCGAGGACGCCGAGCAGTGCGTGGCTGAACAGCTGCCCGTCCCCCTCGACCAGCTCCGGGTAGTGGTGGTCATCGCCCGTGTAGCAGCGGACCCCCGGGGGCAGCCGTCTGCGGAGGACCACCTCCCGGCGGGCGTCGAGCAGGGAGACCTTCACGCCGTCCACCCGGTCGGACCAGTCCTCGACGATCTTCACGAGGACATCGGTGGCGAGGTCCAGGTCGGAGTGCCCCCAGTACCCGGCGAGGGCCGGGTCGAACATCGGCCCCAGCCAGTGCAGCACCACCGGCCGCGCCGCCTGCCGCAGCAGGGCCCCGTACACCGTCTGATAGTCCTCCGGCCCCCGGGCCGCCGCGGCCAGCGCCCGTGAGGCCATCAGTACGGCCCGGCCCCCGCACTCCTCGACGTGCGCCAACTGGGCCTCGTACGCGGCGATGATCGCGGCCGGCGAGTGCGGGCCGCTGGGGAGCTGGTCCGTGCCCACCCCGCAGACGATGCGGCCGCCGGCCGCCCGCGCCTCCACCACCGAGCGCCGGATCAGCTCCGCCGCTGCGGGCCAGTCCAGCCCCGTGCCGCGCTGGGCGGTGTCCATCGCCTCGGCGACGCCGAGTCCCTGATCCCACAGCCGGCGCCGCACCGCCAGGGTGGCGTCCCAGTCCACCACGGGCACACCGTCCGCCGAGGCGGCGAGCGGGTCGGCCACCACATGCGCGGCGGCGTAGAACGTACGGCTGCGGACGGGACCGCAGCGCAGGGGCGGGAGCGGGGTCCGGCACGCCTCGTGGACCCGGAGGCTGCCGTCCGGCGCCGGGAGGCGGATCCTCATGACGCCACCTCCGCGACCGCCAGCCGGCGGCCCTCCACGGCGGACCGCAGCCCCAGCTCGGCCAGCCGCACCCCGCGCGCTCCGGCCCGCAGGTCCCAGTGCCACGGTTCGTCCAGAACCACATGTCTGAGGAACAGCTCCCACTGCGTCTTGAAGGCGTTGTCCCATGTGGTGTTGTCCGGGACCTCCTGCCACTGCGCGCGGAACGGCTCGCGTTCGTCGAGATCCGGATTCCACACCGGTTTCGGTGTGGTCGCCCGGTGCTGGACGCGGCAGCCGCGCAGGCCCGCCACCGCCGATCCGTGGGTGCCGTCCACCTGGAGTTCCAGTAGTTCGTCGCGGTGGACGCGCACCGCCCAGGAGGAGTTGATCTGTGCCACCGCGCCGCCTTCCAGTTCGAAGAGTGCGTATGCGGCGTCGTCGGCGGTGGCCTCGTAGGGCCGGCCTTCCTCGTCCCACCGCCGGCCGATGTGCGTGCGGGTGAGTGCCTGCACCGAGCGGACCGGGCCGAACAGCTCGTGCAGCAGGTACTCCCAGTGCGGGAACATGTCGGCGGCGATCCCGCCGCCGTCCTGGGCCCGGTAGTTCCACGACGGGCGCTGCGCCTGCTGCCAGTCCCCTTCGAAGACCCAGTACCCGAACTCGCCGCGTACGGAGAGGACCTCTCCGAAGAAGCCGCCTTCGACCAGCCGGCGCAGCTTGCGCAGGCCCGGCAGGAACAGCTTGTCCTGGACCACGCCGTGCTTGACCCCGGCGCGCTCCGCGCGCAGCGCCAGGTCGAGCGCGGACTCCGCGCTCAGGGCGGTGGGTTTCTCGCAGTACACGTGCTTGCCGGCGGCGAGGGCCTGGCGCACCGCCGCCTCGCGGGCGCTGGTGACCTGGGCGTCGAAGTAGATCTCCACCTCCGGGTCGGCCAGCACCGCCGACAGGTCCGTGCTCACCTCCATCGGTCCGTACCGCTCGGCGAGCGCCCGCAGGGCGGGTTCGCGGCGGCCCACGAGGACGGGCTCGGGCCACAGGACCCGTCCGTCACCGAGCTCCAGGCCGCCCTCCTCGCGCAGGGCGAGCAGGGAGCGCACCAGGTGCTGGCGGTGGCCCATCCGGCCCGTCACGCCGTTCATCGCGATCTTGATCGTCCTCCGGTCCGTCATGTCCCCTCCTCGGGTCGCTTCGCATAGAAAGCGCTTTCAGTCCCTCCACGGTAGGCCGCTCGTGCTCGCCGCAGCAACACCCGAACGGGTGATAGAAAGCGCTTTCTGAATCCGGCACTATGGAGGTCCACGCACCGGATGGGACGATGACCGGGGACGAGAAGGAGGGGACGAGCATGGCAGTCACACTGGCCGAGGTCGCGGCGCACGCCGGGGTCTCGCCCGCGACGGTCTCGCGGGTGCTCAACGGCGGATATCCCGTGGCGGGCGGCACCCGCACCCGCGTGGAACGCGCGGTGGAGGAGCTCGGCTATGTCGCCAACGCCCCCGCCCGGGCGCTCGCGGCAGCCACCTCCGACCTCGTCGGCGTCCTCGTCCACGACGTCGCCGACAGCTATTTCGGCATCCTCGCGGGAGCCCTGCAGGGGGCCCTCGGCCCGGAGACGCCGGCCCGCTCCGGCTCCGGGCGGCTCGCCGTCGTCTGCAACACCCAGGGGACACCCGCCGCCGAACTGGCCTACCTCACCCTGCTGGAGGGCCAGCGGGCCGGCGGCGTGGTCCTCACCGGCGGCGCCGTGGAAGAGGTCGAGCACACGGTGGCCCTCACCACCCGGGTCGCCCGCCTCGCCTCCGCGGGTACCCCCGTCGTCCTCTGCGGCCGCCCCCCGCTGACCGTGCCCGACGGACTGCCCGTCGCCACCGTGGTCTTCGACGACCACGGAGGGGCGTTCCGTCTCGCCGAGCACCTCCTGGCACTCGGTCACCGGCGGATCGCCTACGTCGCCGGACCCGCCGGACTGAGCACCAGCCGGGAGCGGCTGGCCGGTCACCGGGCCGCCCTGGAGCGGTTCGATCCGGCCGTCGCCGAGGAGTGCGACACGCTCACCGTCCACGCGGGCTTCGAGCGGTCCGCCGGGTACGACGCCACCCGGGCGCTGCTGCGCCGCGGCGAGTCCTTCACGGCCGTGGTCGCCGCCAACGACACGGTCGCCACCGGGATCGTCGCCGCCCTGCGCGAGCAGGGCATACGGATCCCCGAGGACGTCTCCGTCGCGGGCTTCGACGACCTGCCGTTCTGCGTGGACACCGCTCCGCCGCTCACCACCGTGCGGGTCCCGCTGCGGGAGGCGGGGATCCTGGCCGCGCAGCTGGTCACCGGCCGAAGACAGCCTCCGCCCGACGGGATCACCACCCTCGCCACCGAGTTGATGGTGCGCGGATCCACCGCGCCCCCGGCCGCCGGGAGACAGCCATGAGGTACGCGTTCTCCACCCTCGGCGTACCCGGCCGGAGCGTGGGCGAGACCGCGGAGCTCGCCGCCACGCACGGGTTCGACGGTGTGGAGGTGCGGGCCCACCGGGAGGAGCCGCTGCACCCGGGCACCCCGTCGTCCGAGCGGGCCGCGGCCGTGCGGGCCTTCGCCGCAGCCGGCGTCGAGGTCCTCACCGTCGCCGGGTACGCCAAGGTGGCCGCCGCCGGCGAGGACGAGCCCGTCGTCGCCGAACTGCTCTCGCTGATCGTGCTCGCCGCCGACCTCGGCGCACAGTACGTGCGGGTCCTCCCCGGCGGGGGCAACCTGTCGGAGGCCGAGGCGGACCGGTACGCCGTCCGCCGGCTGGCGGCGGCGGCACCGTTCGCGGAGCGGCACGGGGTGCGGCTGCTGCTGGAGACCCACGACTCGCACCGGACCGGGGCCGCGGCCGGGCGGGTGCTGGACCAGGTGGGCCATCCGGCGGCCGGCGCGCTGTGGGACGTGCTGCACACCTGGCTGGGAGGGGAGGCCCCGGCGGACTCCCGGCGGGCCCTGGCCGGACACCTCGGGTACGTCCAGGTCAAGGACGTGGCCTCCGCGCGGGAGCTGACCCCGCTCGCGCTCGGAGCGGGTGCGCTGCCGCTGGCCGAGGCCGTCGCCCAGGCCCCGGCGGACGGCTGGCTGTGCTGGGAGTACGAGAAGCGCTGGTACCCGGATGCCGCCGAGCTGCCCGCGCTGCTCGGGCAGGGTCGCAGATACCTGGCGGACCTGGTGCACGGCACGGGGCGGACGGAGGAGGTGGTCGGAGGTCAGGCGGAGTAGGCCAGCCGGTCCGGGTCGACCGCGTGGCGGAAGGCAAGCCCCTGGGCGTAGCGGGCCAGTTCGGCCACCGCGGTGGCCGCGAGCCGGTCCAGCTCGCCGCCCAGCGAGCCGGCCAGGTGCGGGGTGAGCAGGACGTTCGGCAGGTCGAAGAGCGGTGAGTCGGCCGGCAGGACCTCCGGCTCGGTGTGGTCGAGGACGGCGTACAGCCGGCCCGAGACCAGCTCCCGGGTGAGCGCCTCGGTGTCCACCAGGGAGCCGCGGGCGGTGTTGATCAGGGTCGCCCCGTCGCGCATCAGCGCCAGCCGGGTCGCGTCGAGGAGGTGACGGGTCGCGGGGAGGGCCGGGGCGTGCAGGCTCACCACGTCGCTGCGGCACAGCAGTTCCTCCAGCGGGCAGGCCTCGGCGCCCAGCGCGGCGAGGTCGTCCGGATCGGCGTACGGATCGTGCACCAGGACCCGCAGGTCGAACGGGCGCAGCAGTTCCATGACGCGCCGGCCGATCAGCGAGGCTCCGACCAGGCCCACGGTGCGGTCGTAGTTGCCGAGGGTGGGGTAGTGGCCGAGGAGGTCGATCGGGCCGCGGGCCGCTCGGTAGGCGTGCGCGGCTGCCAGGACCCGTTTGTTGGCGAAGAGGACGGCGGCGAGGGTGAACTCGGCGACGGGGAGGGCGTTGGCGGCGGCGGCGCTGGAGACGAGCAGACCGCGTTCCCAGCAGGCCGGTGTCACATGGTGCTTGACGCTTCCGGCGGCGTGGACGACGGCACGCAGCCGGGGCATCCGGCCCAGCGCGGGGGAGTCCAGCGGCGGGCACCCCCAGCCGGTGAACAGCACCTCGGCCTCGCCGAGCCGGTGCGAGAGTGCGGGGTCGGTGCCGGTGAAGTCGGTGACCAGGAGCTCGGGGTCGACGTCCGCGACCCGGAGCAGGTCGGCGAGCACCTGCCCGCCGAGCACGGCGGCGCGGGCGCTGGGGCTCATGGCGAGCACGGTCGCAGGTCGGCGGGTCACATGATGCCTCCGGGCGGTGGGCCCCGGGCGCGCCGGCGCTGCGGGGAGGAGGAGTTCCGGAAGGGAGAGGTGAACAGCGAGATGGTCACAGATCAGGGCCACGGTCCCCGGGCCGACACGGGCGCGAGGAACCGCAGTGCACCCCCGCCGTCCCCCGGGTGGCGGCAGGGGGCGTGGGAACGGCGCCCATCATTTGGTCGGCGGAGACGTGCGTCAAGAGCGAATGCACCCATCGATCGAAACGGTCACTTCGCCGGACCGCCCTGGGTGCGGATCGTCAAGTGGGGTAGCAGCGTCACGTGTTGGCGTGCGGGGGACAGAGTTCCCCCGCGTGTGCCCGGGCCCCGGCGGCCCGGACCCGCGCCCCGGCCTCCGCCGGGGCCCGTGTCGCGGCCCGTGGCTGCTGTCAGGCGGTCCAGGAGGAGTTCCGCGGCCCGGGCGCCCACCTCCCGCTTGGGAGGTGCCACCGCCGACAGCGGTACGCCGGCCAGCGCGGCCACCTCGTCGTCGTACGTGATCACGGTCAGGTCCTCCGGCACTCGTACGCCCCGGGCCTGAAGACGGGGGATCAGCACGAGGGCGTCGGTGTCGCTGTGGATCAGCGCCGCGGTCACCCCGCCCTCGGTGACGGCCGCGCAGAGGTGGTGCAGGGTCCGCGCGAGCCGGTCCGCCTCACCCTCCGGCCCGGGGCCCGGTGCCGGCGCGGGCAACGGCGGGGCCGACGGCAGGCCGAGTGCGGCGACCGCCGCGTCGTACCCGGCCCGCAGGCGGGCCGACGTCGGCGTGCGACGGCTGGCCAGGGCGATCCGCCGGTGCCCCTGGGCGGCCAGGTGCCGCACCGCTCGGGCCGCGCCGTGGGCGTGGTCGGAGCTCACGCGGTCCAGCTCCGCCGCCGGATGCCCCGGCGGGGCCCAGCGCTCCACCAGGACGGTCGGCACCGGGAGTCCGGTCGTCCAGGTGCCCTCGCCCGGGCCGGGGCAGCCGTCCTCCCAGGTGGGGGTGAGCAGGAGGCCGTGGGCGCCGGTGGAGAGCAGCCGGTGCGTCTGGGTGCGGTCCTCGCCCGGCAGGTACTGGGTGAGCCCGACCGTCAGGCGCGCCCCGCACGCCTCGACCACCTCGCGCGCCCCGCGCACCACATCGGCGTAGTAGTAGTCGGTGGTGGGCACCACCATCCCGACGACCAGGCCTGCGCCCCACCCGGCCGGCCCGGTCCGCCCGGCCGCCCCGAGGCTCCCGACCGGCCCGCCGGGCTCGGCCTGCCAGGCCGGGGCCGGTGCCGGTGCCGGTGCTCGGGTGATGGAGCCGTGCAGGCGGCCGATCTCGCCCCGGGCGGTCATCGCCTCGATGTCGCGGCGCAGGGTGACCGGGGAGATCCCCAGTTCGCGTGCCAGGTCCGTGACCCGTACGCTGCCGCGTTCCTGGACCAGCGCGAGCACCCGCGCCCGGCGTTGGTCGACGTGTCGACGCATTCCCGTCCGCCCCCTGGGTCTTCCCCGTTTCCCCTGCCGGCTCCGGGGCCGTTCCCGTGGGACGCAGGAAGGCCTGGGGAACCGGAGCGATCGTGTCGATCGTTCTCCGATCAGATGCTCGTGGACGGCCTTGTCGGCGGACAAGGGGCGTTCCTATATTCGGGCCGAGTCCGGCATGCCCACCCAGCCACGGGAGTCAGGATGCTCACGCACGACCAGGACGGATTCCGGCGGGCAGGCCGCCCCCACCGCATCGTCTCCGGGGCCCTGCACTACTTCCGGGTCCATCCGGACCTGTGGGAGGACCGGCTGACGCGGCTGCGGGCCATGGGTGCCGACACCGTCGACACCTACGTCCCCTGGAATTTCCACGAGACCGCCCCCGGCAAGGCCGACTTCACCGGCTGGCGCGACCTCGGCCGGTTCCTGCGCATCGCGCAGGACCTGGGGTTCGACGCCATCGTCCGGCCCGGCCCGTACATCTGCGCCGAGTGGGACTTCGGTGGTCTGCCCGCCCGGCTGCTCGCCCTCGACGGGCTGCACCTGCGCTGCTCCGACCCGCGCTTCCTGGCCGAGGTGGACGGCTGGTTCGACCAGCTCGTCCCCGAGCTGTTGCCGCTGCTCGCCGGCCGCGGCGGGCCGGTGGTGGCCGTGCAGATCGAGAACGAGTACGGCTCCTACGGCGACGACGTGCGCTACCGCACCCACGTCGAGCGGGCCCTGGTGGAACGCGGTGTGGACTGCCTGCTGTTCACCGCCGACGGCGCCGAGGACGCCATGCTCCAGGGCGGCACGGTCCCCGGCCGGCTGGCCACCGCGACGTTCGGGGCCCGCCCCACCGAACGCCTCGACACCCTGCGCCGCTACCAGCGGACCGGCCCGCTCGCCGCGATGGAGTACTGGATCGGCTGGTTCGACCACTGGGGCGACGACCACCACGTGCGCGCCGTCGAGGACGCGGCCGGTTCCCTGGACGAACTCCTCGCCTCCGGAGCCTCCGTCAACCTCTACATGGCCCACGGCGGTACCAACTTCGGGTTCTGGGCGGGCGCCAACCACACGGGCTCCCGCCCCGGCGAGCCCGGGTACCAGCCGACCGTCACCAGCTACGACTACGACGCGCCGATCGGCGAGGCCGGCGAACTGACCCCGAAGTTCCACGCGTTCCGCGAGGTCATCGGCCGCTACCTGCCCCTGCCCGACCTCCCGCTGCCCGCACCCCGCCCCCGTCTCGCCCCCGGCACGGCCGTCCCGGCCGGGACCGCCGGGCTGCTGCCCGCCGTCGACCGGCTGACCGAGGGCAGCGGCGGACCGGTCCTCCGGCCCGCCCCCGAGCCGATGGAGAAGCTCGGCCAGTCGCACGGGATGATCCATTACCGGACGTCCGTGACGGGCCCCCGCCCCGCCATGCCCGTCCGTATCGACGGCCTCGGCGACCGCGCCTACGTCTTCGCGGACGGCGAGCCGCTCGGGATCCTCGACCGCAACGCGCCCGACGAGGGGCTGGACCTGGCGGTCGGCGCGGACGGAGTCGTCCTCGACATCCTGGTCCGGGCCCAGGGCCGGGTCAACTACGGGCCGCTGCTGGACGACCGCAAGGGCATCTGGCGCGGGGTCCGCCACGGCCACCAGCACCTCTTCGAGTGGGAGATCCGGCCGCTCCCGTTGACCGACCTCACCCCCCTGGACTGGTCACCGGCCGGCGCCCCGCCCGCGGCCGCGGACCGGCCCGCCTTCCACCGGTTCACCCACGACATCCCCGCCCCGGCCGACGGCTTCCTCGACCTCTCCGGCTGGAGCACCGGCCTGGTCTGGCTCAACGGCTTCCTCCTCGGCCACTACGACACCCCGCGCGGCCCCCAGCGCACCCTGTACGCCCCCGGGCCGCTGTGGCAGACCGGCCGCAACGAGCTCGTCGTCCTCGAACTGGAACGGCCCGGCCCCGCACTCCCCGTCCGGGACCGGCCCGACCTCGGCCGCCCCAAGGTGGTCACCCTCCAGTGACCGGCCGGCCGGCCTCCGCCGGCCGGCGCCCGAACGGCCTGCCTCCGACCGGCCGCCCAGGCGTGATCATGTGCGGAAGAACCGGAAAGCCAGACAACGAAGGAAGCACCCTCATGCGCTACGTCCCCCTGGGCAGTTCAGGCCTCCAGGTCTCCGCCGTCGGCCTCGGCTGCAACAACTTCGGCGGCCGGCTCGACGCCCGGGCGACCCGTGAGGTCGTCGACGCCGCTCTCGACGCGGGCGTCACCCTGTTCGACACCGCCGACATCTACGGCGACCGCGGCGGCTCCGAGAGCCACCTCGGCCAGGCCCTCAAGGGCCGCCGGGACCAGGTGGTCCTGGCCACCAAGTTCGGCTACGACGGCGTGGACATGGGCTACGGTCCCGCCGCCGGCTCCCGGGGGAGCCGGGCCTACGTCCGCCGCGCCGTCGAGGCCTCGCTGCGCCGGCTGGACACCGACCACATCGACCTCTACCAGCTGCACAGCCCCGACCCGGCCACGCCGATCGCGGAGACCCTGGCCGCGCTCACCGAGCTGGTCCAGGAGGGCAAGGTCCGCTACATCGGCCACTCCAACCTCAGCGGCTGGCAGCTCGCCGAGGCCGCCCATGTGGCCCGCGAGCAGGGCAGCGTCCCGTTCGTCTCGGCGCAGAACCACTGGTCGCTGCTGGAGCGCGGGGTGGAGCAGGAGCTCGTTCCGGCCGCCGTGCACTACGGCCTGGGCGTGCTCCCGTACTTCCCGCTCGCCAACGGCCTGCTCACCGGCAAGGTGCGGCGCGGGGCGCCGGTTCCGGCCGGTTCCCGGCTGGAGGGGCGGGACGCGTACCTGACCGAGCAGCGGCTCGACGCGGTGGAGGCGCTCGCCGCGGTCGCCGACCGGCACGGCCGCAGCATGCTGGAGCTGGCCATCGGCTGGCTCGCCGCCCAGCCCGGCTGCGCGTCCGTGATCGCCGGTGCCACCTCGGCCGAGCAGGTACGGGCCAACGCGGCGGTGGCCGACCGTCCGCTCGACGCCACCCTGGTGGCGGAGGTCGCCGAGGCCGTGGCGACCGTAGGCACCACCGGGTGACCGACGGCCCCCCTAGGCCCGTAGGCCCGTAAACCGTCGGCCCCGGGGTCGCCCCCGGGGCCGACGGCCTCCGGCCCACGTCAGGACACGATGTCCTTGCGCGCGAACCCCCGGAACGCCAGCGCCCACAGCACCAGCGCGTACGACACCGACACCGCCGCGCCCTTGGTCATGCCGCCCCACTCGATCGTCGGCTGGAGCAGGTCCACCCAGGCGAACTGCCAGTGCGCGGGCAGGAACTCCCGCCAGTGCCCGAGCGCGGTCACCGCGTCGAGGACGTTGCCCACGATGGTCAGGCCCACCGCGCCGCCGACCGCGCCCAGCGGCGCGTCCGTCCGGGTCGACAGCCAGAACGCCAGCCCGGCCGTGACCAGTTGCGAGACGAAGACGAACGCCACCGCCAGCAGCAGCCGCGGCACCGCGTCCCCGGCCGCGAGCACCCCGCCCGCGGGCAGCTTCAGCGGCCCCCAGCCGTACGCCACCGAGCCCGCGGCCAGGGCCACCGCGGGCAGCAGCACGATCGCCGCCAGGCTGAACGCCAGGGCCACCACCAGCTTGCTCCACAGCAGCCGGCCCCGTGGCACCGGCGAGGCCAGCAGGTAGCGCAGCGAGGACCAGCTCGCCTCCGAGGCGACCGTGTCACCGCAGAACAGCGCCACCGGGACCACCAGCAGGAAGCCCGCCGAGACGAACAGGCAGGTCACGGCGAAGTTCGCGCCCGAGGCGGTGGCCGCGTCGATCATGCTGACCCGGCCGCTGTCGTTCGGGCCGTCGTCCCCGCCGCCGCCCACCGCGAACGCGATGATCATGACGAACGGGAGCGCGGCCAGCACCCCGCCCATCACCAGCGTCCGCCGCCTGCGCCACTGCCGCAGCGCCTCCACCCGCAGCGGGAGCGTACGGCCGGGCGCATAGCCCGGGGCGCTCGCCGCCCCGGCCGCCGCCGGCGCGCCGGCGGCCACCTCCTGACGCGCCGTGGTCCTCGTCGCCTCGCTCATGCCGGGCCTCCGATCAGGGTGAGGAACGCGTCCTCCAGCCGCCGGTGCGGCCCCACGGCGGCGATCGGGACCTCCAGCCGGACCAGTTCGGCGATCAGCTCGGCCGGTGTGGCGCCGGCCAGCCGCACCAGGATCGCCCCGTCGGACGCCGTCACCGCGCCCACTCCCTCCAGTGCCGCGATCTTCTCCAGGGTCGTCGCCCCGACCGGCCCACCGGCCGGGGTCACGAGCAGCGTGTCGCCGCCCCCGGTGATCTCGGTCACCGGACCCGCCTGCACCAGCCGCCCGCGGTCCATGACCACCAGGTGCGTACAGGACTGTTCGACCTCCGACAGGAGGTGGCTGGAGACGATGACCGTCCGGCCGCCGGCGGCGTACCGGATCATCACGTCCCGCATCTCCCGGATCTGCGGCGGGTCCAGACCGTTCGTCGGCTCGTCGAGGATCAGCAGGTCCGGCAGGCCCAGCATGGCCTGGGCGATGGCGAGGCGCTGCCGCATGCCCTGCGAGTACGTCCGTACGGCCCGCTCCAGCGCGTCGCCGAGCCCGGCGATCTCCAGCGCCTCGGCCATGTGGGAGTCCTCGGGCGGGCGGCCGGTGGCCTGCCAGTACAGCTCCAGGTTGGCCCGGCCCGACAGGTGCGGCAGGAAGCCCGCGCCCTCCACGAACGCCCCGACCCGCGACAGCACGGGCGCGCCCGGCCGGACCGCGTGCCCGAACACCCGGATCTCGCCGGCGTCCGGGGAGATGAGCCCCATCAGCATCCGCAGCGTGGTGGTCTTGCCCGCCCCGTTGGGACCGAGCAGACCCAGCACCTGGCCCTGCTCGACCCGGAACGACAGGTCCTTGACCGCGTACCGGTCGTCCTTGACCGACCCGTACCGCTTGGTCAGCCCGGTGATCTCCAGCGGAACGCCGGCCGGCGCGGCATCCGGCGCGGGCGCCGGGCCCGGGGCGCCCGCGCCGCTGCCCCGCCCGCCGCGGCGGACCAGGAGCAGCGCGGCGGCCAGCACCGCCGCGGCCGACGGCAGCGCCCAGGTCCAGGCGGGCAACGGGGCCGCCGCCGTGGTCACCCCGTCCGCGACGGGGACCGCGAGCGGTCCCTCGACCGCGACCGTGTACGTCGCCGGGGCCGCCGGGGTGGCGTAGCCCAAGTCGGTCGACGCCAGCACCAGCCGCAGCCGGTGCCCGGCCTGCACCTCGTGGTCGACCGCGGGCAGCCGCACGGTGACGCCGACGCCCTGCTGGGCGCCGTCCACCCGGACCGGGGCCACGAGCTGGTGCGGCAGGACCTGGGTGCGCCCGTCGGGGCCCACGTCGTAGACCTTGCCGAACAGGACGGCCGAGCCGTCCGGCGCCGTCGACCGGACCCGTACCGTCACGGTCGGGGTGCCGGTCACCCGCAGGGCGGTGTCCAGCGGGGCCGAGTCGAACCGGGCGAACTGGCCGGGGAAGTCCAGGGAGAGTCCGGCGCCGAGGGCCGAGAGCTGTCCGCCGACGCCCGGCATCGCGGACAGCGCGGGCGGGGCCCCGCCCGGCGGGTTGGCGAACGTCTGCCCGGGCCCGGAGAGCGGGATCTGCCGGGCGGGCGGGGTCAGGCCGGGGTAGCGGTCGGCGTCTGCCCCGCGCAGCTTCATCCGGCCGTCGGTGGAGTCGATGCCGCCGGAGCGCGAGACGCGGAAGGCCGGGCCGGTGGACACCGACGTGTCGCCCTTGAGGTAGTGGTCGAACCAGGCGGTGACCCGGGAGCGGACCCGCTCGGACTCGTCCGTGCCGCCGTCGTGGCCGCCCGCCTCCCAGTCGACCGCCACCGGGGCGCCGTTCGCGGCGACGGTCCGGGCGACGGCGTCGGCCTGGTCGAGCGGGAACAGCGAGTCGGACTGGCCCTGCACGATCAGGGTCGGCACCTTGATGCGGTCGCCGACCGCCGAGGGGCTGCGCTGCTGGAGCAGTTCACGGGCCTGGTCGTCGGGTTTCCCGGCCACCGCCACCCGCTCGTACATCGCGCACAGCTCGGGCTGGAAGCGCCCGCAGCCGGGCGGTGGAGGCGTCCCGGGTCCGGCGGGGCCCCGGTCCGCGGCCGGGGCGTTCCCCGCCGCGCCGGCCGTGCCGGTCGCGCCCGCCTGCGGACCGGCGAGCTGGAGGCCGCCGGCCGAGCCGGTGGTGAAGAAGATCCCCGCCCACAGTTTCTTGTACACCCCCTGGGGGAAGAGGGCGTCGGCGAGGTTCCAGTAGGTGATCTGCGGGGCGATCGCGTCCACCCGCCGGTCGTACCCGGCCGCCAGCAGGGAGATCGCACCCCCGTACGAGCCGCCGGTGACGCCCACGTGCGGGTCGCCGTCGGCGTCGAGCTGGACCTCGGGCCGGCGGGCGAGCCAGTCGACGAGCCGGGAGACGTCCTTGACCTCGTACTGCGGGTCGTTGAGCCCGATCCGGCCGCCGGAGCGGCCGAACCCGCGGGCCGACCAGGTCAGGACGGCGTAGCCGGACCGGGCGAGGTGTTCGGCCTCGTCCCGGACGTCGTCCTTGCTGCCGCCGAACCCGTGGCCGATCAGCACGGCGGGCCGCCGCCCGTCGCCGCCCGCGGTGAAGTACGAGGTGTCGATGGCCGCGTCGGGCATCTCCAGCACGGTGTCCTGGCGGTGCACGGGTGGCGGCCCGCCGGACCCGGCAGCGGTCCACGTGCCGGCCCCCGCGACCACGGCGAGTGCGGCGGCGCCGGCGAGCAGGCGGCCGCGCCGGCGCCTGGGCAGTCGGAGCTTCATAGGCCTGACCCTAAATGCCCGCGGGCCCCCGGCCCGAGAGCCTCCAGGCGGAACCCGCCCCTTCTCCAGGAGGACACCGGCGCCCGCCGCCTACCGCAGGCGCGGTACGCCGCGCCCCCGACCCGCGCCCCGGTACGCCGCGCCCCACCTGTGCCCCGGTACGCCGCGCCCCGACCCGCGCCCCGGTACGCCGCACCCGACCCGCGCCCCGGTACGCCGCGCCGACCTGCGCCGCGCGCCGCCGGGCGGCAGGATGGGCGCATGCTGCTGGCCGAGGTCGCGCGCGTGTCCCGGGAGGTCGCCGAGACCTCCGCCCGGTCCCGGAAGTCCGCCCTGCTCGCGGAGCTGTTCCGGGCCGCGCCGCCGGAGGAGGCCGCCCTCGTCATCGCCTACCTCGCGGGCCGGCTGCCGCAGGGCCGGCCCGGCATCGGGTGGCGCGCCCTCGGCCGGGAGGTCGCCCCGGCCGGGCAGCCGACGCTGACCGTGTCCGAGGTCGACGCGGCGGTGACCGCCCTGGCGGCGGTGTCGGGGGCGGGCGCGCAGGGCGAGCGGCAGCGGATCGTGGACGGGCTGCTCGGCGCGGCCACCGCCGAGGAACAGCGGTTCCTGCGGAGCCTGCTGTCCGGGGAGGTGCGCCAGGGTGCCCTGGACGCGGTCGCCCTGGACGGCGTGGCGGCGGCCGCCGGGGTACCGGCCACGGCCCTGCGCCGGGCGGTGATGCTCGACGGCTCGCTGGCCCGGGTGGCCGGGGCGGTGCTGGCGGAGGGATCGGCGGCGCTGGAGAGGTTCACGCTCCGGGTCGGGCGGCCGGTGCAGCCGATGCTGGCGAACACCGCCGCCTCGGTGGCCGAGGCGCTGGCCGCGCTCGGCCCGTGCAGCGTGGAGGAGAAGCTCGACGGCATCCGGGTGCAGGTGCACCGGGACGGGGAGCGGGTCGGGGTGTACACGCGGTCGCTGGACGAGATCACCGGCCGGCTGCCGGAGGTGGTGGAGCTGGCGCGGTCGCTGCCCGGGGACCGGTTCGTGCTGGACGGCGAGGTGATCGGGCTGGACGCGCAGGGGCGGCCGGTGCCGTTCCAGGCGGTGTCGAGCCGGGTCGGTTCGCGGCTGGACGTCGCGGCCGCGGTCCGGAGCCTGCCCCTGACCGTCTGTTTCTTCGACGTCCTGGCCGCCGGCGGCCGGGAACTGCTCGACCTGCCCGCGCGCGAGCGCCACGCCGCCCTGGCGGAGCTGGTGCCGCAGGCCTCCCGGGTGCGGCGGCTGGCGGTCGAGGACCCGGTCGCGCAGGTGGTGCAGGCCGAGGAGTTCTGGGCGCAGACGTTGCGGCGCGGGCACGAGGGCGTGATGGTCAAGGCCCTGGACTCGCCCTACGCGGCGGGCCGGCGGGGCAAGCAGTGGCTGAAGGTCAAGCCGGTGCACACCCTGGACCTGGTGGTGCTCGCGGCGGAGTGGGGGCACGGCCGCCGCACCGGGCTGCTCTCCAACCTCCACCTGGGGGCGCGGGCGGCGGACGGGACGTTCGCGATGCTCGGCAAGACGTTCAAGGGGCTGACGGACGAGATGCTGCGCTGGCAGACCGAGCGGCTGCGGGAGCTGGCGACCGGGGACGACGGCTTCACCGTGCGGGTGCGGCCCGAGCTGGTGGTGGAGATCGCCTACGACGGACTGCAGAGCTCACCGCGCTACCCGGCCGGGGTCGCGCTCCGCTTCGCCCGCGTGGTGCGGCACCGGCCGGACAAGTCCGCGGCGGAGGCGGACACGGTGGAGACGGTGCTGGGTCAGGGCCAGGGCCAGGGCCAGGGTCAGAGCCAGAGCAGGGGCGAGGGCCTCGGCTGAGGGCCCGGCGGGCCCGCGTCACGGAGACCGACTTTGCCTCAGAGGCAAAGCGCATTGCCCCTGGGGCAAGAATCTGGCTCAATCGGGGCATGAACACCGGTCCTGCCCCCGGTCCCGACGGCGTCCCCGACGACCTGCCCGCGGTCGCCCCGCAGCTGCGCGAACTTCGCCGCCGCGCCGGCCTGACCCTGGAGGCCGCCGCCGCGCGGGCCCGGCTCTCGCCCGCCCACCTGTCCCGGCTGGAGACCGGGCGGCGCCAGCCGTCGCTGCCGCTGCTGCTGGCCCTGGCCCGCACCTACGGCACGACGGTCTCGGAGCTCCTCGGGGAGACCCCGACGGTCGCCGACCCCATCGTACGGGCCGGGGGCCCCGGTGCCCGCGAGGCCGACGGCTGGACGTACTGGCAGGCCGGGGGCTCGGGGCGGGGCATGCAGGCGCTGCGGGTGCACGTGCCGTACACGCCGGGGCCGGCCGAGCTGGTCCGGGTGCACCCGGGCGAGGAGTGGCTCCACGTCCTCAAGGGCCGGCTGCGGCTGAACCTGGGGGAGGCCGAGTACCTGCTGGAGCCGGGCGACAGCGCCCACTTCGACTCGCTGACCCCGCACCGGATCGGCGCCGCGAGCGCCGCCGGGGCGGAGCTGCTGTTCATCCACACGCTGTTGCAGAGCAGCCTTGCCGGGGTCTGCCTCGGCGGCGGCAGTACCCATCGCTGAGGGAGAGACCGTGTCGCACACGTCGAACGCACCGCAGGAGAAGCCGGGCGTACGCGCCCGTATCGAGGCCAAGTTCCCGCGCGGGCTGGTGATCAGGCTGGTGGCGTATCTGTTCGTCGGCCACCTGTTCGCCTTCTTCGTCTATCTGCTGTTCGTGCTGGGCGCGCAGAACCAGTAGCCGCTTGCGGGGCCTCCAGGGACGGGGAGCACACGGCGCACTGGGTGCGGCACTGGGGGTGCGGGGCGTCCTTGCGCGGGCTGCGGATCGTGGCCCAGGCCAGTACGGCGCCCAGGAGCAGCAGGGCCGCGCACCACGCCATGGCCCGGTCGAAGGAGACGTCGAAGGCGGCCGGGTCCAGGTACGCGTCCGGGCCCATCCCGGCCAGCAGCGGCAGCGCCGCCACGGCCAGGAGGCCCGCCGCGCGGGCGGCGGCGTTGTTGATGCCGCTGGCCAGCCCGGCCCGGCCGGGGGAGACCGAGGCCAGGACGGTCGAGGTCAGGGGGGCCACCAGGGTGGTCATGCCCAGGCCGAGCACCACCATCGCCGGCAGCACGTCGGTGAGGTACGACGCCCCGGCCCCCACCCGCAGCATCAGCACCATGCCGGCCGCGCACAGCACCGGCCCCACGGTCAGCGGGATCCGGGGGCCGATGCGCTCGCCCAGCTCCCCGGCCCGGGCCGACAGCAGCAGCATCAGCGCGGTGGTCGGCAGCAGGGCCGCGCCCGCGCCGAGGGCCGAGTAGCCGGTGACCACCTGGAGCTGGAGCACGGAGAGGAAGAAGAAGCCGCCGAACGCGGCGTAGACGCACAAGGTCACCAGGTTGACCGCGGTGAACTGGCGGGAGCGGAAGATCTCCGGCGGCATCATCGCCTCGGGCCGGCGGCGTTCGACCCGCACGAAGGCCCCGGCCAGGAGCACGCCCAGGACCGCGGCCGCCACCACCCAGCCGGTCGCCGAACGCGCCTCGATCAGGGCGTACGTCACCAGGCCCAGCGACGCCGCGCCGAGCGCCGCCCCGAGCACGTCGAACCGTCCGGTGGCGTCCGGGGCCCGGGACTCCGGTACGTGCCGCAGGGCGACCGGGACGCACACCGCGGCCACCGGCACGTTCAGCAGGAACACCCAGCGCCAGCCCGGTCCGTCGACCAGCCAGCCCCCCAGGAACGGACCCACCGC